>NZ_JBIBVN010000018.1:73885-152797 GCF_043080425.1 Streptomyces sp. NPDC015032 | reverse complement strand
CGACAGCCGGGCCACCACCATTCTCACAACCAGCCCGCAACAGAGAAACGGCCCGCCGGAGAAATCGACGGACCGTCATGCAAGATCGAGGCTAGTTGCATGGGGCTACTAACGCTGTTAGGAAAGTGGTCACGTGATCCCTCTTCCCCACGGAGGCACCGTATGACCGAGACCGCAGACACCACGGTCGAACTGCCCGAACACCCCAGCCCCCGGGCAGCCGGCTGCCCGTTCGCCCCCCCGCCCGCGCTGCAGACGCTCCAGGCGGACAGCCCCGTCGCCCGGGTGCGGATCTGGGACGGCAGCAGCCCCTGGCTGATCACGCGGCACGATCATCTGCGTACCCTGCTCGGTGATCCGCGCGTCAGTTCCGACCCGGCACTGCCCGGATTCCCGCACCGCAACGCCGGGATGCGGGAGCGGGACCGGCAGAACCCCACATTCCTCAACATGGACGATCCCGAGCACGCCCGGCTGCGCCGCATGGTGACCGCTCCCTTCGCGGTCAAGCGAATGAACGCGCTGCGGCCGGCGGTCCAGAAGATCGTCGACGATCTGATCGACGAGATGCTTGCCGGACCCAGGCCCGTCGACTTGGTCGAGACGTTCGCACTCCCGGTCCCCAGCCTGGTCATCTGCGAACTGCTGGGCGTCCCGTACGAGAAGCACGACTTCTTCCAGCGCTGCACCAAGGTCATCGTCCGTGGCACATCGACGCCCGAGGAAGTGCAGGAGGCGACCGAGGCACTCACCGACTACCTCGACGACCTCCTGACCGCCAAGCGCGCTGCGCCCAGCGACGACCTTCTGTCCGAACTGGCCGTCAAACGTGTGGCCACCGGCGAGATGACGCAACGCGAGGCCGCACGGATGGGCGTCCTGCTGCTGGGCGCCGGGCACGAGACGACGGCCAACATGATCGCGCTGGGCACCCTCGCCCTTCTGGAGAACCCGGCCCAACTCGCCCTGCTGCGCGAGTCGGAGGACCGCGCGGTGACCGCTGCCGCGGTCGAGGAACTGCTGCGCTACCTGAACATCACCCACTCCGGACGCCGCCGGGTGGCACTGGAGGACATCGAGGTCGGCGGCCGTACCATACGCGCGGGCGAGGGCATCATCTTCGCCAACGACATCGCCAACCGCGACCCCGACGCCTTCCCCGACCCGGACCGACTGGACGTCACCCGCGATGCCCGCCGCCATGTGGCCTTCGGGTTTGGTGTGCACCAGTGCCTGGGGCAGCCGCTGGCCCGCGTCGAGTTGCAGTGCGTCTACAGCACCCTCTACAGGCGCGTCCCCACTCTCCAGTTGGCCACCGGCATCGACCGACTGGACTTCAAGCACGACGGCATCGTCTACGGCGTCTACGCACTGCCCGTCACCTGGTGACCTGTCACTGTCCCCCGCTGTCTCCTGCTCACATCCCCCCAAGCGGAAACGAGAAGCCCATGCGCGTGGAAGTTGACCAGCCCAAGTGTGTCGCCTCCGGCCAGTGCGTCCTGCTGGCCCCCGACGTCTTCGACCAGGACGACGACGGCATCGTCGAACTGCTCACCGACACCCCCGACCCCACCCACCACGACGACGTCAGGGAGTCGGCGGCCGTCTGCCCGGCCGCGGCGATCCGCCTGGTCAGGTCGTGACCGCCGCCCCACCACGCCGGATCGTCGTCGTCGGTGCCTCGGCGGCCGGTCTGTCGGCCGCCGAGACCCTGCGCCGGGAAGGCTTCGACGGCTCGCTCACCCTCATCGGCCGGGAACGCCACCTGCCCTACGACCGGCCGCCCCTGTCCAAACAAATCCTGTCCCGCGCCTGGGCCGTCGAACGGACCGCCCTGCGCCCGCGGGCCGACGTGGAGGCCCTCGACCTGGAACTCCGGCTCGGGACCGCCGCCACCGCCCTGTCCACCAGGACCCGTACGGTGACCCTGGCCGACGGAACCGAATGCGGCTTCGACGGCCTGATCATCGCCACCGGAGTCCGGCCGCGCCACCTCCCCGGGCCGCCCACACCGGGCGTGCACACCCTGCGCACCCTGGACGACGCCCTCGCCCTGCACGAGCGTCTCGGCGAGGGCCGCCGACTGGTCGTCGTCGGTGCCGGGTTCCTGGGCTCCGAAGTGGCGTCCTCGGCCCGCGCCCTGGGGACCGCCGTCACCCTCGTCGAGCCCGCGCCCGTTCCCCTCGCCCACGTCCTCGGACACCGGGCCGGTGAACACCTCGCGCACCTGCACCGCGATCACGGGGTGGACCTGCGTTCCGGTACCAGGGTCGCCGAGACGGTGATCCGGGGCGGTCGGCTCACCGCCGTCCGGCTGTCCGACGGGACACTGGTCCCGGCTGATGACGTGCTCGTCGCCATCGGGTCCGAACCCAACACCGCCTGGCTCGACGGCAGCGGCCTGCACCTGGCCGACGGCGTGGTCTGCGACCGATACCTCGCCGCGGCCCCCGGCGTCTTTGCCGCCGGGGACGTGGCCCGCTGGCACAACCCCCTGTTCGACGCCGACATGCGCGTCGAACACCGGACCAACGCCGCCGAACAAGCCGTGGCCGCCGCCCGCAACCTGCTCCACCCCGAATCCGCCCGTGTCTTCGCCTCCGTCCCCTATTTCTGGTCCGACCAGCACGGAATGAGGATCCAGGCATACGGTCACCTCCGCGGCCACGACGAAGCACGCGTCGTCGCAGGCGACTCGGCCCGGGGCCGTTTCCTCGTCGCCTACCGCACCGGTCATCGGCTCACTGGCGCCCTGGCCCTGGGCATGCCGCCCAAGGCGCTGCGCCGCTGGCGGACGGCCATCGCCACCGGGAGCGACTGGCAGGCTGCCACGGCGACAGCTCCGGCCGTTTGACCACGAAACCCGAAAGGTGTTCAGGGCGTTGGCCTGCCGACCGGGACGGCCGGTCAACGCCCCTCACCCCCGGACGTCGCATCGGACCTGAGCCCGCGGGCGAGTCACCGCGGGTGGCGGTGGCCCCGCAGCTCCGAGGAGCCGACGGTCGAATCATGCAGCCGGCGGGGCGGCACGATGTGAACGCACGGTGTCCGCTGCCGAGGTGGCCGTGAGCGACGACATGGCCGACGGTGGAGACGAAATCACCGGCCCGGTGGCCGACACATGGCAGCTTTTGGCAGTCCCGACCGCCTGTCCTCCTTCGCTGGTCTTGCCCCCGTTCCTCGTGACTCGGGCCGTGTCAGCGGCAACATACGTAGGCCCCGCCGCTATCACCGCGGCCCGCTTCGGGCCTTATACCTCTCCTCGATGGCCAGCTTGAAATCTTGCCCCGCATCGCGAAGCCACGGCGACACATCGACCGCCAGGACCAGGCGCCCGCCGTCGAAACGCGGCAGCGACAGCCCGGCCGGCACCGCCCGCAGCCGACCGACGTCGAGCCGGCCGTGGTTCAAGCCGCCGCACATCGCGCCGTACCCACGACGATGCTCGGGCAACAGCGATTGATGCCTCAACTACTCGCCTTTGGGGGCGATTTCCCTGTTGAGGTAGTTGTAGACGGTGAAGCGGCTGACCCCCAGCGCGCCCGCCACCGTCTCCACGCCGTGGCGTACGGAGAAGGCACCGCGTGCCTCCAGGGCCCGTACCACCGACTGCTTGGTCCTGCGGTCCAGCGCGGCGAGCGGCATACCGTGCCGCCGCTCCATGGTGGCCAGGATGTGGTCGAGCGACTCCGAGAGCTGGGGCAGCCGGACGGCTATGACGTCCTCACCCTCCCAGGCCAGCACGACGTCGTCGGGCTGAGCCTGCTCGGGTCCGAGCAGCTCGGCTCCCATGGCGTCGACGAGCGGCTTGACCGCGGTGACGAGGGGGTGGTCCGCCGGTTCGGTCACTTCGGACCCTCCCCGATCACGTTGACCTGGAGCGACACCCGGGTGGCACCGGATGTCAGGACGCGGCGCAGCAGGGAGTCCACCGCGGTGAGCACCTCGTCCACGCCGCCCTCCGCGGTGTTGCCGAAGGGGCCGACGTCCACGGCGTCCAGTTCGGCGTTCTGGATGACCTCGCGCGCGACGACCGCGTGGGCGGGCGCCTCGTCGAGATCGAAGGGCTCGGTGGTGAACTCCACTCTCAAGCGCACTGTGCCTCCCTGGTGCGTTCGCCGCGTCTTCGTGGACCCGCGGCCCGGGGCCCGACCCTAACGGACGGGCACCGGGGGCGTCCGGTGACGGCTGCCCTCGTTCGCGGGGAGGCTCCCGCTCACTCGCCGGACGGTCCCGGTGTCCGGTACGGGAGCACGCAGACGGCCACCGGGGCGGGGAAGGCGTCGCCGGTACGGGTCAGGCCGCCGCTCCTCGCGTCGACCCGGAAGGCCGTCACCGTGCTCGACCTCTGGTTGGCCGCGAAGAGCAGCCGCCCGTCCGGCGAGAACGCGATCTGGCGGGGGAAGTCGCCGTCGGCCGGCACGGTGTCGAGGAGCCGCAGCGTTGCCCCGTCGTCCTCGACCTCGTACCGCGTGAGGCTGTTGTGCCCCCGGTTGGCGAGGTAGGCGAAACGGCCGTCGCCGGTGACCAGGAACTGTGCGGGGTAACTGGTGCCGGCACCGGTCCCGGTGGGCTGCGGGGCACCCGGGGAGAGGATGCCGGTGGCCGGGTCGTAGCCGCAGACGACGGCGGTGTTGTCGACCTCGCAGGCCAGGTAGGCGAAGCGACCGCCCGGGTGAAATGTGATGTGGCGGGGGCCGGATCCGGGGCGCAGGGCCGCGCGGGAGACCTGCGCGAGCGTGCCGCGTTCCTCGTCGAGCCGGTATGTGTACACGGAGTCGTTGCCGAGGTCCACGGCGAGGATGTGGCCGCCGTCCGGAGTGGTGATGATCTGGTGGGCGTGCGGCCCGTCCTGGCCGGGGCCGGGCGGCGGCGTGGTGTGGGCGACCAGGTCCGTGCGCTCCCCCAGCGAGCCGTCGCCCCGGACGGGGTGCACCGCGACACTGCCGGAGGTGTAGTTCGCGGTGAGCAGCCATCTTCCCGTGGGATGGACGGAGAGATGGGTGGGTCCCGCCCCGCCCGTGCCGCGGGTTCCGAGCACCCGGTGGCCGCCGTCCGGGGCGAGCGCGACGGCCGTCACCCCGCCCCGCTCCTGCTCGTCGACCGCGTAGACGGTGGCGCCCGAGGGATGCATGGCCAGGTACGAGGGGTTCTCGATGCCGGTGATCACGGGGCCGCCGGAGAGCGCCCCGGTGGCGGCGTCGTACGCCGCCGTACCGATGCCCTTGCCGCCGCCCTCGGCCGAGGTGTACGTGCCGAGCAGCAACCACCCGGTGCCGCGCGGGCGCGAACCGACCGCGGGCACGGAGTCCGGCACGGCCGCCGGGCGCCGGGCCGGTCCCGGCGGCGCGGGGGCCACGGACAGGGCGGCACCGGCGAGCAGGGCGCCGAGGACGGTGCGCCGGCTGGTGGCGTGGTTCATGCGAAGCACCTCGCGTGCGGGTCGAGTGCGGGCGTCGGGCGTCGGGCGGACGAGTACGGCGGTCGAGTCGGCCGCGTCGGACGCACCAGCCACCCTGTCCCGCCCCGCACCGCCTCGGCAACCGGCGCAATTCCGGCTTCACCTCGCGCAACCCGCACGAAGGCACCCGGCCCGCGTTCCGGGCACCTCCTCGACAGCTCTCCCAGCCCCGGACAACCTTCCGTTAAACAGAAGTAAATTTCCTTAATGCGGAAGGAGCCCGAAATCCTCATGGCCTACCCGGACCAGCACCTCCGTCGCGCCGGAGCGCCATACTGACCGCATGCGTATCCGTACCGCCCGCCGCTCCGATCTTCCGCTGCTCCAGGACATCGAGCGCGCCGCCGGCGAACCGTTCCGCGCGCTCGGCATGACCGCCATCGCGGACGACGACCCTCCGCCCCTCGACCTGCTGGACGGCTACCGCCTCGCCGGCCGCGCCTGGGTGGCCGTGGACCACGAGGACCGTCCGGTCGGCTACCTGATCGCCGAACCGGTCGACGGCGCGGCCCATATCGAGCAGGTCTCCGTCCATCCGTCCGCCGCACGGCGCGGACTGGGCAGCACACTCATCGACCATCTCGCCGGATGGGCGGCCGGCCGGCGGCTGAGCGCACTCACGCTGACGACCTTCTCCCACGTCCCGTGGAACGCCCCGTACTACGCCCGCCTCGGCTTCCGCACGCTCACGGAATCCGAACTCACCGAGGGGCTGCGGAAGATCAGGGCGGAGGAGGCGGAACACGGCCTGGACCGCTGGCCGAGAGTCTGCATGCGCCGCGAGATCCCGCGCGCGGAACACGACCCGCACCTCAGCGGAACCGGTCGGCAACAATGAGTGCAATCGGTCACGTTCGGGCCAGGGGCCACAAATGTTCGCGGCGTTGTCAGTGGCGGGCCCTAAGGTAGGGGTCATGGCTTTAACTCCACGGCACACCCCGCCCACGGACCCCTCGCGCACGACCCGGGCGACGCCCCCGTCCGCCGCCGCGGCGAACGAGGCGATACGGGCGTTGGTCGACGCGCGGGCCGGCCAGGAATGGTCCTCCGTGGAGTCCGCCGCCTACGAGGTGCTGCTGATCGAATGGGCGGCCGCGACCCGGGGCGTCGCCGGCGAGATCATCGAGGCCGCCTGACGACGCCCGGGGCGGCCGGCTCCTACCGGCCGTAGCCCTCCCGCAGCTCGATCTTCCGGACCTTCCCGCTGACCGTCATCGGGAAGGACTCCAGGATCTGCAGCCGTCGCGGGATCTTGTAGTGCGCCAGTTGTTCGCGGCAGTAGCCCGTCACCTCCTCCAGGGTCGGCGGGTCCGTCGGATCCCTCGGGATGACGCAGGCCAGGATCTCCTCCCCGTACGTATCGTCCGGTACGCCCACCACCTGCACACCGGCGATCTTCGGGTGGCCGTAGAGGAACTCCTCGATCTCCCGCGGGTACACGTTCTCGCCACCACGGATGATCATGTCCTTGATCCGGCCGACGATCTCGACGTAACCGTCCTTCCGCATCACGGCGAGGTCCCCGGTGTGCATCCAGCGGCCGGCGTCTATCACCTCCGCGGTGCGCTCGGCCTGCTCCCAGTATCCGAGCATCACGCTGTAGCCCCGGGTGCACAGTTCGCCCGCCGCGCCGCGCTCCAGGGTCACCCCGGTCACCGGGTCGACGACCTTGACCTCGATGTGCGGCATGACCCGGCCGACCGTGCCGGTGCGGCGCTCCAGGTCGTCGTCGCGGCGGGTCTGGGTGGAGACCGGCGAGGTCTCCGTCATCCCGTAGCAGATGGACACCTCGTCCATGTGCATCTCGGCGACGACCCGCTTCATCACCTCGACCGGGCAGGGCGATCCGGCCATGATGCCGGTGCGCAGCGAGGAGAGGTCGTACGAGGCGAAGTCGGGGAGGTTCAGCTCCGCGATGAACATGGTGGGGACGCCGTAGAGCGAAGTGCACCGCTCCTGCTCGACGGCTGCCAGCACCGCGGCGGGCTCGAAGGAGGGCGCCGGGATCACGATGCAGGCGCCGTGCGAGGTGGCGCCGAGGTTGCCCATGACCATGCCGAAGCAGTGGTAGAAGGGGACGGGCAGGCAGATCCGGTCCTGTTCCGTGTAGGCGACCAGCTCCCCCACGAAGTAGCCGTTGTTGAGGATGTTGTGGTGGGAGAGGGTGGCCCCCTTGGGGAAGCCGGTGGTACCGGAGGTGTACTGGATGTTGATCGGGTCGTCGCAGGACAACTCTGCCGCGCGGGCCGCGAGTTGTTCCTCCGTCACGGACCCGGAGCCGGCCAGCAGGGCGTCCCAGGACGGGTCGCCGATGTAGTGCACCGCGCGCAGGGCCGGGCAGCCGCCGCGGACCTGGTCGACCAGCGCGCGGTAGTCGCTGGTGCGGTGCGAGAGCGTGGAGACCAGGAGCGAGATCCCGGCCTGCTTCAGCACGTACTCCAGCTCGTGCGCCCGGTAGGCCGGGTTGATGTTGACCATGACGGCGCCGATGCGGGCGGTGGCGTACTGCACGAGGACCCACTCGGGGCAGTTGAGCGCCCAGATCCCGACCCGGTCCCCCTTGGCCACCCCCGATGCCATCAGCGCACGGGCCAGCTCATCGACCGCCGCACCGAACTCGGTGTACGTCCAGCGCCGCCCCGATGCGACGTCGACGAGCGCCTCGCGTTCCCCGAACGCCTCGACCGCGCGGTCGAGATTGCCCGCGATCGTGTCGCCGAGCAGCGCCGTGGTGCCGGTGCCGTGCGCGTAGGACAGTTCCTTCATCGCAGATCCCCCTCGTCGTACTCGATCCCGGTGCCGGTGCCCCGGGCGGTGCGCTCGCGCAGCTCGATGCGGCGGATCTTGCCGGAGACCGTCTTGGGCAGCTCGGCGAACTCCAGTCGGCGGACCCGCTTGTACGGGGCGAGGACCGCTCGGGAGTGCTCGAACAGCACCTTCGCCGTGTCCGGTCCCGGCTCCCAGCCCTCCGCGAGCACGATGTACGCCTTCGGCACCGCGAGGCGTACCGGGTCGGGGGCCGGGACGACGGCGGCCTCGGCGACCGCCTCGTGCTCCAGCAGCGCGCTCTCCAGCTCGAACGGCGAGATCTTGTAGTCGGACGCCTTGAAGACGTCGTCGGCGCGGCCCACGTAGGTGATGTAGCCGTCCTGGTCGCGGGAGCCGATGTCGCCGGTGCGGTAGTAGCCGCCGGCCATGGCCTGCGCGGTCCGGTCCGGATCGCCGTGGTAACCGGTCATCAGGCCCACCGGACGGTCCGAGAGATCGAGGGAGATCTCCCCCTCGACCGCGCCGGGCTCGCCGGTGACCGGGTCGAGGAGCTCGACCTTGAAACCGGGGCTGGGCCGTCCCATCGAACCGGTCTTCAGCAGCTGCCCCGGGGTGTTGGCGACCTGGACGGCGGTCTCCGTCTGGCCGAAGCCGTCCCGGATGGTGACGCCCCAGGTGCGCCGTACCGTCTCGATGACCTCCGGGTTCAGCGGCTCGCCGGCCGCGACGACCTCGCGCGGCGGGGTCTTCAGCTGGGAGAGGTCGGCCTGGATCAGCATCCGCCAGACAGTGGGCGGGGCGCAGAAGCTGGTCACGCCCGAGCGGTCCATCTCGGCCATCAGCCGGCCCGCGTCGAAGCGGGTGTAGTTGAAGATGAAGACGGTCGCCTCGGCGCTCCAGGGCGCGAAGAGGTTCGACCAGGCGTGCTTGGCCCAGCCGGGCGAGGAGATGTTGAGGTGGACGTCCCCGGGCTTGAGGCCGATCCAGTACATCGTCGACAAGTGGCCCACGGGGTAGGAGACATGGGTGTGTTCGACAAGCTTGGGGCTGGCGGTCGTGCCGGAGGTGAAGTAGAGCATCAGCGGTTCGTCGGCGTCGGTCTCCCGGTCCGCCTCGAAGGTTTCCGGCAGCTCGTCGGCGCCGGTGTAGGACAGCCAGCCGGGCAGGTCCGCGCCGACGGCGATCCGGGTGTAGTCGCCGGGCACCTCGTCGAACTTGGCGGTGTCGGTGTCCCTCACCAGGACATGCCGGACCCGGCCGCGCTCCACCCGGTCGCGCAGATCGACCGGGCCGAGGAGCGGGGTGGCGGGGATGACGACGGCACGCAGCTTCATCGCGGCGAGGGCCGTCTCCCACAGCTCGACCTGGTTGCCGAGCATGACGAGGATCCGGTCCCCGGCCCGTACCCCCTGGGCGCGCAGCCAGTTGGCAGCCTGGTTGGAGCGGGCGGACATCCGGGCGAAGGAGACCTCGGTACGGCCGTCGTCCTCCTCCACGATGTGCAGGGCGGTGCGGTCGTTGTTCTCGGCGATGGCGTCGAACCAGTCGAGCGCCCAGTTGAAATGGTCGGCCCGGGGCCAGCGGAAGCCCTGGTAGGCCGCGTGGTAGTCCTCGCGGTGCTGGAGCAGAAAGTCCCGGGCGGCCCGGAATGTCTCCGTCGCACTGGTTGCCGACATGTGCCCTCCTCATTGCGGACCGGACCGGTCGCTTAACATCATGTAAACAGTGACCCAGGTCTCACCACCCCCGAACGGGGGTGCGGCGGGCGAGGCTGCCGTGGCTCCGGAGCCGGGACCGGGCAGGGAGGCGACAGCATGCCGGAATCCGTCGATGCGATCGAGATGCAGACGGCACTGCTGCGGCTGCGCCGGATCAGCGGTCTGCCCGTGGCCTTCGGCGGCCTGCTCTCGGATGCCCGCCACGCCCGGATAGCCGAGCTGAACGGGGCCCAGACGACCGCCCTGCGCGGGCTCGTCATCTCGGCGGGCAGCGGGCTCGGTGGCAAATCGATCGCCCTGTCCCGCCCCTGTGCGGTGACCGACTACCACTCCTCGCGTCACATCAGCCACGAGTACGACATGGCGGTTGCGGCGGAGGGCCTGCGCGCGGTGGTCGCGGTGCCCGTCGTCGTACGGCGCAAGGTGCGTGGCCTGCTGTACGGGGCGCTCCGCGAGCCGGTCTCGCTCGGGGACCGTACGTTCGACGCGGCGGTCGCCGCCGCCCGCGATGTGGAGCAGGCCCTGGTCGTACGGGACGAGGTGCAGCAGCTCCTGGCCGTGACCCGGGAACAGGTCACGGATCCGGCGGCCGCGCCGGCGGCGTGGGAGGACGTCCGCGAGGCCCATCGCGAACTGCGCGCCCTGGTCCCGAGGGTCGTCGACCCGACGCTGCGCGGCGAGTTGATCTCGGTGTGCGGGCGGCTCGCCTCGGCGGCCGGGGCGCGGGCGCCGAAGCCTCGCGGCGTGCAGCTGGCCCCGCGCGAGGTGGACGTGCTGGCCTGTGTGGCGGCCGGGACGACGAACGCGGTGGCGGCGGAGCGGCTGGGGCTGCGGCCGGAGACGGTGAAGAGCTATCTGCGTTCGGCGATGCGCAAGCTGGGCGCGCACACCCGGCTGGAGGCCGTGGTGGCGGCCCGGCGCGCGGGGCTGCTGCCCTGAGAGCCTGTCGTCCGGCGGATGCTCATCATTCGAAGTCGATGAACGTCGCGAACCGGATGTCGTATCCGTTCGCACGGGTGGCAGCCGTCGTCATGGTGGAGAGCATCCGTACCGCCTCGTCCGTCACGGCGTCACGATCCGCCGGGCTCAGCCTGCCGAGCGGCTGCACGGTGAGGGTCGTCGCGCCGGGGCCGGCCCCGGCGTCGCCGCCCAGCCGCCAGATCGCCGCGAGGAATCCGCCGACCAGCACCGATCCGTACGCCTGGTTGCCGTTCCCGTTGCGCCCCCGGTAGCGCGGTGGAATGACGCGCGTGCGGTCCGCGTGGCCGAGCAGCACGTTGTCGAACTCGGGCAGGAAGCGCGGCGGGGCAGGGGTGTCCTCGTCGGGGCGCGGGGCGTCCGGCAGGTCGAAGAGCTCGGTGCCGTTCTCGTCCCGGAAGGTCATGAGCCGCGGCCGCAGCCGTTCGAAGACCTCGCGCAGCCGGGTCAGCCCGGCCCACGTCTGCATGTCCTGCACGGAGGCGGGCCCGAAGGCAGCGAGATAGCGAAGCACGGTGGCATCGGGTGCGGGAACCGGCTCCGACGGGCTGCCGAGCCAGTGCTCGACGGTGGTCAGCGCGACCCGGCCGCTCCTCCCCCACACCCCGCGCGGGGTGACCTGGACCAGCGGCAGCAGACAGCGGGCGGCCACGCCCAGTGCCTGCGGATCGGCCTCGGGCCACTCGGCCAGCAGCGCCTCGCGGATCTCCTTGGGCGTACGGGGCCGCTCCTCGACGAGCTCCCTGGCGAGTGTCCCGAGCCGGTCCTGATCCACCCCGGCGAGCCCCTTGCGGAAGGTCCTGAGCTCCCGGTCGCGCGCCGCCTGGACGAGTGGGCGCAGGGTGAGCGCGTCCGCTGCGGTGTGCAGGTGGATGGTGGAGCGCAGGGTGACGATCCGGACCACCTCGCGGGACTCCATCAGCTCCGCGAGCCCGGCGGGGGTGAAGCCGTCGAGGCGGGCGAAGAGCTGGTAGTACGGCGGCTTGGTGTTCTGCGCCTGGAGGCCGACCAGATGCTCGACGGCGTCCTTCGCGGACATCGAGGTCCGGCGCAGCAGCAGCTGCCGCTCCAGGGTGGCGCGGCCCAGCGCGCGCGGTGAGAGCACGACGGGTGCGGCGGGGTTCGTCTTCGCGTCGGTGCTCTTCTTCGGTGCCATGGACGGCACGCTACGCGGACTTGCGGACATCTTCCGTCCTCATGGGCTATCGCGGTCCGCTCCGCGCTCCCCGCCATGCCGCCGTACGGCAGGACCCGGGATCACGGACCCGCCGCCCGCATCATGGTGCGGTGATCAGCGTCCTGTTCGCCGTCCTGACCGCGCTCAGCAACGGCGTGGCCTCCGTACTCCAGCGTCGCGCCGCCCGCACCGTCCCCGACGCCGAGGCAATGCGTCTGTCGCTGATCGGGCATCTGCTGCACCAACGCATGTGGCTGGCCGGGATCGGCATGGTGATCGTCGCGGCCGTGTGCCAGGCCGTGGCGCTGGCCACCGGGCCGATCGCCGTGGTCCAACCGATCTTTGTGATCGAACTGCCGGCCACGCTGCTGATGGCCGGATTCGTGATGCGGGTCCGGCTTCCCCGGCGGCTCTGGTTCGCGGTGGCGGCCATGACCCTGGGACTGGCCCTGGGCATGGCCTCCGCGGCACCGGGTGGCGGCAGCGCATCCGTGCAGGGGGCGGCCTGGGTGCCGACGCTGATCCTGACCGGCCTCTTCGAGGCCGCGCTGATCGGCGCGGCCCTGAGCACGCGGGGCAACCCCCGGGGCGCGCTGCTCGGCCTCGCCGCCGCATGCGGGTACGCGCTCACGGCCGCGCTCATGAAAGACGCCATGGCGCGGCTCGAGAACGGCGGCGGAGCGGTGGAGCTCTTCACGTCCTGGCAGCTGTACGCCACGGCGGCGGCGGGAATGGGGGCACTGTTCCTCCTCCAGAACGCCCTCCACGCGGGCACGCTGGTCGCCGTCCAGCCGCCACTCACCCTCGGTGACGCGCTGATCAGCGTTCTGTACGGGGTGACCCTGTTCGGCGAGAACCTGCGCACCGGGTGGTGGGTGCTGCCCGTACTGGTCGCGCTCGTCCTGATCGCGGTGGGCTGCGTCGAGCTGGCCCGCTCCCCGCTGGCGTCCGGAACCGCGCCCCCGCCGACGCGCAGGCTCAAGTGAAGCGGTCCCGGCGATTCCACGGATAGGGTCGCGCTACCCGGATCCGCGGGGCTATTCTCCGGTCGAGCCATGTGTGGCAACGGGCAAGGGGCCCGAATTCTTTCTTGGGGGTTGGTGTGGTTTCTGGTCGCGTGGTGCGGTTCGACGGCGCACGGGGATACGGATTCATCTCGCCCGATCACGGCGGTGAGGATGTCTTTCTCCATGTGAATGACATGCTGATCCCGGAGTCCTACGTACACACGGGTACGGTGGTCGAGTTCGAGATCGAGGACGGTGACCGGGGGCTGAAGGCATCGTCCGTCCGGCTCGCCGAGGGCCCCGACGGGAAGCCGCTGACTCCTCCGAGGTCCGGCCCGCTCCATGGTTCGGGATCGGCGGACGACGACACCCTGTGCGACGTGCTCAGTGCGTCCGAGTACACCAAGGAGGTGACCGACCTCCTGCTGGAGTCGGCACCGACACTGACAGGTGCTCAGATCCTGCAGATCCGCAGCGGGTTGCTGCAGTTCGCCAAGAACCACGGCTGGACGGAGGGCTGACGGCCCCGGTCCGACGGAGCGGTGAATCGTCCGGCGGCCCGTCCGACCGTGACCGGCCGGACGGGCCGCCGGGTGGTTCAGACACTCGGTTCCCGCACCACCAGTGGGGTGCCGAGCACCTGGTGCCCGCCGCTGGCCAGCATGCGCACCTCTCCGCGGTCGCTGATCTCCGCACGCACGATTCCGGTCTCGTCCTCGTAGATCGGGTACCCACCCGCACCCGACTGCGCGGTACGCCGAACGGTCACCGTGTCGTCCTCCACGGCGAACGCCTGAAATACCAGCTCATAGCTCTCCGGGTAGTCCATGGCGATTCTCCCGATACCGATCGTGGCAGGACGTGGTTCCACCTGCCACTTCCATCGTGCCTCCGACGGGCTCCCGACGCCCGGCCTGCGGCCCACGGCTGCGGGGTGACACCCCGGCCACCTATCCTGAACCCATACGGGCGGTTCGACGGCACCAGGGCGCATATCGCACACCTACCGCATGTACGCCCCCTTTCCGCCGACTCGCGTGCGTGGCATGCACGACCGGGATCCCTGAAATCGGGAAGGGACAGACCATGAAGGATGGCGACATGGGAGACGATGTCTACCAGCCCCAGCAGCCGGAGGCCTCCGACCCCATCGAGCAGCTCGACATCGAGGACACCCTGGACAACCGGGGGCTGACCGACCTCCTCGACGAGGGCTACTCCCCACCCGAGCGACCGTGGGCGGTGGAGGACCAGGGCACCACGGCCGCCGAACAGCACAGCGGCGAGCCGCTGGAGAGCCGTCTGGCACGGGAACTGCCCGAGGTCACCGAAGCCGACGGCGACGGCGTGGGAGATCTGTCCGACGGTGACGGCGAACCCTGGGACACGGAGGTCGGTTCGGTACGCGCGGGCCGTCTCACCCGGCAGCTGGACATCAATGAGCCGGACACTCTGGCGGCCGAGGACGTCGGGATCGACGGAGCGGCGGCATCGGCCGAGGAAGCGGCCATGTATGTCGTCCCGGACAACCAGGTGTGAGGGTCGGGGCCTCCTTCCGCCCCACCTCCTCCGCGCCCGGCCCCGCCGCTTCGCTGCCCGGCGGCCGCCGTGCCCGCCCCACAGCAACTTCCGTCCCGCCCCGCCCTCCCGTTCCACCACGATGTGACACCGCACCGACCGCCCCGAATCATGACCTCGGAGGTAATCGACGCCTCCCGCGCCATCGGACATCGTGTTCCTCACCAGCACACGGGAGCCCGGCCCCAAGGGCCGGGACGCAAGGAGAGGACAGCACGATGACCGCATACGAGGACGCCGTTCAGCGCTACTTCGTCGCCTGGAACGCGGCCACCCCCGAGGATCTGGAGAAGGCCGTGGCGGCAGCCTTCACCGAGACCGCCACCTACACCGACCCGCTGGCGGACGTGCGTGGCCACGACGAGCTCACGGCCACGATCAACGGGGCCCACCAGCAGTTCCCCGGCTTCGAGTTCCGGCTGACCGGCACCCCGGACGGGCACCACGACATCGTGCGCTTCAGCTGGGAACTGGTCTCCGCCACCGACGGCTCGGCACCCGTCGCCGGGTCGGACGTGCTCAAGCTCGACGACGACGGCCGCATCGCTTCGGTCAGCGGCTTCCTCGACCGGGTACCCGGGGCCTGACCCCCGTCCCGAGTTCCTCGCGCCCTCGGTCCCGCCCTCGGCCGGAATGCCCCCGGGCAGTTCCGCGTCGAGGGCGGGATCGTCGGACGCGGCGGCGGAGCGGCCGCGCCCGTGTCCGGGCGATCCGGGGCCCGGCCCCGGATCGCCCCGCCGCCGGACGAGCCCGCCCTCAGGCCTGCTCGTCGAGGAACTTCCCGCCCTCCAGCAGGGTCTTGAGCGTCGACAGGATCACGATCCAACCGCCGCTGACACCCTCCAGCATCTTGCTGTCCGGGCTGTCGAAACCGTCGTGGGTAATGGTCAGCCTGATACCCGTCTCGGGCTCGTCGGCCGGCTCGATGTCGAAGGCGACCTTCGACCGCTCCCGGACGGCCTTCTCCCACTCCTGGTCGGAGGCGAAGTCGAACATCTGGCGGTGCATGGGCTGCAGGGTGTGCCAGGTGTACGAGAGCCGCTTGCCCGGCTCCGCCTCCAGGACCCGTTGGCCGACCTCCTCGAACTCGCCGTCCGGGTCCATCTTCCAGCGGACCGGCGCGCCGGCCTCCCATGTCGAGTCCGGGCCGTAGCCACCCATGTAGATCTTGATGAACTCCGGGTCGGTCAGCGCCTGGTAGAGCTTCTCGGCGGTGGTCTGGATGTAGATGACGTAGACGAACTCGGGCTTGTCCATGACCGTTCCTTCCAGGGTCTGCTCAAGGTGGGACCGCGCGTCGGGGCGGTGGCGTTCGTACCGGCAGATCCAGCGGTCGGCGACCTCCTGGATGGGCGCCGGGTCGAGGTAGTGCAGCTTCTCCCGGCCCCTGCGTACCACGGTGACCAGCAGCGCCGATTCCAGCACCGCCAGATGTTTGCTCACCGCCTGCCGGCTCATGCCCAGGCCCTCGCTCAGCTCCCGCAGAGTCCGGCCGTCGCGTGCGTCGAGCCGGTCGAGGAGTTCCCGGCGGCTCGGATCGGCGAGCGCCTTGAATATCGCGTCCATCGCCGCCGTCACGGTCATCGCCGCCTGTTCGTGTCTCGGACCGTTCCTAACCAGTGTGCATGAGTGGGTCCTGGACCCAATCATGTGTGCTGGGCGCGTCCCGAACGGTGTTGGATGCGCTGGGTTGCCGCTTTCTCGTCCCGTTCGGCGGCACGCCTCCAGGGGCGTGGTCCGTGGCGGGTGGGCGGGTTCCCTCACGTCCTCGGGTGCCTGGTTCGGCCTGGGCGGTCCGATGCCCCGCACGATCTCTCCGGTCGTGTGGGGGCGGTGCCGTCCGACGCCGGACCGGGTGTCCGAGGGCGCGTCGTCCGATCGCGATGCCGGCGGCATCCTGACCAGTCCCGGCATCCGCCGCTTCGACTACGACGTGGTGCACATCAACGCGGAGTTCGCCGACCAGGCGAGCGATCACGACCCGCAGATCGTACGGGTGGACGTCACGGCGCGGGGTCACGAACAGCATTGACCCGCGGGCCCGCGCGAGAGCGCGGGCCGTGGGTGGGGCCGGCCGGCCCCACCCACATCGGGGTCCGGCCCCTGAGCAGTCCGCCGTGTGCGGAACCGATGACGACGGCGACCCGTCCGCTGCCCCAGACCGCGGGGTCGAGTCCGGCATCGGCGACGGCCTCACGGGCCGCGAGCACGGCGAACTGCGAGAAGCGGTCCATCAGCCGTGCGGCGGCCACCCCGAGCACGGCCTTCGTGTCGAGGCCGGTGATGGTGTACATGAAGTCGCAGGGCGGATCGTGGAGTTCGGGCTGCTGGTCCATGCGGACCGCGGCGGCGACGGGAGCGGATCGCGCGGTCCGGAGCCGGTCCGGTGCGGCGCCACCCCTCCTCCCGACAGCGTGATCCGGTACGCGCCGAAACCCCTCACCGGCCGCAGCCGTGGCCTGCGCTTCAACCGCATCGGAGTGAGAGGGAGTTCGACACACCGGCAGGTGATTGTCATGCCCCGGACACGTCGATACGCTGAGCGGGCTTCGGCCCCTCGGCCCACCCCACTCGGGCCCGGGGGCCGTTCTTCTCTCCCCCCACACAGAGCAGGAGCAGGTATGCCCAGACGAGCCGCCGCCCACACAGGGGCCCGCGCATCCGTCCTGGCGGCCCTCACCGCCACTGTCCTGGCCGCGACCGGCACTCCGGCCCTCGCCGCCCCGCCCGCCGACCGCCCCATGAACCGGGCGTTCGCACGTGCGGCCGCTGAATTCGACGTACCGCGCGATCTGCTCGCCGCCGTCGGGTACGGCGAGACCCGTCTCGACGGCCATTCCGGGCAGCCCAGCCAGGCGAACGGGTACGGCGTGATGCACCTGGTGAGCAACCCCACGAACCGGACGCTGGAGCAGGCGGCCGCCCTCACCGGCGAACCCCTCGCCGACCTCCGCACCGACACCGCTGCCAACATCCTGGGCGGCGCGGCGGTGCTGCGTGGCTACGCGGACAGACTCGGCCTGGACGACCGGGAGCGCGACGACATCAACGCCTGGTACCCGGCCGTCGCCCGGTACAGCGGCTCGACGGGGCACCTTGCCGCCCTCTACGCCGACACCGTGTACACCTTCCTGGCCCACGGGCTCGACGCGGTCGTCACCGGCGGCGAGCGGATCTCGGTGACCGGCCGTCCGGTGTCGCCGCAGAAGGGACCACTCGCCACCGCCGCCGTACGCACCGGGAGCGCCGACTACCCGTCGGCCCTGTGGGTTCCGGCCCATGCGAACAACTTCGCCGCGGGCCGGTCGGCCGAGATCGACAAAGTGATTGTCCACGTCACCCAGGGCTCGTACGCGGGCTCGATCAGCTGGTTCCAGAACCCGTCGGCAGAGGTGAGCGCGCACTATGTGGTGCGTTCCTCCGACGGCGAGATCACCCAGATGGTGCGCGACAGCGACACCGCGTACCACGCGCGGAGCGAGAACGCCTCGGCACTCGGTATCGAACACGAGGGATTCATCGACGACCCGTCCTGGTTCACGGACACGATGTACCGCTCGTCGGCGGCTCTGACCAGCTACCTGTGCGACCGGTACGGAATTCCGAAGGACCGGGCGCACATCATCGGACACAGCGAGGCGCCCGGCAACGATCACACGGACCCGGGCCCGTACTGGGACTGGACGCGCTACATGCAGTTGGTGGGCGGGGACACCGGCGGCGACAGCAGCGACGGGCTGAGCTTCACCGCGTACGCGACCCAGCGAAGCGGTTCGACGGGTGCCCAGGTCAGGGCGGTTCAGCGACTGCTGGGCGAGCAGGGTCATCCGGTGGGCACGGTGGACGGCAGCTTCGGTGCGGCCACCCAGGGCGCGGTGACGGCGTACCAGTCGGCCCATGGGCTGGACGCGGACGGCGTCGTGGGGGCCAGGACCTGGACCGCACTGCTGTCGGCCGGCCCGACGGCGGCCCTTGAACCCGGTGCCTCGGGCGACGGGGTGAAGCGGCTCCAGCGCTCGCTGACCGCGGCGCTCGGTTCGGTGGTCGGCATCGACGGGAGCTTCGGCCCGGAGACGACGACGGCGGTGCGCTCCTATCAGACGAGCCGGGGTCTGCCGGCCGACGGCATCGTGGGGCCGGCCACCTGGGCCGCCTTGCAGGCGGGGCGCTGACGAGCCCCTGGCGGGAAGGCCGTGGTGCCGGACGTCCGCGGGGACGTCCGGCCGGACCGTCGTTCCGGCCCCGCCACTGCGGCCCTCCCCGTCCGGGCCCCCG
This sequence comes from Streptomyces sp. NPDC015032, assembly GCF_043080425.1. Classification (NCBI taxonomy): domain Bacteria; kingdom Bacillati; phylum Actinomycetota; class Actinomycetes; order Kitasatosporales; family Streptomycetaceae; genus Streptomyces; species Streptomyces sp. NPDC015032. The sequence goes on along the minus strand of NZ_JBIBVN010000018.1, from coordinate 133,834 downwards.
GTGATGACCTTGGGGCCCGGACGGTCATCGGGCGTCAGGCCCGCTTGGCCCGGCGGCGGGCCGCCACGACCAGACCGGTGCCCGCGGCGAGCACCACAACGGTGCCGATGACCAGCGGGACCGTACCGCTGCTGCCCGTCCACGCCAGGTCGCCACCACCGGTGCCGGGCACCGAGGTGTCCGGCGGGGACGCGGCCGGCGTCATCAGCGGGCAGTTGACCGGAGGTTGGTCACGACCTCGGCCGGCTCACCCACCCCCGTCTCCACCGATCGGATCAGGTGAGCTTGAAGAAGAGTGTGTCCTGGGTGTACCAGTCGATGTTCTTCGTCGCGTACTCCCACTCGCCGTGCTCGAAGTCGAGCTTGTCGATGAGTTCCTGGACGTCGTACCGGAAGTCCGGGTTCATCCTGTCCAGGACGGCGCGGTAGGCGTCGGCGGCAGGCTTGGTCCTGGCGAGCGGGAGGTGGCCGATGGCCGGGTAGCCGTCCATCGAGTACGGGATGTGAGGGAAGCCGTCGGGCAGCCCCCCGTAGAGGTAGCCGTGGGGCAGCAGGTCGGCGGGCACATCGAGGCGGCGCAGCTCGTCGTCCACCAGACCGAAGAACGTCGAAGGCTTGGAGTAGGTACCCAGCTGGGAGGGGTCGGAGGCGTTGTGGTCGATGATGTGCTGCAGAGCGGAGTTGTAGGCGTTGCCCGCGCACTCCGCGTCCGCGTCGGCGCGCCCGGCGATCAGGTGATCCAGGGCGTCGGGGATGGACAGGCCCCAGTCGACACCCTGGTGGTCGAGATCGTCCTGATGGGCCCGGGCGTCCTTGCGCATGCCGTCGAGGCGGCGCAGTTGGTCCGCCGTGAAGTTGCCGTTGCCGCCGAGGTAGGCCAGGACGTCGGCCTTGTCCGCTGTGGAGTACGCAATGTTGTGACTCATGATCACCATAGTGCCAATCGGCGCTGACACCCTTTGTCGTCGCCCTCCTGGCGTGCTCACCGGCCAACGGGAGCCGCCCCGATGCCAGCCAGTCGTGCCCAGGCGGACGGTCACCGGCGCCACCTCGAACCGGACAGCGGACAACGGGGAAGGGGGAAGGGGGAAGGGGGAAAGGAAGTTCGCGTCGTGGTGATGTGCGCCGCAGCCCCGTACCGGCAGGGACCGGGTCACGCCCCGTTTCGCGACCCGTATCGCGTTCCAGGCGTGCGCGTCACGTTTGTGTAACCTGCCGGAAACCCTTGACGTTCCTCCTGACTCGTTCTTAACCTCACTGCATAGTTCGTACTTCCAGCAGTTCACGTGCTGCGGCGCTTTCCGCAGTGTTTTGACAGGCATAGACATAGACCACCTGTCGGTGGTTTCGTCATGCCTGTTTTTTTGTGCTCCCCGTGCCGCCGATGGGTCTTCCTCGAAGGCGGATTCATGGCACAACGTCCGAGCGTCAAAGGCGTCGCCGATGTCGTTGCGCTCATCGATGGGCTGGGAAAGATCACCGGCCGGGCGCAAGTCATCTGGTTTCTCGTGTTCGGCGGGCTGTTCCTCGACGCCTATTCGAATGCGGCACTGAGCGCCGGTCTGGGGCCGATGACGTCCCAGATGGAGCTGACCAGCACCCAGGTCTCGATCCTCACGGCCACCGCTCCGGCCCTGGCGATCATCTTCAACCCGGTCGGCGGCTGGCTCGCCACCCGGATCGGCCGTGTCCCCCCGCTGCTCATCGCCAAGGTCTTCGCGATCGCGGGCGCCCTGCTCGCCGCCTTCGCCGGTGACTTCACCGTGGTCTGGCTCGGCCGGGTCCTGGTGGGCGTGGCGTACGGCATCGACTTCGCGGTCGCCATGGCGCTGCTCGCCGAGTACACGCCCGCGAAGCTGGGCGGCCGGCTCAACCTGTGGCAGGCCGTCTGGTACGTCGCCACCACCAGCAACCTCGCGCTCGCCCTGGTCTTCTTCAATCTGGACGTCGGCGCGGACATCTGGCGCTGGTCGGTCGGCTCGGCCGCGGTCGTCGCCGCCGCGCTGCTGCTGGGCCAGTGGCTGATGCTCCGGGAGAGCCCCACCTGGCTGGCGAGCAAGGGCCGGCTGGACGAGGCGGTCGTCAACCTGGACAGGATCTACGGGATCAAGGCCGTCGCCGGTAAGCCCGACGAGGCGACCCGCGCCGCCACCGCCGCCCCCGCCATCGGATTCCGCCAGGCCGGGCTGCTCTTCAAGGGCGAGTACCTGCCGCGCACGGTTCTCTCCTCGGTGATCTCGCTCGGGCAGTCGATGCAGTACTTCGCGGTCGGCTGGTACCTCCCGCTGATCAGCCTGACGATCTTCGGCGAGAGCTTCGAGAAGGCCACCATCGGCTCGATGGTCTTCAACGCCTTCGGTATCGCGGGCGGGCTCCTGTCCGCGTACTTCGGCCGTCGCCTCGGACTGCGGCTCAGCTCCGCCGCCGGTTTCGCCGGGGTCTTCGTCGCACTGCTCGCGATGGGACTGACCTTCGAGAAGGTGCCCACGGCCGTGGCGTTCCTGCTGCCGGTGCTGTTCATCCTCTGCCACTCCGCGGGCCCCGGCGCCAACGGGAAGTCCATCGCGGCGCTCTCGTACAGCAGTGACGTCCGCGCGCTCGGCACCGGTGTCACCGGAATGGTGGGCAGCTTCGGCAGTGTCGTCGGTCTGTACGTCTTCCCGCAGATCAAGGACTCGCTGGGGCTCGCCGACACCTTCCTGGCGCTCTCCGTCGTACCGCTGCTCGGCCTGATCACCTGCCTGGCGATCAAGTGGGACCCGACGAAGGCCGCGTCGCCCGACGAGGTCGCCGGACAGGACCGTGCCTCCACCGGCGCCGGTCCGACGGAATCCGCGGAGTCCGTGACCGCGCGCTGACCCGCCGCCGGGCCTGCCGCATCACACGATGGTCCCGTCTCCCGTACCGCCTCCGCATCCTCTCCGCACAGCTCGCGATGTTCTCGAAGAAAGGGCTGCAATGACGCAGACGTTCCCCGGTGCCGCTCCACGGCGCGGTGTGCTGTCCATCGACGAGGGCACCACGGGCACCAGGGCCGGAGTCGTCCTCGACTCGGGCGCCGCCCACGAGGTGTTCTACCGGTCGATCAAGGTCAGCCACCCGGACGACCTCTCGGTCGAGCAGGACCCGATGGAGATCTGGAGCGCCACCATCGAGGTGGCGCGCCGGGCCGTCGGCCGGGCCCGTGAGGACGGCATCGCCATCACCGCGGTCGCGCTCTCCACCCAGCGGGCCACCGCGATGTTGTGGGACCGGGTCAGCGGGCAGCCGCTGCTGCCCGCGGTGGTGTGGCAGGACCGGCGTCACGCACAGGAGCTCACCGCGTACGAGGCGGAGTGGGACGCCGCCCTGCTGGCCCGGCAGGGCCGGCCGGTCGGCGCCCGCGCCCCGTTCCTCTGGGCCGCCCGGCAGATCGCCGCGCACCCGGAGGTGGCCGCCGCGCACCGCGAGGGCAGGCTGCTCTTCGGTACCGTCGACACCTGGCTGATCTGGCGCCTCACCGGCGGCGCCGTGCACGCCACCACCCCGACCAACGCCGCGTCCACCGGTGGCTATCTGCTGGAGCGGCACGCCTGGGACGAGGAGTGGATCAGCCACCTCGGCTTCCCCCTCGATCTGCTTCCGGAACTCCGCTCCGACGACGCCGGATTCGGTACGACCGACCCGGCCGCTCTCGGGATCGCCGTCCCGCTGACCGCCTCCATGGGCGACCAGCACGCCGCACTCGTCGCGCTGGGCGGCCTCGCCGCCGGGCAGGGCATGTGCGTGTACGGGACCGGCGCCTTCGTCGACGCGGCGACCGGCACCACGCCCGCCCTGCCCCGGCCGGACATCTCCGGGGTGCTCGCCCAGCCCGGCCGGCGGCAGGGCGACATCAGCCACTACAGCCTGGAGGCGTACACCTCCACGGCGGGTTCGGCGCTGCGCTGGCTCTGTGACGACCTGGGGCTGTTCGCATCGCCGAAGGAGCTCGGTGAGGAGGCGGGCCGGGTCCCCACGCGGCCGGGCCGCACCCCGCGATTCGTCCCGGCACTCGCCGGGGTCCGTACGCCGGTCTGGCACCCCGAGGCCACCGCTTCCCTCACCGGGCTCACCCTCGCCACCACCCGCGCCGACCTCGCGCGCGCCGTCCTCGACGGGATCGCGCACTCGGTGTGCGACCTGATCGACGGGGTCGCCGACACCATGGGCACACCGTTCACCCGGCTCCGGGTCGGCGGCGGGGTCTCCGGCAGCGACCCGCTCATGCGGATCCAGGCCGACCTGACCGGCCTGCCGCTGGAACGGGTCTCCGACTCCGCGACCGCCAGTCTGCGCGGCACCGCCTATCTGGCCGGTGTCGCCCAGGGCCTGTGGTCCTCGCTCGAAGAGGTCGTCGAGGCACAGCCGCATGGCCGGATCTTCGAGCCGTCGATCACGGCGGCCGAGCGCACCGAGCAGCGGTCCGCCTGGCGCGATGTGCTGATCGCCCATCTCGGCGATCCCGCACTGCTCCCCCTGAAGAACCCCGAACCCCGAACCCCCCACTGACGGCCCCCGCCGTCGCACCGGCGACCCGCACCCGACCACGGCCGCCGCACCGAAACACCAGGAGTTGATGTTGTGATCACCATGCCAGCCCGGAAACCGCGGCGCAGCGCCGCGGCGACCCGCCGAACGCCCCTGCTGCTCGACCGGGCAGCCCTCAAGCGCCGGCTGGCCGACGACACGTACGACGTACTCGTCATCGGCGGCGGCATCACCGGGGCGTACGCCGTGCTCGACGCGGCCTCGCGCGGGCTGCGCGCGGCGCTGGTCGAGAAGGACGACTTCGCCTCCGGCACGTCGTCGAAGTCCTCGAAGATGGTGCACGGCGGCCTGCGCTACATCGAGCAGGGCAACGTCAACCTGGTCCGGCACTCGCTCCTGGAACGGCACCGCTTCCGCAAGAACGCCCCGCATCTGGTGCACCGGCTGCCGTTCCTCTTCCCGATCCTGGAGAAGGAGGGCATCTTCGACGCCCGCCTCGCCAAGGGCTTCGAGGGTCTGCTGTGGACGTACGACCTGGTCGGCGGGTGGCGGATCGGCAAGCTCCACCAGCGGCTCACCGTTCCGGAGGTCCTCGCGCAGGCGCCGACGCTGCGCGCGGAGAACCTCAAGGGCGGGCTGATGTACTTCGACGCCCGTACCGATGACGCCCGACTCGTCCTCACCATCGTCCGCACCGCCGCGGCGCTCGGTGCGACGGTCCTCAACGGTGCCAGGGCCGAGGGTCTGCTGATGCAGATGGGGAAGGTGTCCGGCGCCCGGGTCTCGGCGGACGGCGACACCATCGACATCCGCGCACGAGCCGTCGTCAACGCCACCGGGGTGTGGACCGACGAGCTGGACGCGAAGGCGGACGACGGTCACAAGCCCCAGGTCAGGCCCGCCAAGGGCGTCCACATCGTGGTGCCGTGGGACAAGGTCCGGATCAACTGCACGGTCACCGTGCCGATCCCCGGCCGGGCCCGCCGCGCGACCTGCACCCGCTGGGGCAACAGCGTCGTGCTCGGCACCACCGACGAGGACTACCGGGGCTCCCCCGACGATGTGCACTGCACCCGTGAGGAGATGAACTTCCTGCTGGAGGGCGCCAACACCGCCTTCGAGGGGAAGCTCACCCCGGACGACGTGGTCGGTTCCATCGGCGGCCTGCGTCCGCTGGTCGGCGGCAAGGAGGGCGCGACGCTCGATATGCGGCGCGACCACCACATCACCGTCGGCCGCACCGGCATGGTGACGGTGACCGGCGGCAAGCTCACCACCAGCCGGCACATGGGCGAACTCGTCATCGACAAGGTGATGACGGTCCTCGGCCGCAAGGGGAAGAGCCGTACCACCGACCTTCCGCTGCTCGGCGGCGCCGGTTACGACGCCGAGGCCGTCGCGGCGTCCGGTGGCATCGCCGCGCACCTCGGCGAACGCTTCGGCACCGAGGCCCGGTTCGTCGGCGACCTGATCCAGGACGACCCCGCACTGGCCGAGCCGATCGTCGCGGGGCTCCCGTACACCAGGGCGGAGGTCGTGTACGCGGCCCGCGCCGAGCTGGCCCGCTCGGTCGACGATGTCCTCTCCCGCCGGATACGCGCCCGGCTGTTCGCCCGGGACGCGTCCGTCGACGCCGCCGAGGCCGTCGGCGCGATCCTCGGCCAGGAACTGAACCTCTCGGAGGCCGAGGTGGAGCGTTCGGTCTCCGAGTACCTCGCAGCCGTCCGTCACGAAAAGTCCGTACTCCTCGAAGGGGCAGCAGCATGATCAGCCGTCAGACCATCACCCACCCGTTCAACCGGGGCAACTACACGATCGGTGCCCCGAGCTTCGCCAAGTGGGCGCAGAACACCCCGATCGGAGACGGCGAGGCCGCCCTCCAGGTGGACCCGGTCGAGGTCCCCGACACCGTGATCGAGGCGCTGCGCGGGGCCGCGCACGCGGTGCACACCTCCCGCGACGAGGTCGTCACCCGGACCCGCGACTGGTGGGCCGGTTCGATGATCGGCGAGACCGAGGGCCGTCCCGCGACGCCGAACGCCGTGATCGTCGAGGCGGCCGACGCCGACCAGGTCGCCGCCGTGCTGCGGATCTGCCACGAGGCGGGCATTCCGGTCACCCCGTCCGCCGGCCGCTCGAACGTCACGGGGGCGGCGCTCCCCGTCTTCGGCGGTGTCGTCCTGGACGTCTGCGGGCTGAACGAGATCACCGGCTTCGACGCCGAGTCGAACATCGTGGACGTCCAGGCCGGCATGTTCGGCGACCTCTTCGAGAAGCAGCTCCAGGAGGAGTACGGCGTCACCACCGGCCACTGGCCGTCCGCCTTCGCCGTCTCCACGGTCGGTGGCTGGATCGCCTGCCGCGGCGCCGGTCAGCTCTCCACCCGTTACGGCAAGATCGAGGACATGGTCATCGGCGTCGACGTGGTACACGCGGACGGTACGCGTGCCACGTACGGCGACTACGCCCGCGCCGCGGTCGGCCCGGACCTGCGCCAGCTGTTCATCGGCTCCGAGGGCACCCTGGGCGTCATCGTCTCGGCGCGTCTGCGGGTCCACCCGCTGCCGGAGTACGCCAACGCCGTGGCGTTCGGCTTCAAGACCTTCGCCGAGGGCCTCGACGCCTGCCGCGAGATCATGCAGCGCGGTGCGACCCCGGCCGTCCTGCGTCTGTACGACACCCTGGAGTCGGGCACCCACTTCGGCCACCCGGAGACCAACCTCCTGCTGATCGCGGACGAGGGCGACCCGGCCATCGTCGACGCCTCGATCAAGGTGGCGGCCGAGGTCTGCGAGGCGTACGGCCCCGAGCTGGACAGCAAGGCGGTGTTCGAGCGCTGGCTGGACGAGCGGATGCTGGTCGGCAAGTCCGCCGACGGCTTCAAGCCGGGTCCGGGCTTCGTCGCCGACACCCTGGAGATGGCCGCGTCCTGGACCGACCTCCCGGTGATCTACGACGAGGTGGTCGCCGCGATCCAGTCGGTGCCCGGCACCCTGGCCGCCTCGGCCCACCAGTCCCACGCGTACACCGACGGCGCCTGCGTCTACTTCTCGCTGCGCGGCGACGTGGCTCCCGAGTCGCGCCGCGACTGGTACCGCTCGGTGTGGGACGCGGCCAACGCCGTACTGATCAGGCACGCCGCCGCGCTCAGCCACCACCACGGCTGCGGTCTGCTGCGCGGCCCCTACCTGGAGGAATCCCTCGGGGCGGGCTTCGCGACCTTCGTCGCGGTGAAGAAGGCCCTGGACCCGGCCGGCATTCTCAACCCTGGCAAACTGGGCCTTCCCAGCCGATTCGGTACGTCTCCGCTGAGCTGACGTCAGGCCTCAGCAGCCACGAACCTCTCCCTCCCCAGGCAGGCCCTTGCCATGACCCCTTCCCCCTCCCGGTCCGGTGCCCCGCTCGACCCCCGGCTCACCGCGGCGTTCGCCGAGGTGCCGGTCGTCGCGTCGGTCGTCGGCACCCAGCCGCTGCGGCAGTTCCTGACCGCACCGGCCAAGGTGTGCATCCTCGCCTCGTTCGCGGTGGGACAGCTGCCCCAGGTCGTTCCGGCACTGGGCCGGGCGGGGAAGACCGTGTTCGTGAACGTGGACAGCAGCCCCGGTCTGGCTCAGGACCGGGGCGCGCTGGAGTTCATCAAGAACATGGGCGCGCACGGCGTGGTCAGCACCCGGCTCTCCCTCATAGAGAAGGGCCGTCCGCTCGGCCTGCTGACGATGATGAAGGTGTTCGTCACCGACCGGTCCAACCTGCGCCGTTCCACGGACGCGATCTCACGCGGGGCGCCGGACCTGGTCGAGATCATGCCCGCCCCGATCATCGCCCGGATGAGCGCGCAGGCACAGCGCGCCATGTCCCCGTCGGTCGCCGCGGGCTTCGTGGAGACCGCCGCGGACGTGGCGCTCGCGCTGGCCCTCGGGTCGGCCGCCGCCGCCACGTCCGACCCCCGCCTCTGGCACCTGCGCCGGGACCAGCTGCCAACGGTCCCGCCCACCGCCCTGAAGAGGCCCGCCGCACCCCAGGAGTAAGCCCCCATGACATACGTAGTCGTCGCCCGCTACCGCACCGAGGCCGGCGAGGAGAACACCGTCCTCCCGCTGCTCGACACGATGGCCGCCGCCTCCCGCGAGGAGCCGGGGAATCTCGCCTACCGGGTCCACCAGGGCACCGAGGACCCCCGGGCGATCGTGCTGTACGAGGAGTACGCCTCCGAGGCCGACTTCACCGCACACTGCGCCACCCCGCACTTCCAGGAGATCGTGCTCGGCAAGATCGTCCCGCTGCTGGAAAGCCGCGACGTGCTGCGCTGCGCCCCGCGTCCGGAGGTGCGGGCATGAAGACCCGTGCCGTGGTGCTGCGCGGGATATCGACGGCCCGCCCCTACTCCGGGACCCGGCCGGTGGAGGTGGAGGAGCTGGAGCTGGGCGCCCCGCGCGAGGGCGAGGTGCTGGTCCGTATCGCGGCCGCCTCGCTCTGCCACTCGGACCTCTCGGTGGTCAACGGCGACCGGGTCCGCCCGCTGCCGATGGCACTGGGCCACGAGGCGGTGGGTGTCGTCCAGGAGACCGGGCCGGGCGTCCACCGGGTCTCCGCCGGCGACCATGTGGCCCTGGTCTTCGTACCCAGCTGCGGCTTCTGCGGCGACTGCGCGGCGGGCCGCCCCGCCCTGTGCGCGCAGGCAGCGGCGGCGAACGGCTCGGGCGCACTGCTGCACGGCCCGTCGCTGCTGACCGACGCCTCCGGCGCACCGGTCCACCACCAGCTGGGCGTCTCCGCGTTCTCCGAACACGCGGTGCTGGCCCAGGAGTCGGTGGTGCCCATCCCCGAGGACATCCCGTTCACGGTGGCTTCGATGTTCGGCTGCGCGGTCCTGACCGGCGCCGGAGCCGTCATCAACACGGCGGCCCTGCGGCCCGGCCAGTCGACGGTGGTCTACGGCCTGGGCGGCGTGGGCCTGTCCGCGGTGCTGGGAGCCCGCGCGGCCGGGGCGTATCCGATCATCGCGGTCGACCCGGTCCAGGAGAAGCGCGAGCTGGCCCTCCGGCTCGGTGCGACGCATGCGTACGCCCCCGACGAGGCGATCCGGGCCGTTCGTGAACTCACCTCTGGAGGAGCCGAGTTGGCGGTGGAGGCGGTGGGCAGTCCCAAGGTCATGGCGGAGTGTCTGACGGCCGTGGCCCGGGGCGGCAAGGTCGTCTCGGTGGGCCTCCCCGCCCCCGACCGGGTGCTGGAGGTCCCGGCGCTGGCATTCGCGGGCGAGGGCAAGTCCCTGCTCGGCTCGTACATGGGCGACGCGGTCCCGCGCCGCGACATTCCCAGGTTCCTGGATCTGTGGCGGGCGGGCCTGATGCCGGTGGAGCAGATGCACACCGGCACACTGCCGCTGGCCGACATCAACGCGGCGTTGGAGGAGCTGGCTTCGGGCCGGGCGATCCGGCAGGTCATCGACACGTCGGGCATGCTGGACGCCTGACGCGATCTGACGCGACCTGACGCGCCGCCCGGCCCCGGCCGGGTCGACGGTGCCCCTTCCGTTGGCGGGACGGGCACCGTCGGCGTCGGCCTGTGGCGCACGATCACATGTGACATGTCATGAGGGTCGCTTGTCCGCACCGGAAGGAGTACGTCGTGCGGTGATCGTGCGGCGGCTGATGCGCCACCCCTCCTCGCCGCGCACGATCAGGTCCTCGTACATCACGCTTCCGCACGTGCCGTCCGCCCTGATCCCGATCCCCTTGGACCGCGCACGCACCTGATCGTCGCTCACCTCGGTCAGGACGATATTGGTGACGTGGTGGCCCACAGGCCCGTGCTCCCCCATCGCCGTTACCGTGTCCCGGACGGCCCCGGGCCCATGCATCGATCCATGCCCCAGGGCCGAGGCGTCGTAGACGACGTCCTCGGTGAACAACTCCTCCAGTCGGTCGAGTTCGCCGTCATCGACCAGGTGCCCGTGCAGGCCGATCAGTTCCGTGATCGCCATGCGGTCCTCGACGCCGAGTGTCATCGCCTGCCCTCTCGCCAGTTCATCGGTTCGCCGCTTCGACGGTTCGTCAGTTCTCGTGAGTTCTTCTCGCGAGTACTTTCCGTGAGTACTTTCCGTGAGTACTTTCCGTGAGTTCTCGTAACAGTGCGGAAGTTATACGGCAGAGCTCCCCGTTGGGCCCGGTGGAGCAGCCGGGACGCCGCCGCAGCGCGTGGAGTTCATTCCGGTGGAGCAGCCGTGGGCCGCTCGTAGCACAGGAGTACGACCCCGTTGCCGAAGGTCCGGGTCCCGTTCGGACGGACGGCGGTCCTGGTATCCGACGCCGGGAAGAGGGGCTTGCCCCGTCCGAGGAGAGCCGGATGGGCGTAGACACGGTACTCGTCGATCAGGTCGTACCGCATGAAGGACGCGGCGAGATCGGCACCACCGGGCGCCAGATCTCCGCCGGGCCGTGCCTTGAGAACGGTGATCTCGTCGACGTCCACCTCCCGCATGATGACGGTGTTCCATTCGGCCTGCTCCAGCGTCCGGGAGAACACGATCCCGGGCATGTCCCGGCCTTCGCCTTCGACATGGTCAGTCCTCGCCGGAGCCGTCGCGCCATACGAGGGTGTAGCGCCACAACAGCCTGCGACGCACTCTCACGCCGGGCAGCACCTGACGCGCCTGATGAACGATCTCGGCGTAGGTCATCTCGGCCGGCCGGGTCCTGGCGGTCATGGAGTCGGGGCGGGATGCCCTGCGCCCCTTGTTCTTGATCAGGGCCATGGCGATGTTCAGCGGAACGGAGAGGAGACCCAGCAGGTAGTCCCCGCAGGTCGCCTCCCGGGCGACGCCCACCACCAGCAGGGTTCCACCGGGTGCCAGATGCCCACGGAACCGGGTGAGGGCTTCGGTGAACGGCAGATGGTGAACCGTGGCGACGCAGGTGATGACGTCGTAGGGGCCGGGCGGTATCCCGTCCGGCGCGTCCGCGACGGCGAAGGTCACCGGAGCGTCCGGGGCGGTCAGTTCACGGGCCCGGGCCACGATGTCCGGGTCGGAGTCGATTCCGTGCACCGCCTTCGCTCGTGTCGCCAGGAGCCGGGCCAGTTCTCCGGCGCCGGAGCCGACGTCCAGGGCTCTGTCGCAACTACGGGGGAGCTGACGCAGAATCCACCGGTGGTAGTGGGCATTGTGGTCCCACGGGTGGGCGGCGTGGAAGCGATCGAGCCCCTGGAGGACTTGGTGCAGCAGCTTTGTCATGCCGTGATTCCACCAGAACGGCATCCCGGGCGGCTGGTTCCCGCAGAACAGTGATAAGGACTGGGCATGAGAATCGGTACGGCCCGAGCGGCCGCGGCGCGTTGGGGCGAAGAGCATGCACGAGCCGAATCCGGTTTCCGCGGCGCCTACTTCAGCGGCTCGACGGTCGGTCTGCCGGACGGCGCCGAACTGTCCCCGTTCTCCGATATCGACATCGTCGTTGTCACCGCCGAGCACGACCCGCCGGCCAAGCCCGGAAAGTTCCGCTTCCACGGTGCGCTGCTGGAGGTCAGCCATCTGTCATGGGACGACCTCTCCTCGGCGGACGATGTGCTCTCCTCGTACCACCTGGCCGGGAGCTTCCGCCGTGACACGGTCATCGACGACCCGACCGGCCGGCTGCGCGGCCTGCGGTCGGAGGTGTTCCCACGGTTCGCCGAGCGATTCCGGGTGCGCCGCAGGTGCCTGGACGCGGAGCGCCGGATCGAGACCCGCCTCGCCGCGTTCGACACCTCGGCACCGTTCCACGAACAGGTGACGGCCTGGCTGTTCCCCACCGGGGTGACCACCCACGTCCTGCTCGTCGCCGCGCTGCGCAACCCCACCGTCCGGCTGCGCTACCCGGCGGCGCGCGCGGTTCTCACCGACTACGGGCACGCAGACCGGTATCCGGAGCTGCTGGAGCTCCTGGGGTGCGCGCGGCTGTCCGCCCGCAGGACCGGGCATCACCTGGACCAGCTGACCCGTACGTTCGACGCGGCCGCGCGGGTCGCCCGCACCCCGTTCTTCTTCAGCAGCGACATCACCACCGAGGCACGGCCGATCGCCATCGGGGGAAGCCGGCAGCTCATCGAGCGGGGCGACCACCGCGAAGCCGTCTTCTGGATCACCGCGACGTTCGCCCGCTGTCACGCCGTCCTGGCCGCGGACGCCCCGGACCTGCACGTCGCGCGCCTCCCGGCCTTCCGGGAGGCCGTCGCCGACCTCGGCGTCACATCCACCGAGGACCTCCTCCACCGCACCGACGAAGTCATCGGATACCTCCCGCGACTCCGGCAGACCGCCGCGGAAATCCTGGCAGCCAACACCGGCATCACCGACTGACGCGGATGGCACGAGTTCGGCCGACACGGCGGGTTCAGCCGATGCGGCGGGCTCGACCGACACGGCGGGTTCAGCCGATGCGGCGGGCTCGACCGACGCGGCAGGCTCGGCCGACGCGGCGGAGCGTCTTCCGGCCGGCGGTCTCCCCCTGGCACACCCTCCACCACACGCCTCCGGCCCTGCTACGTTGGCGGGCATGTTCCTCTCCCGTGCGTAGAGATCCGCGCTGACCGCACCCACTCCGTCCCACCGGGTGCGGCCCCTCGGTGTCCCCGCATGCCCGCAGCGCCCCGTACCGCGCTGCCCTCACGAGGAATGTCCCGGTGCTTTCACCCTCACCCGCGCCTTCGCGCGCCCCGTCGTACGCCACGGTCCTGCGTACCCGCCACGCCCCCCGTACCTTCGGTGCCGCACTGCTGGGTCGGCTCTCGTACGGGCTGGTCTCCCTCTCCCTGATGCTGGCGGTGAAGGACACCACCGGCTCGTACTCGGTCGCGGGCGCCGTCATGGCCCTGTTCGGGGCGACCAGCGTCTTCCTCTCCCCCGCCCGTGCCTCGCTGATCGACCGGTACGGGCCGCGCCGGGCCCTGCCACCGATGGCCGGTGTCTACTCCGCGCTGCTCGCCGCCCTGGCGTACGCCACCTGGCGGCCGGGGGCCTCCTCGCTCCTGTTGGGGGCACTCGCCATGACGGCGGGCGCCTGCACACCGCCGTTGGGCCCGGTGATGCGGACTTTGTGGAGCAGCCTCGTTCCTGAACGGGAGCTGTTGCAGCGCGCGTACAGCCTGGACGGCGTCGCCGAGGAACTGCTGTTCGTCACCGGGCCGTTGCTGGTGGGCGTGATGATCGGGTTCACCGTCCCCGCGGCAGGAGTCGCGATCAGTGCCGCGCTCGTGCTGGCGGGCACCCTGGCGCTGGTGTCCTCGCCCGCGGTGCGTGACATCGCCGCCACACCGTCAGCGGACAAGGCCGCCGCGTCACAGGACGCACCCCGCGAGCAGCGACTGCTCGGCATGGCCGGGGTGCGGCACGCAGCGCTCGTGGCAGCGTCCGTGGGGCTGTGTCTGGGGGCCCTGGATCTGCTGGTGGTGGCGCTCACCGAGCAGCACCACCAGGGAACGGCGGCGGCCTGGGTACTGGCCGCGCTCTCGGCGGGAAGCGCGGTCGGCGGGCTCACCTACGGTGCCGTCTCCTGGCGCGCCTCGAACCGGGTGCGGCTGCCCGTTCCGGCCGCCGGCCTGGCGGTGGCGATGGTGGTGGCCGGGCTGTCACCCGATGTGTACGTGCTGGTCGTGATGATCGCGGTCGCCGGGGCATTCGTCGCCCCGGCCCTGACGACCGCGTATCTCGTCGCGGACGAGTCCGTTGGCACGGGCAGCCGCACACAGGCGGGTGCGTGGGTCAACACGGCGGTCAACGCCGGGTCCTCGGCGGGCACCGCGGCGGTGGGTCTGCTGGTGGACCGCCTGCCGACGGCCGTCTGTTTCGCGGTGGCGGCGGCCCCCGCGCTGCTGTGTGCGGCCGTGGTGGCGCACAGGGCGGTCGGCCGCCCCCGGATCAGCCGTTCCTGACCGTGATCGATCCGTTGTCCGTGGCCAGATCGATCTCGTGCTCGCCCGCCAGGTCATTGGCGATGCCGATGTTCTTGTGACCGTGGTGCGTGCTGGCGGTGACCGTGTACCGGCCCGTCGGCATGGTGACGGCGATGGCCCCGTGGGGAGAGTTCGGCGATGCCGTTGTCCAGCGAACGGGCCAAAGCGGAGCCCGCTGCGGGAAGCAGCGCGCCACTCACCAGGGCGACCGATGTCGCTATGGGCAGAGCCCCGCGACCCGCGCGGGTGGATCTCAACCGGCCGGAAGCGGAGGAGGATGTGAATGTCATGGAGCAGATCGAAAAGCCGGAAGCACGGCTATCGTCAGGTTCGCACCTGGCGTGCATCCGCCGTGGCGGCAACCCGCCCCGAAACGATCACGGTGCGGTGGCCGCTTCAGGCCACCGACGTGATCACTCCCGTCCTCGTCCCGCCGCCCTCGTGATGGATCGGCGTGTGCGCCCCCTTGAGCGGTACGCCGCTGCCGCCGCGCCGGTCGGCGACGATTTCGGCGGCGATCGACAGCGCGGTCTCCTCGGGGGTACGGGCGCCGAGGTCGAGGCCGATCGGCGAGTGCAGCCTGGCCAGTTCCAGCTCCGTGACGCCGACCCCGCGCAGCCGGTCGTTGCGCTCCAGGTGGGTACGGCGCGAGCCCATCGCTCCGACGTACGCCACCGGCAGCCTCAACGCCAGTTCCAGCAGCGGGACATCGAACTTGGCGTCGTGGGTGAGGACGCACAGGACGGTGCGCGCGTCGACGCCGGTCGTCGCGAGATAGCGGTGCGGCCAGTCGACGACCAGTTCATCGGCCTCCGGGAAGCGCGCCTTCGTCGCGAAGACGGGGCGGGCGTCGCACAAGGTGACGTGGTACCCGAGGAACTTTCCTGCCCGGACCAGCGCCGACGCGAAGTCGATGGCGCCGAAGACGATCATCCGGGGCGGTGGGACGCTCGACTCGACGAGCAGGGTCAGTGGTTGCCCGCAGCGTGAGCCCTCGGCTCCGACGGTGACGGAGCCGGTACGGCCCGCGTCCAGCATCGCGCGGGCATCGGCCGCGGCCGTGCGGTCCAGTTGCGGATGTCCGCCGAGCCCGCCCTCGTACGAGCCGTCGGGATGGACGAGCAGTGGGCGTCCGAGGAGTTCCGCGGGCCCGTCGGTGATCCTGGCGACCGCCGCCGCCTCCCCCCGTGCGGCGGCGGCGAGCGCGGCGGCGAACACGGCCCGCGCCGGGTCGTCCGCACGGACCGGTGTCACCAGGATGTCGATGACGCCGCCGCAGGTCAGTCCGACCGCGAAGGCATCCTCGTCGCTGTAGCCGAACCGCTCCCGTACGGTTCTGCCGTCGTCGAGGGCCTGCCCGCACATCTCGTACACCGCGCCCTCCACACACCCGCCGGAGACCGAGCCGATCGCCGTGCCCGCACGGTCGACGGCGAGGGCGGCTCCCGGCTGCCGGGGCGCGCTCCCGCCGACCGTCACGACCGTGGCCACGGCGAAGTCGCGCCCCTGCTCGACCCACCGGTTGAGCTGCTCGGCGATGTCCAGCATGGCGTTTCTCCTTCTACAAGTGTGCTGGCGGCACGACCCGGGGGACGGCCCGGGACGAACGGTTCATGCAGAACGGAATGTGCAGGTACCGCAGCACTGCTGAGTGCGCCAAGGTCCGTGAACGGTACGGCACTTGGATGCTCCGTGCGGTGCGGGCGGCGGAAGTGCGGCGTTCCTGGGAGACGCGCCGCCCGGGGAGTTGAGGAGGAGCCGGGAGCTCCTCTCAGGTGCCCGTGAGGTGCTCGGGGCGTACCGGTGTTCTGTTGAGCTCCAGACCCGTCGCGTCACGGATCGCCGCGAGGACGGCCGGGGTCGACGACAGGGTGGGGGCCTCGCCGATGCCGCGGAGCCCGTACGGGGCATGGTCGTCGGCGAGTTCGAGCACATCGACGGGGATGGTCGGGGTGTCGAGGATGGTGGGGATCAGGTAGTCCGTGAAGGACGGGTTGCGCACCTTCGCGGTCTTCGGGTCGACGAGGATCTCCTCCATGACGGCGACGCCCAGGCCCTGGGTGGTGCCGCCCTGAATCTGCCCTTCGACGGAGAGCGGGTTGAGCGCCTTGCCGACGTCCTGGGCGCAGGCCAGTTCGATGACCTTGACGAGGCCGAGTTCGGTGTCGACCTCGACGACCGCGCGGTGCGCGGCGAAGGAGTACTGGACGTGGCCGTTGCCCTGCCCGGTACGGAGGTCGAACGCCTCGGTGGGGCGGTGGCGCCACTCCAGCTCGATGTCGACCGCCTCGTCCCCCAGCACGTCGACCAGATCGGCCAGCACTTCACCGGCGTCGGTGACGACCTTGCCGCCCTCCAGGAGCAGTTCGGCGGTGGCCCAGGCGGGGTGGTACGTGCCGAACTTGCGCCGGCCCATCTCCAGGACCTTCTCGCGTACGGCCTCGCAGGAGTGCTTCACGGCGCCACCGGTGACATAGGTCTGCCGGGAGGCGGAAGTGGAGCCGGCGGAGCCCACCCGGGTGTCGGCCGGGCGGATGGTGACCTGGGTGACGCCGAGTTCGGTACGGGCGATCTGGGCGTGGACGGTGACACCGCCCTGCCCGACCTCGGCCATGGCGGTGTGCACGGTCACGACGGGTGCGCCTGCGATGACCTCCATGCGTACCCGGGCGGTGGAGTAGTCGTCGAAGCCCTCGGAGAAGCCCACGTTCTTGAGACCGACCGCGTAGCCGACGCCGCGCACGACGCCTTCGCCATGCGTGGTGTTGGAGAGTCCGCCGGGCAGGGCCCGTACGTCGGCCTGCTCGCCGGCCACCTCCCACTGGCGCTCGGGCGGCAGCGGCCTGGCCTTCACCCGTCGTAGCAGCTCGGCGACCGGGGCGGGCGAGTCGACGACCTGTCCGGTCGGCAGGACGGTGCCCTGTTCCATGGCGTTGAGCTGCCTGAACTCGACCGGGTCCATGCCGAGTTCGGCGGCGAGCCGGTCCATCTGTGCCTCGTAGGCGAAGCACGCCTGGACCGCGCCGAAGCCGCGCATGGCACCGCACGGCGGGTTGTTCGTGTAGAGCGCGATGGCCTCGATGTCGACGTCGTCGACGACGTACGGGCCGACGCTGAGCGAGGAGGCGTTGCCGACGACGGCCGGAGAAGCGGAGGCGTAGGCTCCGCCGTCCAGTACGATGCGACATTTCATATGGGTCAGCTTGCCGTCGCGGGTGGCGCCGTGCTCGTACCAGAGCTTGGCGGGATGACGGTGCACATGTCCGAAGAAGGACTCGAACCGGTTGTAGACGATCTTGACCGGCTTGCCGGTGCGCAGGGCCAGCAGGCAGGCGTGGATCTGCATCGACAGGTCCTCGCGCCCGCCGAAGGCGCCGCCGACCCCGGAGAGCGTCATGCGGACCTTGTCCTCGGGCAGGCCGAGGACGGGGGCGATCTGACGCAGGTCGGAGTGGAGCCACTGGGTGGCGACGTACAGGTCGACACCGCCGTCCTCGGCGGGCACGGCGAGTCCGGACTCGGGGCCGAGGAACGCCTGGTCCTGCATGCCGAAGACGTACTCGCCGCGGACCACGACATCGGCGCGGGCCGCCGCCGCGTCCGCGTCGCCGCGGACCACGGGCTGGCGGTGGACGATGTTGGGGTGCGGTACGTGCCCCGCATGGTGGTCGTCACGGTCCTCGTGGACGAGGGGCGCGCCGGGGGCGGTGGCGGAGGCCTCGTCGGTGACGAGGGGCAGCTCGCGGTAGTCGATCCTGATCTTCGCCGCGGCGCGTCGGGCCGTCTCCGGGTGGTCGGCGGCGACGAGCGCCACCGGTTCGCCGTGGTGGCGGACCTTGCCGTGGGCGAGGACCGGGGTGTCCTGGATCTCCAGCCCGTACTTCTTCACCGAGGTCGGCAGGTCGTCGTAGGTGAGCACGGCGTGGACGCCGGGGGTGGCGAGCGCTTCCGAGGTGTCGATGGAGACGATCTCGGCGTGCGCGACCGTGGAACGCAGTGTGTGGCCCCAGAGCATGTCCTCGTGCCACATGTCCGAGGAGTACGCGAACTCTCCGGTGACCTTCAGGATGCCGTCGGGGCGCAGCGTGGACTCGCCGATGCCGCCCCTGGTGCGGGTGCCCTGGTTGATGCTGGTGGGGTTGCCGGTAACACCCATCGTCAGACCGTTTCTTCCGCGCGGGCGGCCGCCAGGCGGACCGCGTCGAGGATCTTCTCGTAGCCGGTGCAACGGCAGAGGTTGCCGGAGAGCGCCTCGCGGATGTCCGCGTCGGACGGTTCCGGGTTGCGTTCGAGCAGTTCGTCGGCGGCGACCAGCAGGCCGGGGGTGCAGAAGCCGCACTGCACGGCGCCGGCGTCGATGAACGCCTGCTGGATCGGGGAGAGTTCACCGCCCTCCCGGGGTTCTTCACCGGCCGGCTCGGCCTCCCACTGCCGGGCCTTGTCCAGTGCGGTGCCACCGGCACCGGCGGCGCAGCCGCTGCCGGTGTGTGCCCGGGAGCGGTGGGCGGCGAGGTCCGCGAGGCCCTCCACGGTGACGACCTCGCGGCCCTCCACCTGGCCCGCGGCGACCAGGCAGGCGCAGACCGGGACACCGTCCAGACGGACCGTGCACGATCCGCACTCGCCCTGCTCGCAGGCGTTCTTCGAGCCGGGCAGGCCCATCCGCTCACGCAGCACGTAGAGGAGGGACTCGCCCTCCCAGACGTCGTCCGCCTCGTGCCTGCGGCCGTTGACCGTGAAATTGACGCGCATGATCAGGCAGCTCCTTCGGTGCTGCGGCCGTTGCCGCGGTACGACTCCCAGGTCCAGCCGAGGGTGCGGCGGGCCATGATCCCTACCGCATGCCTGCGATAGCTCGCGGTGCCGCGCACATCGTCGATCGGGTTGCAGGCACCGGCGGCGAGCGTGGCGAACTGCGAGGCGATGGACGGGGTGATGATCGCGCGGCTGTCCCAGAAACCGCCCTCTTCGAGCGCGGCGTCCAGGAATTCCTCGGCCTCCTTCGCCCGTACGGGCGTGGGCGCGGCCGAGCCGATGCCGGTGCGGACCGTGCGGGTCCCGGGGTGCAGCGCCAGGCCGAAGGCGCAGACGGCGATGACCATCGCGTTGCGGGTGCCGACCTTGGAGAACTGCTGCGGCCCGTCGGCCTTCTTGATGTGCACGGCCCGGATCAGCTCGTCCGGGGCGAGGGCGTTGCGCTTGACCCCGGTGTAGAAGGCGTCGATCGGGATCATCCTGGTCCCGCGGACGGATGCGGCCTCGACCTCGGCGCCCGCGGCGAGCAGCGCCGGATGGGCGTCACCGGCGGGCGACGCAGTCCCCAGGTTGCCGCCGACGCCGCCGCGGTTGCGGATCTGCGGCGAGGCGACGGTGTGCGAGGCGAGCGCCAGTCCGGGCAGCTCGGCCCGCAGGTGCTCCATGATGTGGCTGTACGGTACGGATGCGCCGAGCCGTACATTCTCCTGACCCACCTCCCACTCGGACAGCTCTCCGATGCGGTTCAGGTCCAGCAGGTACTCGGGCCGCCGGTGGTCGAAGTTGATCTCGACCATCACATCGGTGCCACCCGCGATGGGCACAGCCGTCGGGTGCTCGGCCTTGGCGGCGAGCGCCTCCTCCCAGCTGGCGGGGCGAAGGAAGTCCATGAGTGGCTCTCTTCTTCTCAATCGGGCCGTTCGCCGGGGCTGGGGACGGCCGGCCCTCGACTGGTCGTTCATGTGTTGTTAACGCGGCGTGGGGCCAAGTACACAAGCCGTGCTCCACCCGGTGCAGTCACCGAAACCATGAAGGAGTTGGCTGGCCGATCTCCTCGTCTTGTAGATTCGAACGAATGGTGGGGGTCGGTGGCCTCACCGCAATATCCAGTTTTCACCCGCACCAACGAAAGAGATCGGCGGCGACGAGATGCGGCTGCGCGCACTGCTGGAGACCGACGCGCTGGGCCTGCGGCTGCTCGGCGGCGAGGACGAGCTGGACAGGTCCGTCCGCGGCGTGATGACCACCGACCTGCGGGATCCCAGCCGCTATCTGTCGGGCGGCGAGCTGGTCCTGACGGGCCTGGCCTGGCGCCGGGACGCGACGGAATCGGAGCCGTTCGTACGGATCCTGGTGGGTGCCGGGGTCGCCGGTCTGGCGGCGGGCGAGGCGGAGCTCGGCGACATTCCCGGTGATCTGGTGGAGGCATGTGCGCGGCACCGGCTGCCGCTCTTCGCCGTCCACGAGACCGTCGCGTTCGCAACGATCACCGAGCATGTGGTGCGCCAGGTGTCCGGCCAGCGGGCGGGCGATCTGGCCGCGGTCGTGGACCGGCACCGCAGACTCATGACCTCGGGTCCGGCGGGCGGTGGCCCCGAGGTGGTGCTCGATCTGCTCGGTTCCGACCTCGACCTGCGTGCCTGGGTGCTCTCCCCCACCGGGCGGCAGATCGCGGGCGCCGGGGACGCGCCGCTGGCCGGAGCGGTCGGCGCCGCGCTCGCCGGCCACCACCTGGCCGCCACCCGCACCGGTCACCGGGCCCCGCACCGGGCCACAGTGGCGGGCACCACGTATTCGCTCTTCCCGATCCGGAACACCGGGCGGGGTGCGCTCCCGGCCTCCCGGGATGTGCGCGAGTCGGTGCTCTCCGACTGGCTGCTCGCGGTCGAGGCGGACGCGAGCGACTGGCCGCCCGCCCGGCTGGACCTGCTCCAGGGCGTCACCCAGCTGATCGCGGTCGAGCGGGACCGGCGCGACGCAGCCCGTACGGTACGCCGCAGACTCGCCCAGGAAGTCCTGGAGCTGGTCCAGACGGGTTCCCCGCCCGCCGAGATCGCGGCCCGCCTGCGGGTCGCCGCCCCGGTGCTGCTGCCCGGTCTCGGCACCGCACCGCACTGGCAGGTCGTGGTGGCCCGGGTCGAGTGGGGCGGCGCGGAGGGTTCCGCCACCACGGGCGGGCCGGATGACTCCGTCGCGGGTGCCCCGGCCGGCGGCTCCGGGCCCGCCGTCGCCGGCGGCGCGATGGCCCAGGCGCTGCTGGAGGAGATCCTCGTCGACCCCGCGGTCACCGGTCCCGGCTCCGCCGACCGGATCGCGGTCGCCCACACGGGTGCGGAGGCCGTGGCCCTCGTACCGCTGCCCGCCCCCGCCGCGTCCACGGCGGCCCCTGACTCCACCGACGCGAGCCCCGCCGGGGCGGAGACCACGCTGCACGCCGATGTGCTGCTCGCCGCCGTCCGCGAGCCGCTCTCCGCGGGCCTCGCCGACGACGGCCGGCTGACCCTGGGTGTGAGTGCGGCCGTGCATTCGCCCGAGGGGCTCCGCGGCGCCCTGGAGGAGGCCCGGCACGCCCGCCGGGTGGCGGCGGCCCGCCCCGGGCGGGTCTGCGCGGCCGGCCATCACGAGCTGGCCTCGCACGTCCTGCTGCTGCCGTTCGTCCCGGACGACGTGCGCCGCGCGTTCACCGCACGGCTGCTCGACCCGCTGCGCGACTACGACCGGCGCCACCGCGCGGAGCTGATCCCGACGCTGGAGGCGTTCCTGGACTGTGACGGCTCCTGGACCCGCTGCGCGTCCCGGCTCCATCTGCACGTCAACACACTGCGCTACCGGGTCGGGCGAATCGAGCAGTTGACGGGGCGTGACCTCTCGCGCCTGGAGGACAAGCTCGATTTCTTCCTCGCCCTGCGTATGAGCTGACTTCCGGGCCTGGCCCCGGTTCCGAGCGGGTCCGGTCGTTTGTGAAATCTTTCACCTGACATTGAACCGACCCCTTGGCCCGGCGTGCCATTCCATGCTGAGATGCCGCCAGACTCAACAGCTCAATGGCGCGCTCGGGGAGGGCAATGTGGCGCATACCGCCATGTCTGGTTCCGGAACGACAGCAGATGACGATCCGCCGCTCCAGACAGCGGTATGGCGGCTGCGGTCACGCGCCTGCTGGACGGACGCCGCCGCGCTGCTCGAACACGACGCCGCCACCGATCCGGCGGCGGCCCTCCAGCGGACGGCCCTGCTGACCGAGCGGTGCCTGTACACCGGACAGGGCTGGACCGACGCCGAGGACGCCCTGCGCACCGCCGAGGCACTGGCCCACGACGCTGCCGAACGCGGCGCGGCTGCCTGCGAGCGCGGTCATCTGGCGTACGCCTCGACACTTCTGGGGGTACGGGACCGGGCCGACGAGGCCAGTGTCGCCCTGAGCCGGGCCGCCGCACTGCTCGCCCCGTCCGCTCCGGGCCGACCGCTGCTGGACTTCCGCCGGGGCCTGATCGCGCAGAACATCGCCGACTCGCCGCAGGCCGCGCGCGCCGCGTACCGCAGGGCCCACGCCGGCGCGACCGCCCAGGGCGACGCCCTGCTGCTCTCCTCGACCTGGCGCCATCTCGCCCTGCTCGCCCTGCGCGAGGGCGAACTCGCGGAGGCCCGGCACGGCTTCGCCGAGTCCCTGCGGATAAGGGAGGAGCTGGGCTATCTGATCGGTACGGCTCCGGCCCTCATCGCCCTCGCGGACTCCGAGCCGGAGCCCGAGGCGGCGACCCGGCTGCGCGCCGAGGCGGGCCGGCTCTTCCGGCTGCTCGGGGGCGTCCCGACCTGGCTGGCACCTCATCTGGACCCGCCGCCCCCGGAGACGGCCGAGGTGAACTGAGCCCCGGCACCGGCCGAAGCGGCGGCAGGCGGCAGGCGGCAGGCACCAGACGGCAGGCGGCAGGCGGCAGGCGGCAGGCGGTGGTCGCAGGGCCGACCGGTGAACGCCGGACCCGGCCCTCGACCGGGCCCGGGCATCCGGAACGCCGTCCGCGGCCGGACCGGTGGGCGTCGGGCGCGGTCCTCGACCGGACCACCGGCCGCGCCGCCCGCCCTACCCGCCCTACCCGCCCCAAGAACGATCAAGGGATCAGCGGCGTGGCCTCACCGGCTCCGGATGCGGAACCCACGGGCCGTCCCGGTTCAGCTCTCGGCGCCGGTGAAATGTTTCCGTACGAGTGACTGCACGACGGCCAGGTCCTGGGCGATGAGCGCGTCGAGGAGGACGGTGTGTTCGGCGGCGTCGGCGAGCAGATCGGCGCGGCGGGTGGCGGGGTTGTTGCCCAGGGGCCACTGGGAGCGGCGGTGCAGGTCGTCGGCGACCATCACCAACTGCTCGTTGCCGCAGAGCGCGAGGACCGCGCCGTGGAAGGCCCGGTCGGACTCGGCGTAGCTCGCCCGGTCGCCCACCGCGGCGGCCGCCACCGTGGCGTCGGCCAGTGGACGCAGGGCGCACCAGCGGGCCGGCGGGACGGTGCGGGCCAGCCGCAGCATGACGGGGACCTCGATCAGGGCCCGCACCTCGGCCAGCTCGGCCAGCTCGCGCGGGCCCCGTTGGGACACCCGGAATCCACGGTTCGGTACGACTTCGACGGCGCCCTCGACGGCCAGTTGCTGCATCGCCTCGCGCACCGGGGTCGCGGAGACCCCGAAGCGTGCGCCGAGGGCCGGGGCGGAGTAGACCTGACCGGGAACCAGCTGACCGTCGACCAGGGCGGCGCGCAGGGCGTCGAGGATCTGGCCGCGTACGGAGTGCCGCTGCACCCCCGCGCGCGAGGAGGGCTGCTCGCCATGGGTGTGCTCGCCACGCGCCTGTTCCCTGCGCACCTCTTCGCCGCGCGACTGCTCGCCACGCACCTGTTCGGGCACCCGTACGGACGTCGAAATGGTCGCGGACGCTGCGGGCGCACACGACGGCGCCGCCTGCCCCGGCGCTCTGCCCTGCTCCACTCGGACCTCCTCGGCCTGCCGTGGGCGCGGCTCGCGTGCGCCATGCCCCCCTCTGCACGATAGGCGGAGCAGGCCCCAGTTCAAACATCGATTCGTTCGGGTAAGGTAAGGCTTACCTGCAAACGATCGCGATGTGGTGGTCCTGCATGACCCTTCCCGCCCTGTTTCCCGACACCTCCGCGTCCGCCCTGACGGGCGCGTACGCGCGCCTGGCCGAGGTCTTCCCCGGGCTGCGCGTCGAGGTGCTGACGGGCGACGACGCCGCTCCGCGCGGTGCCGGCTGGGTGGGCGCGGACGAACTCGCGGCCGGCGGCGCCGCTCTCGACACTTTCCTCGCCCGGGACCACGCGCAGGTGCTGCGGGACTACGGGCAGCAGCCCAGGCCCGATGTGGTCGCCAGCTTCGGCCTGCACCGATACGCCTGGCCCGCCTGCCTGCTGGTGACGGTGCCGTGGTTCCTGCACCGGCGGGTACCCCGGATCCCCGTCGGGGATGTGGCGTTCCAGCGGGCGCTGGGCCACCTGACCGTCCGCGTACGGGAGTTCGCCTGCCTCCCGGACGATCCGGCGGCCGGGCTGCCGGGCGCCCGGGTGGTCCCCGACGAGGCGGCGCTGCGGGCCGAGGTGCTCTCCGCGGTCGCCGACCACATCGGCCCGGTGCTGGACGGCTTCGGACCGCGGATGCGGCGCGGCAGGCGGGCGCTGTGGGGCATGGCGACGGACGAGATCGTCGAGGGCCTCTGGTACATCGCCCATCTGCTGGGCGAGGAGCGGCGGGCGATGACCGAGCTGGAGGCGCTCCTGCCCGGCACCACGAAGCCGTACGTCGGCTCGGCCGGCTTCCGTGAACTGGCCGGGCCGGGCGGCGAGCCGCTGCCCACCCGCGACCGGGCGAGCTGCTGCCTCTTCTACACAATCCGCCCCGACGACACCTGCGTCACGTGCCCCCGCACCTGCGACGCGGACCGCGTACGGAAACTGACGCTCGCTCACTGAATCCACACCACCCTCACGGGTAGTATTATTCGAACGCAGATCACTGGCCGCGTACGAATACTCGATCAGATCTCGACTATCCGTATGCCCCGCCAACCCAATGGCGTTCTCTTGCCCCGAAACCCCCTGTGCATGAGGGGGTTTCGGCAATCATGGCGCCCGAAATGCCCTACGCGACGCAAGGGACCGCGCATGAGACTGACCGACATATCGCTGAATTGGCTGCTTCCGGGCGCCGTGCTGCTCGTGGGAGTCCTGGCGGCGGTGGCGGTGGTCGCACGCGGCAAGCGCGCCGCCGACGATTCCGCTGCCGATGACAGCTGGGAACGCAGCGAGGAGCGTCGCAGACGCAAGGAGGCGCTGTACGCCACCGCCTCGTACATCCTGCTGTTCTGCTGTGCGGCGGTCGCCGCCGCACTCTCCTTCCATGGGCTCGTCGGCTTCGGCGAGCAGAACCTCGGCCTCTCCGGAGGCTGGGAATACCTCGTTCCGTTCGGCCTCGACGGGGCCGCGATGTTCTGTTCCGTACTCGCGGTGCGCGAGGCCAGCCACGGTGACGCGGCGCTGGGCTCCCGGCTGCTCGTATGGACGTTCGCCGGCGCCGCGGCCTGGTTCAACTGGGTGCACGCGCCGCGCGGAGTGGACCACGCGGGCGCCCCGCAGTTCTTCGCGGGCATGTCGCTCTCGGCGGCCGTGCTCTTCGACCGGGCACTGAAGCAGACCCGCCGGGCCGCCCTGCGCGAGCAGGGCCTGGTGCCCCGTCCGCTGCCGCAGATCCGGATCGTGCGGTGGCTGCGCGCCCCCCGGGAGACCTTCGGCGCCTGGTCGCTGATGCTGCTGGAGGGTGTGCGCAGCCTGGACGAAGCCGTCGAGGAAGTACGCGAGGACCGGCGGGAGAAGGAGCAGAACCGGCTCCGCAGGAAGGACCAGGAGAAGCTGGACCGGGCCCACATCAAGGCGCTGAACCGGCAGAACCGGGCCTGGCGCCGGGTCGGCCGGGGCGGCACCCAGGTGGACATCCCGGCGATCGCCCCGACGACGGCGTCCGCGCAGTCCGCCGTGGAGCCCGCCATATCCGAGCCGGGGCAACTGCCCTTGCGTCACCGGCCGTCCCTGCAAGCCGTGACGGGACCGAACTCCGGCGCCCCGGAGCGGAACGCGAATGATCCGGTCACCGTCGACCTCACCGCCGAGGACGACACCCAGGCACTGCCCCGGCTCGATTCGCTGGAGCGGAAACTGAAGGATCTGGAGCAGCAGTTCGGCTGATCCACCGATTCACGCAGATCCGCGCACGGCCCGCCGATCTGCCGCAGAAGGCCCTGACAGCCCGGTCCACTGACGGGTTCTCAGGGCCTTTCGCCGTCCAGCTCGAACCAGACGACCTTGCCCAGCGGGTGTGCGCCCATCCCCCAGGCGTCCGCGAGACTCCGCACCAGGAAAAGCCCCCGTCCGTGCGTACCGTCGTCGGCGTCCGGTACGTACGACGGAGGCATCCCGGCGACGAAGTCCCGTACCTCCACCCGTAATCCGGCGGGCGCCACGCTCGCCGTGACGACCGCGCCGTGCCTCGTGTGGATCAACGCGTTGGTCACCAGCTCGCTGAGCAGGAGCTCTGCCACCTCGGCCGGTTCGGTCGGCCACCGATAGCGCAGTAACTCACGTAACGCGCACCGCACTTCGCTCACGGCTGCCAGATCGGTACGGGCCAGTCTGCGATGCAGCCGGACCGGCTGCTGCCCCTGTGCCCCCGGCCCGCAAGCCGCCCCGTCCGCCATGGAATCGGCATCTCCCCGACGTTTCATCATTTCCCCCGCCCGCACAGTGAATCGCCCCCTGCTCGCCATCTCGTCGAACGTGTTCCCGGAACATCTCCACGGGGATGCATGCCCCACAGACCGGCCGTCACGCTTGTCGACACATCAACAAGTGAACAGGCGGGCCGGAGCGGCCCGCGAACCCTCGGACACAACGGCGTCACAATTCCGTCCCTCCGGTTAACTTCCAAAAAATTCACATCGGTTGACGTTGACGGCACCGTGTCTACGCGCGTCATCATGATGGTTATGCGAATCCCCCCACGGATCACCACACTCGGTGGCGCTGCCGCCCTCCTGTCCGTTCTCCTCGTCGGCGGCCCGGTCACCACGACTGCCACCGCCGCGGCCGACCCGGTCGCCACCACCGGTGCCGGCATCACGTCGGTCGGCAGCATCTGCTATTCGGCGCTGCCCGCCCAGGCCCACGACACCCTCGGCCTGATCGAGGCGGGCGGCCCGTTCCCGTACAAGCAGGACGGCGCCGTCTTCCAGAACCGTGAAGGCGTCCTGCCCAGCCGGAGCACCGGCTACTACCACGAGTACACGGTCATCACCCCCGGCTCCCCGACCCGCGGCGCGCGACGCGTCGTCACGGGTGAAGAGGCGCGGGAGGACTACTACACCAGCGACCACTACGCCTCCTTCAACCTGATCGACCGCGGCTGCTGAAGCCCGGCCCCGAGCCGGTCCGCGCCGTAGCCCCCCACCTGCGGCGCGGATCACGGGCCGGTGGAAGCAACCGGACTTGTACCCTCCACCCATGACCGTGACCTATGTGATCGACGGCTCCCGGGTCACCGGCCTGGAGCAGTTCTGGAACGTGATCGGCGAGGCGGTGAACGGCCCCGGCGGATACTTCGGTCGCAACCTCGACGCCCTCGCGGACTGTCTCAGCGGCGGGATGGGCACGCCGGACGACGACGACTTCGTCTTCGAGTGGCGGGACCACACGCTCTCCGCGCGGGCCCTGGGCCATGCGGAGACGGCGCGTCATCTGCGGCAGAGCCTGGACCGGGTGCACGTCACCAACAGACCTGCCGTACAGCGGCGCCTGGACGATGCCCTGGCGGGGCGGGGGCCGACCCTGTTCGACCTGCTCGTGGAGACCCTGACGAACGGAACGGCGCCCGACGGGCTGCGGCTGCTGTGAACCGGGGCGGCCCGGCAGAGCCGGCCTGCAGAGGGAACTCCCCTCCGCAGGCCGGCCGTTGTCGTGTGTCCGAAGGTGCTCAGTACTTGGTGGAGACGGTCACACCGTCGAATCCCTCAACGGCGTGCAGGCTGATGAAGCGGTCTCCGGCTTCCGGGTTGTCGATGGTCAGCGTGTGCTCGTTCCCGGCGCCGACCGCCTTGCTGGTGAAGGCGTCGGTGGTCGCCCACTTGTCCGCGTTGTAGTAGAGGTCGGCATCGCCCGTACCGCCCGTCACGGTGATCTGCAGCTGAGCGGTGTTCGCCGGAATGCGTACGTACAGGTAGGCGTAGTCGTCCTTGACCGCCTTCAGCCCGCTGCGCTTGCAGTCCTTGCCCAGCTCCCTGGTGTCCTTCCCGGGGCACTCGCCCCCGGGCTCGGTGGGCGTGCCGCCGCCGCAGGCGCCGGCCGCGCAGGCGTCCAGCCAGGTGTTCCAGTCGGCTTCGTAACGGTCGCCGATGGTCGATGTGAGCAGGGTGCGGGCACCGTCCCAGTCACCCTTGCGGTAGAAGCCGAGGAGCGTGTCGATGTCCGCGCGGTGGGACTCCATCATGTAACGGACGGCCAGATAACCCCAGTTGTAGGTTCGGGTCTGGTCGGTGTTCTCGTAGGTGGTGTCGAACAGGGTCCGCAGGGGGTAGGTGTGGTTCGCGGCCTGGGTGGCGGCGTCATCGTAGTTGACCTTGCGGTACGAGTAGTTGATGTACTCCGCAAAGCCCTCGACCCACCAGACGGTCGGCGTGGTCAGTCCGGCCTCGAAGTCGCCGTACATGTTGTAGCGGCCGTCGAGGTAGTGCGTGTACTCGTGGTTGAGGTTCCAGATCTGGAAGTCGGGACGGGCCCACTCGGCCTCGTAGGCGATGAAGCGGGGCTGGTTGCCCTCGGCCTTGGGGTCGCCCTCCAGGTACATGCCACCGTTGTTGGTGTCGATACCGAAGATCACACCGGCGTAGGTCTGGTAGTCGGCACTGGAGTCGAAGGCCACGACCTCGATGGTCTTGTTGTTGTCGTCGGCGACCGCACCGTTGTCCCGGGCCACCTCGTGGAAGTAGGCGTCCTGGTTGCGCAGGCTGGTGCAGCTGGCTTCCAGCTCCTCCGCGGCCATGTCCTGCGCCCGGATGGTGATGCTGTCGCTACAGGTGTGCTTCACCGGCAGGACAGCCTTCTCGAGACGCTCCGCGAGGTTGCAGGCGTCGTACTTCGCGCAGTTGTCCTTGTCGTAGGCGTCGACCATCTTCGCCAGGTTGACCCAGAGCGGAGCGGTGGGGCCGTCGATGGAGCTCTTGCTCATCAGGTCGACCGCGAGCGGGCTCGCCTTGTCGCGCAGCGAGTCCTCCTCGAGGAAGCGGCCGAGCTCGAGTCCCGCGTTGGCGGCCAGGAACGAGTTCTCGGTGCCCAGCAGGTCGATGTGGTTCGCGGCGAAGTCGCGCAGCGAGGTCAGGACGCTCGGGTCGGCCTCGATGGCGGTGACGAACTCCGGCACCTGGTGACCGCGGAACATCACCGTGTACACGCTGTTCACGGCGTTCCGCATGTGCCACAAGTCGTTGTACGACTCGTCGTAGTCCGCCAGCATCTTCTTGACGATGTTCAGGTAGCGGGCGTTCTGCTCGGCGCTGTCGACCAGGATGATCGCCTCGGACAGGCTCTCGCCGTTGGCGTCGGTGACGTCGAAGGCGTGCGAGGAGCCGAAGAAGCCGTCGAGCGCGCCCTGGATGGCCGTGACCAGTCGCGGCCCGTACTCCCCGACGGTGTCGGGGTCGTAGAACTGCACGTAGTAGCCGGCCCGGAGGAAGAGGATCAGCTGCGGCATGCCGGTGCTGGCGTCACCCGGGTAGGAGGCCGACGCGTCGCGCATCGCGTCGGCGATGGTGACCATTTGGTCCTCGCGGAAGGCGTTGTAGCCGTCCTGGCCCTGGATGCGGAACAGCGTGTTGACGCAGTCGGTGGTGGCCGCCTTGACCTTCTCGACCAGGGCGCTTCCGGTGTTGTTGGTGAAGTCGGTGACGTTGCACTCGGCAGCGGCCGTGCCGAGCTTCTTGGCGCGGCGCTTCTCGGCCTTCATGGAAGGCGCCTGGTGGCTCGGAAGCGCGGCATTCGGGTCGTCGTAATCCCGCTTGAGCGCGTCCTTGGACGCGGACACCGGCGGCAGGTCGGCGGCCTTGAGCGACTTGCGCTGGACGTGAGCGGCATCGTCGGCGCGCGCCGTCAGCGACTCGGCGGTGGGGCCGCCGGGCTCTGCGGCAGGCCCGCTGCCCGTACGGACCTGACCGGCGTCGCCGGTCCGGTCGTGGCCGGTCGCTGTCGATGCGATGGGGGGTCGCTCGACGGCCTGGCCCGGTGCGGAGAGCAGGCCCACGCCCAGGCATGCTGCCAGGACCGCAGTGGACAATCCAGTAATTCTCTGTCGAACCGTTCGGTTCTTCACGTGCCGCCTCCCAGCGGAGTGGTGACCGCGCGACAGTGCGCGGCTGTGGGGGATCGCGCGGGGTGAGGCCGGACCGGGCCCATCTGCGTGCTATGGCATGGACACGACCTCATCCGGGCTGCGCGCTGTACAATGGCACATGTCACATGTTCTTTGGAAGCCCTCTGGCGCACATTCATCTCCGCGCCAACTCATCGCCGCATCAACGGATTTCATGAGCGCCACGACAGAGCACAGAGGAGCCATGCCCGTGCCCCGTTCCCTCTCCGCACCCCGCACCAGCAGTCATGACCTGCCGGTTTCCCCTGCGTTGGACGCCTTCATGAGCACGGCGTGGGCGGACACCCCGCTACCGGCGGACATCCGCGTTCCCCCGTACGACGTCACACCCGCCCGCCGTGCCCGGCTCGCCGCCCGCTTCCCCGGCGAACGCCTGATCATCCCGGCGGGCGCGCTCTCGGTCCGGTCCAACGACACCGACCACCGGTTCCGTCCGCACACCGGATACGCCTGGCTCACCGGGCTCACCGGCGAGGACCAGGCCGGCCATGTCCTCGTCCTGGAACCCGACGGCGACGAGCGGCACGAGGCGGTGCTGTACCTGCGGCCCCGGTCACCGCGCACCGGTCACGAGTTCTACCGCGACCGCCGATACGGGGAGTTCTGGGTCGGGCGGCGGCCCGACCTGGCGGAGGCCACCCGGATGACCGGCATCCGCTGCGCGCACCTGGACGCCTGGGAGAAGCTGCTGACCGGACCGCAACCCCCCGTACGGGTACTGGGCGGCGTGGACCCGACCGTCGACGAACTGCTGCGCAGCCGAGGTCCGTCCATACCCGGACGGTCGGCTCCGGCCGGACTGGCGGCGGTGCTCAGCGAACTCCGCCTCGTCAAGGACCCGTGGGAGACGGATCAGTTGCAGCACGCCGTGGATGCGACGGTGGCAGGGTTCGAGGACGTGGTGCGAAGCCTCCCGCAGGCGCTGCGGCACCGACGCGGCGAGCGCTGGATCGAGGGCGTCTTCGATCTGCGGGCCCGGCTGGAGGGCAACGGTCCGGGCTACTCCACGATCGCCGCAGCCGGGGCGCACGCCTGTGTCCTGCACTGGATCCGCAACGACGGAGCACTGGAGCGCGACCGGTTGCTGCTCCTGGACGCCGGGGTGGAGACCGACTCGCTCTACACGGCCGACATCACCCGCACCCTGCCACTGTCCGGCCGCTTCTCGCCCGTTCAGCGCAGCGTATACGAGCTGGTACTGGCCGCGCAGGAGGCGGGCATCGCCGCCCTGCGCCCCGGTGCGCGGTTCCGTGACTTCCATCTGGCGGCCATGCGGGTCATCGCCGAAGGGCTGCACGAATGGGGCGTGTTGCCGATGTCCGCCGATGAGGCGCTCGACGCCGACAACGGCTTCTACCGCCGGTACACGCTCTGCAGCAGCGGCCACATGCTCGGCATGGACGTCCACGACTGCGCCCAGGCACGCGCCGACGCCTACCTGGACGGGCGCTTGGAGACCGGCCAGGTGCTGACGGTGGAGCCGGGGCTCTATCTCCAGCCCGACGACGAGACACTGCCCCCGTCGTTGCGCGGTATCGGGGTGCGGATCGAGGACGACCTCGTGATCACGGCCGACGGCGCTCGCCTCATGTCGTCCGCGCTGCCGCGCACCGCCGACGGGATCGAGGAGTGGATGGCCGCCCTGCTGGACCATTGAGCAGGGATTCGGTCCGAACGGCCCGTTCCAACGGCCTCCCCGGCCCCGCCGGGGCGGCCGGCGAAGGATGGTGCCCCACGGGCCCGCCGGGGCGGCCGGCGAAGGGGACTAAACACGAAGCGCCCCGGGCGCACCGGGGAACATCTCTCGGGCCCCGCGGCGCGACCGGTGGCTCAGAGCCTGTCGGGTGACCTCTGATCGGGCGTGGCCGCCCGATCAGAGGCCACTCGACAGGCTCTCAGGCGTCCCCGACCGGCAGCGTCACCCTTCTGATCCTGGCGCCTCCCGAACCCGTGTCGTCGGCTTCCTCCTCTGCCCAGAGCGACCTGACATGTGACATATGAGCCAGCATGCACCGCTCGGCGCGCTGCGCGTCACCGGCGATCATGAGGTCGAGCAGCTGCACATGTTCCTCGGCCGATGTCGTCAACTGACCCGTCGAGTCGAGCCGGTTGAGTCCGAAGAGCCGTGAACGCTTGCGCAGGTCGCCGACCTCCTCGACCAGTCTGCGATTGCCGGCCAGGCCGAGCAGTTCCAGATGGAAGCGACGGTCCGCCTCCAGGTAGCCGATGATGTCGTGCTCGGCGGCGGCGGCAACGATCGCCAGGGCGAGCGGCCGTAGCGCCTTCAGCTCCCGGGTCTTGCCCATCCGGGCGATGCGGCCGACCGTGGGCACCTCGATCATGGCGCGGAGTTCGGTGAAGTCGTCGAGATCCTGTTCGGTCAGCTCCGTGACCCGGAACCCCTTGTTGCGAACCGCTTCGACCAGGCCCTCGCGGGCGAGGTCGAGCATGGCCTCGCGGACCGGGGTGGCGGACACCCCGAACTCGGCGGCCAGCGTGGGGGCGGAGTAGATCATGCCCGGACGGAGGTCCCCGGCGATCAGGGCCGCCCTGAGGGCGTTCGCCACCCGGTCGCGCAAGTGCTCTTGCGCCGAGATGGCGTTGAGCGTCGTCAGGCGGGCCATATGTGTTCCTCCAGCGCCGTACGGGCCCTCAGAATACAATGTCACGTTTCCCACTCGGGCCCGTCGCTCCCTGCCTGTGGACAACTCGCTCAGGGGGCTGAATTCCGGTGCACCGCAGCGGCGACCGCGAGGTCTTCCCAGCCCATCCCGACGCTCTTGAAGAACTTGGGACGCGCGTCGGCGACCGGCTGCCCGTCGGCAACCGGCTTCTCGCCGGGAAGCCGACCGGCCACCAGATCCGCGAGGGTGCCGGTGATGTCCCTTGCGCCGAAGGCCCCCTCTGCCATCGGGATCAGCAGGTCTCCCGCTTCCGACAGGGCTGCCGCCCTCGATTCGACGAACACGGCGGAGCGCGACACCAGAGCGGTGTCGACCTCCCGGGCATCCGGGGTGTGCGAGCCGACCGCGACGACCGTCGCCCCGTCCGGCACGAGGGTGCCGTCGAACAGCGGAGCCGCGGACGTGGTGCAGCAGAGCACCAGATCGGCCGTGGCGACCTCCTCCGCCCCGTACCCCTCGGCCGCACGGGCGTCCACGCCGAGCCCGCGGGCGTGCTCCACGAGTGCGTCGACCCGGCGCGGGGTCCGGCCGATCACGGTGACCTGTTCGACGTGCCGTTCCGCGAGCACCGCGGCGAGGTGCCCGTACGCCTGCGGGCCCGTCCCGAAGAGCACCATGTGACGCAGTACGGGCCCGGTGAGGTGGCGGATCGCGAGCGCGGACACGGCCGG
Source organism: Streptomyces sp. NPDC015032 (assembly GCF_043080425.1). Classification (NCBI taxonomy): domain Bacteria; kingdom Bacillati; phylum Actinomycetota; class Actinomycetes; order Kitasatosporales; family Streptomycetaceae; genus Streptomyces; species Streptomyces sp. NPDC015032. Next base: position 99,819 of record NZ_JBIBVN010000018.1, on the reverse strand, counting down.
TGTGCGCAGCGTGGTGAGCGCGGCTCCGTCGAGCAGGGCGAGCGGCAGCAGGGTGGGGCCGTCGAGCAACAGGTAGCTTCCGGTGATCCGGGGCAGGCCGTGTGCCGGATTGCCGGGGGCGACTCCGGCGATCTTCACCCCGGTCACCCGCCGGGTGGTGGCGGGCATGATCAGCAGCTCCCCGCCCGGCACGGTGACATGGTGCCGGGCGGGAGACGCCTCCGGATCGAGTCCCCCGCTCAGCGCCGCCTCCAGGGCGTCCACGGCTCCGGTCGGTCCCAGGGCCTCGATGTCGTCGGCGCCGAGCAGGGGCAGGTTCACAGCAGGAATCCTTCGGGGAAGGGGTCGGACGGGTTCAGAAAGAATTGTGCGGTACCGGTGATCCAGGCGCGGCCCGTGACCTTCGGGACGACGGCGGGCAGCCCACCCACCGTGGTCTTCCCGGTGAGGCGCCCGGTGAACGAGGTTCCGAGGAAGGACTCGTTCACGAAATCGGTGTCCAGGGGCAGTTCGCCGCGTGCGTGCAGTTGGGCCATCCGCGCCGAGGTGCCGGTTCCGCAGGGCGACCGGTCGAACCAGCCGGGGTGGATCGCCATCGCGTGCCGGGAGTGGCGGGCGTCGGAACCGGGTGCGATGAACTGCACGTGTTTGACGCCGTGAATGTCCGGGTCCTCCGGATGAACGGGCCGGTCGGCCGCGTTGACCGCGTCCATCAGCCCCAGTCCCGCCGCCAGGATGTCGTCCTTGCGGTCCCGGTCGAAGGGCAGCCCGAGGTCGGACAGGTCCACCATCGCGTAGAAGTTGCCGCCGTAGGCGAGGTCGTAGCGGACCGGTCCGTGGCCGGGGAGGTCCACCGTCCGGTCGAGCGCGACGCTGAACGCGGGAACGTTGGTCAGCGTGACGGCGGTGGCCGCGCCGTCACGCACCTGTACGTCGACGCTGACGAGTCCGGCCGGGGTGTCCAGCCGCACGGTGGTGACGGGTTCGGTGACCTCGACCATGCCGGTCTCCACCAGAACGGTCGCGACGCCGATGGTGCCGTGCCCACACATCGGCAGGAACCCGGACACCTCTATGTAGAGGACGCCGAAGTCCGCGTCGGGCCGGGTGGGCGGCTGAAGGATCGCGCCGCTCATCGCGGCATGGCCGCGTGGTTCGTACATGAGGAGCGTACGCACGGCGTCCCGGTGCTTCTGGAAGTAGCTGCGCCGTTCGGCCATCGTGGCACCGGGGATGGTCCCGATGCCACCGGTGATGACGCGGGTGGGCATGCCCTCGGTGTGTGAGTCGACTGCATGGAATATGTGACGTGTCTGCAAGGCTCCCCCAGGGTTCGCCAAGAAGAAGACGAAGAGCGCAAGGCATGGGCCGGGTCGGACATCGGCGGGGCGTACGGCGTCGGAACGGAGTTCAGACGAGGCCCCCGGCCAGCGCCTTCTCCGTCGCGGCACGTACGGCGGCCGCGTCGTCTTCGGGCAGGGGCAGGCGCGGCGGGCGGGTACGGCCGCCGTGGCGTCCGGCAACGTCCATGGAAGCCTTGATGGCCTGGACGAACTCCGGCTTCGAGTCCCACCGCAGCAGGGGGTGCAGCTCCCGGTACAGCGGCAGCGCTGTTGCCATGTCACCCGTCACAGCCGCCCGGTAGAGCTCGACGCAGCAGGAGGGCAGCATGTTCGGGCAGCCGGCGATCCAGCCGACGGCCCCGGCCAGTGCCAGTTCCAGCAGTACGTCGTCGGCGCCCACGAGCACGTCGAGGCCGGGTGCCTGTTCGGCGATCTCGTAGGCCCTTCGGACATCACCGCTGAACTCCTTGACCGCCACGATGCTGCCCTCCTGGTGGAGTGCGGCGAGCAGGCTCGGTGCCAGGTCCACCTTGGTGTCGTACGGGTTGTTGTACGCGACCACTGGAACCCCGACTCGGGCCACATCGGCGTAGTGGGCGCGGACCGCCTCGTCCTCGCACCGGTATCCGTTGGGCGGCAGGAGCAGTACGGAGCCGGCACCCGCCTCCGCGGCCTGTTCCGCCCAGCGCCGTGACTCCGCGCTGCCGTAGGCGGAGACACCGGGCATGACGCGGCTGCCGTCGCCCGCCGCGTCGACGGCGACCCGGATCACCTGCTCGCGTTCGCTGTCGGTCAGGGTCTGGTACTCCCCCAGCGATCCGTTGGGCACCACCCCGTCGCAACCGGCCGCGATGAGGTCTTGCACGTGCGCGCCATAGGCGTCGTAGTCGATCGTGCAGTCGTCGCGCAGGGTGATCGGCGTGGCGACCATGACACCGTGCCAGGGGCGGGTGCGGGGGTGGGTGTTCGTCTGCATCGTAGCTCCTTGAGAGGTGTGACATGTCACAGAGTGGTGACAGGGAAGCATGGACGGCGGTGGGCGGCGCCGGTACCGACACGCGTCGGTACGTGGCTGTTCTGGTGCGCCGCCAGGTTCTGCCCAGGCGGTTGTGTCCGGCCGGTTCGGTCCGGATGGTTCTACCCGGCCGATGGTGTCCGGCTGGTTCGATCCGGGTGATTCTGTCCGGATGGTCTACCCGGGGTCGGACAGGTCGGCGAGGGTGGACAACTTCACGGGGCAGGCCAGTGGGCGCCGGTCGGGGCCGTCCGGCGTGTCACCGGTGCCGTGTCCGGTGCTGTGCGCGCCGGCCAGTTCACGGACGGCGAATCCGCACGTCCGGCCCTGGCACCACCCCATTCCGGCCCGGGTGAGAAGTTTGACGGATCTGGTGTCGGCAGCACCGAACTCCTCGCACGCGGTGCGGATCCGGCCCGCAGTGACCTCTTCGCAACGGCAGACCTCCGTGTCACCGGTCAGCCAGGCGTTCCACCCCTCCCCCGGCCGGTGCACGGCAGCCATCAACGCGGCGAAGGCCCGCATGCGTCGCCGGGACCGAAGCAGGGCGACCGCTCGGCGCGCCTCTCCCCTCCGCATCCCGCCCCGCAGTTCCCGAATGACCGACAGCGCGGCCAGCTCGCCCTCGCAGAGGGCGAGTTCAACGCCTCCGACGCCCCCGGTCTCGCCCGCCGCCCAGACACCCCGCGTGGTGGTCCTCAGCTGCTCGTCCAGGACAACCGCGTGCGTACCATCGGCGGACACGCGCGTACCGCAGCCCGCGGCCACGGCGAGTTCCAGCTGCGGAACGAGCCCGTGCCCCACGGCGAGCGCGTCGCAGGCGATCTCGCGGTCGGAGCCCGGCACGGGACGCCACCGGCGGTCCAGCCGGCTGACGGTCACTCCTTCCACCCGGTTGTCGCCGTGCACGTCGGTGACCGCCCGGTGAGTCAGCACGCGGATTCCGGAGCGGGTCAGCGCCGCCGCGTACCGGAGCCCTTCCGCCACCTTGCCGGGGTTGGTGGCCAGCACCCGGGGGGCGCGTGCGTAGCCCTCGTATCCGGACGCTTCGATCAGTGCCGGAACGCTCGCACCGGCGCGCGTCAGCGACAGTGCGACGGCCTGCAGGAGCGGACCGCTCCCCGCCACCACGATCCGGCGGCCGGGCAGCACCAGGCCGGACTTGAGCATCGCCTGGGCTCCGGCGGCGCTCACCACACCCGGAAGTGTCCATCCGGGGAAGGGCAGTTGGCGTTCGTGAGCACCTGCCGCCAGCAGCAGTCGGCTTGCCCGGACAGCGGAGCGGCGTTCCCCTTCGGCTCCGGTTACGGCGTGCAGGGTCCAGTCGCCGCCGACGGTTCGTTCGACCGTCCACACGTCGTGGCCGGGGAGATGACGGATCGCACCGGAACCACGGTGCGCCGCCAGCCGGGAGGAGAGTTCGGCGAAGGCGGGCCAGCGGTGGTGGAGCGCGGCGGGCCGGGTGGCTCCGAGCCCGTCGGCCGGGCTGCGGTAGTACTGACCGCCGGGAGCGACGGCCGCGTCCAGCAGGACCACATCGAGCCCGTGGTCGGCCGCTGTCACGGCCGCGGCCAGACCGGCGGGGCCGGCGCCCACCACGGCGAGTTCAGCGCGGTCCGGGTCCGGTGTCCGGCGTTCAGCCGTCGAGTGGGGCATGCCCGTCGCCCTCCTGCGTGGTGATGGCGTCGCCGGGACGCGCGGGGAGCAGGCAGGCGCGCTGGTTGGGGCGTCCGTTGACGGTGGCCAGGCAGTCGTAGCACGCGCCGATGCCGCAAAAAGCTCCCCGGGGCCGGCCGTGGACCCGCGTGGTGCGCCAGGTCAGTATGCCCGCCGACCAGAGTGCGGCGGCGATGGTCTGGCCCGGCAGTCCGCGGATCGGGCGCCCGTCGAAGGTGAGCCGGAATTCCGGTTCGGGCCGGGCCCCGACGAGTTCGGCAGGGGTACGTGCACGGGTGCGTCTCACAGGTTCCTCTCCTGGGGCACGGGGGCCGCGTCGAACCGGTCGGGTGCGAAGGGGCCGAGATCGAGTACCGGCTGCCGGCCGCTGATCGCGTCGGCGATCAACCGACCGGTCGCGGGGGCAAGCCCGACCCCGGCTCCTTCATGGCCGCAGGCATGGAAGAGGCCCGGTACCCGGGGGTCCGGGCCGATCGCAGGCAGATGATCGGGCAGATAGGGGCGGAACCCGTGGTAGGCGCGCAGCACCCGCACATCCGCCAGTACGGGGAACAGTGCGGCGGCCCGGGCGGCCAGCCGGGCGATCACCGGTACGGACAACGTCCGGTCGTAACCGACCCGTTCGCGGCTGGCCCCGATCAGCACCGGCCCCGCGGGGGTTCCCTCCACCACGGGCGAGGTCTGCAACGCCGCGGATCCGCTGGACACATCGGCCACATACTCCGCCGCATAGACCTTGTGCCGGATCAGGCGCGGCAACGGCTCGGTGACCAGTACGAAGCCCCTGCGCGGCAGGACCGGCAGGTCCACCCCGGCCAGCGCGGCCACCTCGCCGCCCCAGGTGCCGGCCGCGTTGACGACCACAGGGGCGCGCAGTTCGCCCCGTGCGGTGCGCACCCCGCGTACCGCACCCTTCGGATCCCTGAGTATCGCGACGACCTCCTCGCCGGAGTACAGGACCGCTCCCGCGTACCCGGCCGCCTGCAACAACCCGGCTGCGGCCAGGGCCGGTTGGACCTGGGCATCCTGCGGGTAGTGACAGCCTCCGGCCAGGTGCGGCGCCACGTGGGGCTCGACGTCGCGGAGCCGGTCGGATGTGACGTGGTACGCCTCGACTCCGGCTTCCCGCTGGCCGGCGGCCGTCGCGGACAGAGCGGCCAAGGACTCCTCGGACGCCGCCACGACCAGGCCGCCCTTGAGCTCGTACTCGATGTCAGCGGGCAGTTCTTCCGACAGTCGGCGCCACAAGTCGGCGGAGTGCAGGGCCAGTTCCAGTTCCGGTCCCGGCAGTTTGTCGGAGACCAGGAGGTTGCCCTCCCCGGCTCCGGTGGTGCCTCCGGCGACCGGCCCGCGGTCGACGACGGCTACGGACAGTCCGGACCGGGAGGCGTAGTAGGCGCAGGCGGCACCGACCACTCCGGCCCCGACGATGACGACATCCAGGGGCTGTCTCGTGAACACGTCAGTAATATGTCACATTGCTTACGAGGCGCCAAGGGTGCGTGCAGGATCAGTTGATCAGCCGTCACCCCGCCGCACCGCTCGCAGGGGTGCGGGTGGCGCCGCGGGGGAAGTGGAGCCATGGACACCGCCCAGGCGCCGACTCCGAGGAGCCGTGATGCACGACGACCGCACCCTGGTGGAGGACCGCCTCGAACGGGCTCTTCACCAGTTCATCCGCCCGGCCCAGTACCCGGCCCGGTCCCCGCTCGCTCTCTCGGTCCGGCACCTCCCCGGCGAACCCGTGCCGGTGGATCGGGCACTGGAGGGAACGTACGAACCGTTCAGCGCGGGTACGGAGTGGGGAAGGCCGTGGTCCACCAGCTGGTTCCGGCTGAAGGGGACCGTGCCGGAGGAATGGGCGGGGCGACGGGTCGAGGTGGTCGTCGACCTCGGATTCTCCGGTCAGGGGCCCGGTTTCCAGGCCGAGGGCATGCTGTACGACGCGGCGGGCGTCCCGCTGAAGGGCATCCATCCGCGTAATCGGCATCTGACGGTCGCGTCCCCGGCGACGGGCGGCGAACCGGTCTCGCTGCTGCTGGAGGCGGCGGCCAATCCGGCGGTGCTGGAGCACGGCTTCGCGCCGACACCGCTCGGGGACGTACTGACGGCCGGCGACCGCCCCCTCTACCGGTTCGCCTCCGCCGACCTCGCTGTGCTGGACGAGGAGGTCTGGCACCTCGTCCTGGACATCGAGGTGCTCAGCGAACTGATGCGGGAGCTGCCGGTCGACCGTTCGCGGCGGCACGAGATCCTGCGGGCGCTCGAGCGCATGCTCGACGCGCTGGACCTGCACGATGTGGCGGGTACGGCCCGGGCCGGCCGGGACGAGCTGGCCGAGACGCTGTCCCGTCCGGCCTCGGCGAGCGCGCACCGGATCTCGGCCACCGGCCACGCGCACATCGACTCGGCCTGGCTGTGGCCGCTGCGCGAGGCGGTCCGCAAGGCGTCACGCACCTTCGCCAATGTCACCGCGCTGGCCCGGGACTATCCAGAACTGGTGTTCGCCGCGTCGCAGGCGCAGCAGTACGCCTGGGTGCAGGAGCATCAGCCGCACGTCTGGGAGCGGATCAAGCAGGCCGTGGCGGACGGGCAGTGGGTGCCCGTGGGGTCGATGTGGGTGGAGTCCGATGCCAACATGCCGGGCGGCGAGGCGCTGGCCCGGCAGCTCGTGCACGGCAAGCGGTTCTTCGAGCGGGAGCTGGGGGTGGAGACCGAGGAGATCTGGCTGCCCGACTCCTTCGGCTACACCGCCGCCTTCCCTCAGCTGGCGCGGCTGGCGGGGGTGAAGTGGTTCCTGACCCAGAAGCTGTCCTGGAACCAGAGCAATAAAATGCCACATCACACCTTCTGGTGGGAGGGCATCGACGGGACCAGGGTCTTCACCCACTTCCCGCCCGTGGACACCTACAACGCCCAGTTCCACGGCCTCGAACTCGCCCACGCGGAGAGGAATTTCGCCGAGAAGGGGGTGGCGACGCGCTCCCTCGTCCCGTTCGGCTGGGGTGACGGCGGGGGTGGCCCGACCCGCGAGATGATGGAGAAGGCGCGCAGGCTCCGGGATCTGGAGGGGTCACCACGCGTCGGGATCGAGAGCCCGTCGGCCTTCTTCGCGGCGGCCGAGGAGGAGTACGGTGCGTCGGCGCCGGTCTGGTCCGGCGAGCTCTACCTGGAGCTGCACCGGGCCACGTACACCACCCAGGCCAAGACCAAGCAGGGGAACCGGCGCAGCGAACACCTGCTCCGCGAGGCAGAGTTGTGGGCGACCGCTGCGACGCTGCGAAGCTCCGGTCACCGCTACCCGTACGAGCGGCTGGAGCGGCTGTGGAAGACGGTGCTGCTGCATCAGTTCCATGACATCCTGCCGGGCTCGTCGATCGCCTGGGTGCACCGGGAGGCGCGCGAGACCTACGACCGGGTACGGGAGGAGCTGGCCGACGTGGTCGCGGACTCGGTGTCCGCACTGGGCCGCCAGGAGGGTCTCGTGGCACTCAACTCCTCCCCCTACCCACGCAGTCAGGTCATCGAGCTGGACGCGGAGGCGAGTACGGTCCTGCCGTCCGGCGCCCGGGTGCAGTCGCTGGGCGGCGGTCGTACGGCGGTGCTGGCCGAGGCGCCCGGGCTGGGTGCGGGCCGGCTGGACGGCTCGGCGGTTCCGGGGCACACGGTCACGGCGTCCGGGTACTCGGGTGAGCCGCCGGTTGGGTCCGCGAGTGCAGCGACGAGTGCGTCTTCGGGTGAATCGTCGGGGGAACCGGCGGGCGGTCCGGCCGCCGGCTCGGCGCGCGAAGGCTTCGTGCTCGACAACGGGCTGCTGCGGGTCGTCATCGACAGCGACGGACTGATCACCGCGGTCCGTGATCTCGACGCCGGGCGGGACGTCCTCGCCCCCGGTCACCGGGCCAACCTCCTCCAGCTGCACCCGGATCACCCCAATCGCTGGGACGCCTGGGACATCGACCGGCACTACCGCCGCACCCGCACCGATCTCACCGACGCCGAATCCGTCGAACTGGTCGAGGAGGGGCCGTTGCGGGCCGCCGTCCGTGTCACGCGGTCGTTCGGGGCGTCGCGCGCCGTGCAGGAGATCCGGCTGGCCGCGGACAGCCGACGGATCGACATCGAGACGGAGGTGGACTGGCAGGAGTCGGAGAAGGTCCTCAAGGCGTCGTTCCCGCTCGATGTGCACGCCGAACGGTCCACATCCGAGATCCAGTTCGGGCACATCCATCGCCCCACGCACGAAAACACCGGCTGGGACGCAGCCCGTTTCGAGATCTGCGCCCACCGCTGGCTGCGGGTCGCCGAACCGGGGTACGGCGTCGCCCTGCTCAACGACTCGACGTACGGGCACGAGGTGACCCGTACCCCGCACGATGCCGGCCTCGGCACGACCGTACGGCTGACTCTGCTGCGCGCCCCGCACAGTCCGGACCCGGAGACCGACCTCGGTACGCACCGGTTCACGTACGCGCTGGCGCCGGGCGGCGAGATCACGGACGCGGTACGGGAAGGACTGGCGCTCAATCTGCCGCTGCGGGCGGCCGTGGCCCCGGCCCTGCCGTCACTGGTCAGCACCGGGCATCCGGCGGTCACGGTGGAGTCGGTGAAGCTCGCCGAGGACCGCGGCGGTGATGTGATCGTGCGGCTGTACGAGTCCGCGGGCGGGCGGGCCGACACGACGCTGCGTGTCGGATTCCCCGTCGTACGGGCCCGGATCACCGACCTCCTGGAACGGCCGTTGCATGAGGCGGACGCCGATGAGCACGGTCTTGTACTGTCGCTGCGGCCCTTCCAGATCATGACGGTGCGGCTGACCCCGGCATGAGGCCCGGCCCGGCCCCGCCCCCGGGTTCTGCTCGATGCTGTTGCCAATTGACCAACAGCATCGCGTTCCGTTCAGGGGCGGGGCACGTTCCGCAGGTTGGAGCGGGCCATCTGGACCATCCGGCCGACTCCCCCGTCCAGCACGATCTTGCTGGCGGAGAGGGCGAAGCCGGTCACCATCTCCGCGCTGATCTTCGGCGGGATGGAGAGCGCGTTGGGGTCGGTGACGACATCGACGAGCGCCGGGCCCTTGTGCTTGAAGGCGTCCTTGAGGGCGCCTTCGAGCTGCTTGGGCTTCTCGACCCGGACGCCGTACGCGCCGGCGGCCCGGGCGATCGCCGCGAAGTCCGGGTTCTTGTTGGTCGTACCGAACGACGGCAGGCCGGCCACCAGCATCTCCAACTCCACCATGCTGAGCGAGGAGTTGTTGAACACCACGACCTTCACCGGCAGTTCGTACTGCACCAGCGTGAGGAAGTCGCCCATCAGCATGGTGAATCCGCCGTCGCCGGACATCGACACCACCTGCCGGTTCCGGTCGATGAACTGGGCGCCGATGGCCTGTGGCAATGCGTTCGCCATCGAGCCGTGGCTGAACGAACCGATGACGCGGCGCTTTCCGTTGGGTGAGAGGTAGCGGGCCGCCCAGACATTGCACATGCCGGTGTCGACGGTGAACACGGCGTCGTCGTCGGCGAGTTCGTCCAGCACCGAGGCGACGTACTCGGGATGGATCGGGATGTGCTTCTCGACCTTGCGGGTGTACGCCTTGACCACGCCCTCCAGCGCGTCGGCGTGCTTCTTCAGCATCCGGTCGAGGAACTTGCGGTCGTCCTTGGGCTTCACCCGCGGCGTCAGACAGCGCAGCGTCTCGCGGACGTCGCCCCAGATTGCGAGATCCAGCTTGGAGCGGCGACCGAGGTGCTCGGGCCGCACATCGACCTGGACGATCTTGACGTCGTCGGGGAGGAAGGCGTTGTACGGGAAGTCGGTGCCGAGCAGGATGAGGAGATCGCACTCATTGGTCGCCTCGTAGGCGGCGCCGTAGCCGAGCAGTCCGCTCATGCCGACGTCGTACGGGTTGTCGTACTGGATCCACTCCTTGCCGCGCAGCGCGTGCCCGACCGGGGACTTCACCCGCTCGGCGAACTCCATCACCTCGGCGTGGGCACCGGCCGTGCCGCTGCCGCAGAACAATGTCACACGTTTCGCCTCGTCGACCATCCGGCAGAGCTTCTCGATCTCCTCGTCACCGGGCCGTACCGTCGGCCGCGAGGTGACCAGGGCGTGCTCGATCGACCTCTCCGGAGCGGGCTGCGAGGCGATGTCACCCGGCATCGAGACGACGCTGACCCCGCCTCGGCCGATCGCGTGCTGAATGGCCGTCTGGAGCAGCCGCGGCATCTGCTGCGGGTTGGAGATCATCTCGTTGTAGTGGCTGCACTCCTGGAAGAGCAGCTCCGGGTGGGTCTCCTGGAAGTAACCGAGGCCGATCTCGCTCGACGGGATGTGCGAAGCGAGGGCGAGAACGGGTGCCATGGAGCGATGGGCGTCGTAGAGACCGTTGATGAGGTGCAGATTGCCGGGCCCGCAGGATCCGGCGCAGGCCGCAAGGGACCCGCTGATCTGGGCCTCGGCTCCGGCGGCGAACGCGGCGGTCTCCTCATGCCTGACCTGGATCCAGTCGATGCCCGAATTTCGGCGGATGGCGTCGACGACGGGGTTGAGGCTGTCGCCGACGACCCCGTACATACGCTTGACCCCCGCCCGGACGAGGATGTCGACAAACTGCTCCGACACGTTCTGCTTCGCCATGGATGCGTACCCTTTCCGCGCTTCGGCCTCCGGACTCCGCATCCATCAACCCATGCCGCGCGCGGTTACGCCTCCCAGACAGCGGCACTCGTACGGTCGTCGGAGTACCCCTTCACCCTGAGCTGGGAGTCCGCGAGGAAGGCCGCGAGTCCGGGCGGCCGGTCGGGTGTCCAGCGTTCGGCGAGCTCCCGGGCCAGGGCGGGCTCGCCGCGCAGCGGGTCGGCGAGCCCGGTACTGCACAGCAGTAGCGTGTCCCCCGGTCGGGCCACCGAGGCCCGGAACCGGAACGACTGAGCCGGCGGGGCGGGCGGGCCCGACGGACCCGCGCCGGACGACGACGAGGACGGAGGCGGCGACAGGGACGGAGACGGGGACGGCGACTGCGACTGCGCCCCGAATCCGACCACGGCTGCCCCGTCGGCATGGACGTCACCGGCTTCCGGAACCCCTGGGTCGAGGTCCTGCCAGGCGCCGTCGCGCAGCCGGAAGAGTCCTCCGGCACCGACGCCGAAGAAGATCCTGGTACGGCAGTCGGGATCCGCGGGCAGCAGGAGGCAGCGCAGTCCCGCCGTGTACTGCTCAGGTTCGAGACCCAGCTCGGCGGCGCGGGCACGCAGCTTGCCGTAGCCGCGGCCGGTGAGGCGGTGCAGGCCGGACTTGAGGTCGCCGCGACGGCCGGCCCTTATGTCCTCGGAGAGCCTGACATGGCTGCGGCCCACGGCAGCGCCGATCCAGCGGCAGGCGTCGGCCGCCGCCAGATGCGCCCGCTCCGTGGCGCGGGCCCCGGTGGCGACGGCGACCAGGACGAGCGCGCTCCTGTCGGTGCCGAACCGTACGGTGAGCAGCGCATCTCGGCGGGGCTCGCCCCGGAACCGCGCGGAGTCCCCGCGCACGGAGACGGCGCGCAGGGTGTACGTGCCGTACCGGGCGCCGTCGAGCACGGTGTCGGCGACGAGACCGTCGATCTCCTGGGGGACGGTGGCGGGCAGTTCGGTGGGCTCCGCGTCGTAGGTGGGTGGCCGGTCACCCACGTGGCCGATCGCGGGGCGCCGGGCAGGGACGGATGCGGGCTCCGGCCCGGGTGCTGCTGCGGCATCCTCGGCGACGGGCGCTTGCGGGGCGCCGGTAGTCCCGGTCACTGGCCGCCGGGGCAGGGACGGCACCGGCCCGGACACTCCGAAGGCGACGGGCGGCTGCGGCGGCAGGGACGGCTGATCCGGTGCCGACGGCAGGTCAGGGGCGGCCGGGGGGTCGGCCGGTATCGGCGGTGCGGCGAAGGAGCGCGGCTGCGGCGGTCCGGCCGGGGCCGCCCCCGGGGCATGTGCGCCCGCAGCGGGCGGCTCCCACGGGGCACGCTCCCGCAGCGGCTGAGGCACCGCGGGCGGAGACGAATCCGGAGATGCGACCGGAGGCGGAACCGGAGACGGAACCGGGGATGGTTCCGGAGGCAGAACCGGAGACGGAACCGGGCATGATTCCGGAGGCAGAACCGGAGACGGAACCGGGCATGAACCCGGAGACGGAACCGCGGCCGATTCCCCAGCCCCCTCCCCTTCCCCAGCCCCCTCCCCCGCCCGGCCGCTCCCCCCGCGCCCGCCCGGACTCACCGCGTCCGACGCCGAGTCGAAGCGGTCGTCGAGGCTGTCGGCCGCGTTGGTCGCCCCGGTGTCCCTGGCGGTCTCGTCGTACAGCCTGCGCCACCAGTCGTCCTCGTGGGCGGCGGCCCTCTCCCCCTGCTGACTCATGCCCTTATTGTCGACCGCTCGGGCCGTACGAAAACGGGTCATCCGGAAAACGGGTCATCCGGATACCGCTACCGCGAAAAGGATCCGCCGGGCGTCCCCACCCCCCCACGGGAAGGACGCCCGGCGGACCGGTCAGGACGTGATCAGCGCACGGCGTACGCGTCGTTCACGGTCTGGACGACGGAGTTGCCGTTGGCGTCCGTCAGTTCGGTCTTCAGGGTGACCGGCTTGCCGGCCGCGCCCGCGTGGTTCACGGTCTCGGTCCAGTGGCCGCCCTGCTGTGCGATGGTGGCCCGGGTCCAGGTCTCACCGCCGTCGTACGAGTACGAGACCTTCGCGGCGGTCAGCTTGCCCGGCGTGTAGCCGGCGTGACCGGAGACGCTCAGGCCGATCGTCTGACCGTCCTTCGCCGGAAGGGTCTTGAGCCCGTCGGTCTCCAGGTCGTAGCCGGGGAAGAGCAGCGGGATCCCCTGGGAGTACACGTTCTCGTCCCGCTCGGAGCGGAACTTCCAGGTGGTCTCGGTCTGGGTGGACCGCTTCCATACCGCGGCGGGCTGGCCGAACTTGGCAGTGGTCATGGTGAGTTCGTACGCGGCGTCCTCGGCCGGGACGGTGAACACCCCGGACGGCCAGCCGGTCTCCCCCAGCACCTGGCCGCCGCTGGTCAGCCGCATGTTGCCCACGTCTCCGAAGGAGCCCTGGAGACCGGTGTGCTCGGTGTCGCTCCAGAAGCCGGGGGCGACGCCGATCAGGTTGTCCTGCCGCTCACCGGCGAGCAGGACCTTGCCCGCGGCGTCACGCGGGGCGGCCGGGCCCAGGATGCCCCGGTACCAGTTCTCCGTGCGCTTCGAGCCCGCCTCGTACGTACGGGGCTGGTCGACCATGTACTCGCCCCAGGGCAAGCTGGAGGAGAGGTAGCGCTCCCAGCCGGTGTCGCCCGCCGAGTAGTACTCGGTGCGCTTGCCGGGGACGGCGACGGTGTCGAAGGAGCCGGAGAAGACCCCGCCGTACGGACGGTTGGTGATCATCGAGTCGACGTAGTCGGCCGCGACGCCCATCGCCTCGTAGTTGGCGGTGACCTTGCCGAGCTTGGCGTCGCGGACCTTGTAGGTGCGGTCCGAGGTGACCGGGCCGGTCTCGGGGAAGGCGAGGTTGTAGACGAACGGGCTGGCGGCGGTGGCCTTCCAGCGCAGCTGCACCGGGCCGTCGGCCAGGGCGGCCTTCAGAGCGTCGGCCTCGTCCGACTCGATGCCGAGCACGGGCAACGGCACCGAGCCGTAGCCGACGGACGGCTGCCACGGGCCGGCGGACGGACGATGGCCGATGACCGCCTTCGCGCCCGCGGCCTTGGCGTTGCGTGCCTGGGCCGTCAGGGAACCGCCGTCGTCCACCGCGACCAGGGCGATCTTGCCCTGGACACCGGCGGCCTTCAGCTCGTCCGGAGTGCCGGAGCCGGCGTCCACGAGCGCGGCCGTGCCCGTGCCGTCGAGGTTGACGGATCCGGTGCCGGCCACTCTGGGGTGCAGGTCGGCGCCGCCGACGACCGAGAGCTTCTCGATCTGCGGGGCGTACGCGCGCCAGAAGCTGGCGAACTCGAAGGCGCCGTCACGCGCCGTGCCCTCCACGTCGGCCAGGTAGTTCTTGACGGCACCGGTGCCGGTGATGGAGCCCGAATGCAGCCAGACGCTGTCCCAGCTGCGCCCGAAGGACAATGTCGTGGAGCGGTTCTCGGACGCCCGGTCCTCCGTCTTCACCTGCACCCGGTGGGCCTTGCGGGCATCCAGTACCAGGGTGGTGTCGTTGGTGACGTTCAGCTGCGGCCTGGCGAGGTAGCCGACGGAGTCGACCTTCCTGCCGGTGGCGTCCTTCGGGTCCGGCGAGGTGATGAAGCTGGAGACGAAGTACGCACCGGGGCGCACCTGGTACACCTGGTCGGTGGCGCCCTCGTTGAAGCGCCGCTCACCGCTCGCGGTGTCGGTGCCGATGACGTCCAGCGAGGAGGAGCCCGCGGCGGGCCTGCCGGCGCGGTCGACGAGCTTGACGCGCAGGGTGACGGTCTCCGGCCCGACGTACATCGAGAACGGCGTGGAGACCTTCACGCCGCCGGGTCCGCCGGCCAGTACGCGTCCGGTGACGTCGCCGTACTGGGCGGCCTTCAGGTTCGCGGTCGGGTCGATCCTCAACGGGACCGTGACGGTGGCTCCGGCAGGAACGGTGACGGTGCTCGCGTCGAGCTTCGCGACCGCGGAGCGGACGTCCGAACCGTCGTTGCCGGTGACGCCCTGGACCTTCAGGGACAGCTTCACCGGCTTGGAACCGGAGTTGGTGTACGGGACGTCCACCGTGGTGCGGTCGGCCTTGTCCTGCGGCCAGTTGAAGGTGCCTGCCTGGACGGCGGGGGCGCCGACGACGGTGGTGTCGATGGCGGCCTTCACATCGAGGCGGCCGCCGCCGGTTTCGCGTACGTCACCGGGGATGTCGCTCTTCGCGGACGACACGAGGACCGCCTTGACCTGCTGGGCGGTCCAGTCCGGGTGACGCTGTTTCACGACGGCTGCGGCGCCCGCGACATGCGGGGTGGCCATCGACGTGCCGGACATCGTCCGGTACGCGTACGCACCGCGGCCACCGGCCGCGGCGGCCGAGATGTTGACGCCCGGGGCGGAGATCTCGGGCTTCAGGGTGTGCGAGACGATCGCGGGTCCGCGGCTGGAGAAGGAGGCCGTGGTGTCGTCGCGGTCGACGGCTCCGACGGTCAGCACGCCGGGCGCGCAGCCCGGCGAGGAGACGGTGTTCAGGGCCGGGCCCGAGTTTCCGGCCGCGATCACGAACAACGTGTTCTTGTTCTGGGCGAGTTCCTCGGCGGCGACGCTCATCGGGTCGGTGCAGTCGGTCGGCGTGGGGCTGCCGAGGCTCATCGAGACGACATCGGCCTTCTGGTCGACGGCCCACTGCATACCGGCGATGATCCAGGACTCGGCACCGAAGCCGCTGTCGTTGAGGACCTTCCCCGCCAGCAGGTCGGCGCCGGGCGCGACGCCCTTCTTCTTGCCGTCGCCGGCCGCGCCGGAGCCGCCCACGGTGGAGATGGTGTGGGTGCCGTGGCCCTGCCGGTCGTCGGTGGTGTCGGAGTCGGTGAAGTTCTCCGAGGCGGCTATCCGGCCCTTGAGGTCGGGGTGTTCGGCGTCGACACCGGTGTCGAGAACGGCGACCTTGGTGCCCTTGCCGTCGTATCCGGCGGCCCAGGCGAGGTCGGCGCCGATCTGCTCGGTGGACCGGTCGAGGGTGGCCTGGACCTTGCGGTCGAGCCAGAGCTTCTTCAGTCCGGAGGCCGAGCGGGAACGGGTGTTGGTGACGTCCGACCAGAAGTCGGCGGCCTTCCCCTTGTCCGCCTTGAGCGCGACGCCGTCGATGGTGTCGAGTACGAGTCCGCGCTCGGCGCCGCGCGGGGTGGCGGGCGCTGAGCGGGCCACGTCCTTGCCGTAGACGGCGATCAGCGGCAGCGACTTGGTGCTCGCGTCGTCGTAGCCCTGGCGGACGAGTCCGGTGACATTGAAGAGTTCCTCGTCGACCGTGCCGGCGGCCAGCGCGTCGGTGGCGGTGTCGGTGTCGGGGTAGACGTAGAGGTCCTTGCCGGACTGCCTGGTCTGCACGAGCGGCACGGTTCCGTCCTCGCGCGGCAGTGCGGTGACCGACGCGGCCCCCGAACTGTCCGTGCTCACCCGTACCTTGTCGCCGGTGACCAGGGTGACGGTGACCGTCTTGCCTGCCTTGGCGCCGGCGGTCGCGCTTCCGGTGAGTGGTCTCTTCGCGGTCGTGTCGTCCTGCGGCGCTGCCGCGGACGGTGCGATCGCGGTGACGGCCAGAACAGCGGCGGTGGCCGCTCCCAGCGCCGTACGCGATATCGGACGCATCACTCTCCCCAAGTAAAACCGGAACATATTTTAATAAACCGCTGCATTCCGGAGGTTGTCGGTACTGCGGTGGCGCCACATTGGCAGAGCGACGGGCAATAAAGGGATGATGTACACGGCGGGTTTGCGCCGTGGCCGCTTTCCGCCACGACCGGGCGCCCGAAGACAGCGGCATCATTCGGAATCAGTGCATCCGGGAGGGGTCCGGGGATGTTGGGAGCCATAGGTCTCGATGAGATGCAGGAGTCGGCCTACCGCGCGCTCGTGGCGGTGGGAGCCGCGGAGGTCTCCGATCTCGCGCACCGGCTGGCACTTCCCGAGTCCGACACGGAGCGCGCGTTGCGCCGGCTGGAACAGCACGGACTGGCCGCACAGTCGTCGTCCCGCACGGACCG
The DNA here is from genome assembly GCF_043080425.1 of Streptomyces sp. NPDC015032. Classification (NCBI taxonomy): domain Bacteria; kingdom Bacillati; phylum Actinomycetota; class Actinomycetes; order Kitasatosporales; family Streptomycetaceae; genus Streptomyces; species Streptomyces sp. NPDC015032. The sequence goes on along the minus strand of NZ_JBIBVN010000018.1, from coordinate 83,088 downwards.
TTGGGTCGCGGCGCCGCCCGGGGTGGCACTGGGTGCGCTGCTGACCCAGCAGCGCCATGAGCTGGAACAAGCGGAGCTGGCGGCGGCGTTGCTCGCCGAGGAGTACCGGGCGGAGGCCGCCGAGCCGGCCGTGCACGATCTGGTCGAGGTGGTGACGGGCGCGAGTGCGGTGGCGCACCGCTTCCATCAGTTGCAGTTGGGGGCGGCGAGCGAGGTGTGCGCCCTGGTCACCGGGAATCCGATCGCGGTGAGCGGAATGGAGAACGAGTCCGAGGAGCAGGCCGCCACGCGCGGGGTGTCGTTCCGGGTGGTGGTCGAGCGCGAGGTGCTCTCGCTGCCGTCCGGAATTCTTGAGCTGTCGGCCGCGCTGAGCCGCGACGAGCAGTGCCGGGTCGTCGACCGGGTGCCCACGAAGCTGGTCGTCGCCGACGGCGCCCTGGCCATGGTGCCGCTGACCGGACGAGGTGCCGAGCCCGCAGCCCTGGTGGTTCACGCCTCAGGGCTGCTGGAGTCGCTGATGGGCCTCTTCGAGGCGGTGTGGCGCGACGCGATGCCGCTCAGGCTCGGCGAGAGCGGCCGGCTGGAGGAGGAGCCCACCGGGCCCGATCCGACGGACTTGGAGATCCTGTCCCTGCTGCTGGCCGGGCTGACGGATGCGAGTGTGGCGAAGCAACTGGAGCTGGGGCTGCGGACCGTGCAGCGACGGGTGAAGGGCCTGATGGAACTGACCGGGGTGTCGACCCGGCTGCAACTGGGCTGGCACGCGTACGAGCGGGGCTGGGTGTCCCGGACGGCACCGAGCTGAGCGGGGCTGGGTGTCCCAGACGGCACCGAGCTGAGCGGGCCCGGACGCCCCGAGCTCGGCACGGACCTCAACGGGACCGGTCGTCCCGGACCATGCCGAGCCGTGCGAGGTCCGTCGGGTACCCCGGCACGGTGTTCCGGCCGTGCGATCACGGCGCCGAGCTGCGTCGGCGCCCGCTGCCCGGCGCCGCGCTGGCGGGCGGGACCGGCCGGACTCCGGCAGGCTGGTCAGATGGGTGTGTGGCAACTCGTCGCCGTCGGTCTGGTCATGCTCCTCGGCCTGGTCGGCGTGCTGGTGCCGGGCGTTCCGGGGCAGGCGATCGTCTGGGCCGCCGTGCTGTGGTGGGCGCTGACCGACGTGACTCCGGCTGCCTGGGGCGTACTCATCGGGGCCACCGCGCTTCTGCTGCTGAACCAGGCGCTGAAACCGCTGCTGCCGCGGCGCCGCCCCCAGGAATCGGGGGCCCCGCGCAAGACGCTGGTGCTCGGCGGGGTCGGCGGGATCGTGGGCTTCTTCGTCGTGCCGGTGGTGGGCGGGATCGCCGGATACGTGGGTGCGATCTACGGGGCGGAGCGGCTGCGCCTCGGCAGCCGCGGGGCGGGCTGGGCATCGGTCCGCTCGGTGATGCGGGCGACCGGCTACTCGGTACTCGTCGAGCTCTTCGCATGTCTGCTGGTGACGGGGGCCTGGCTGGGCGCGGCGATCTGGGGCTGACCACGCATCTCCTGATCAGCAGGATGGCCGCCGTCCTAGAGGTTCAGGTGGCGTACGGCGTACGAACGCCAGGGCCGCCACCGGTCCGCCCCGGGCCGCCCCTCCGGATCCACATCGGGGTCGCCGAGCGCCCGCATCCGGATGAGCGCCGCCGCTGCCGGGCCGATCCCCGGCAGCCGCAGCAGTCCGTGCTCGGCCTCATCGCGGTCGGCCCCGGCGTCGAGCCGTACGTTCCCGTCGGCGAGGGCGGCCGCCAGCGCCCGCAGCGCCGGGTCGTCCACCGCACCAACCAGCACCCCCGGCTCGGGGAACACGTGCGTGAGCCCGCCGCAGGGCACGTCGAGAACCTTCCCGTACGTCTCGACGAGCCGCTCGGCCCCGGCCCTGCCCACCAGCGTCCGTACGGCGAACTCCTCCGGGTCCGCGGCACCCGGCGAACGCAGCCCGGGGCGGGCGGCTACGCCCGGCGCCAGGCGCGGATCGGCGCCGAGCCGCTCGTCGACGGCGTACGGATCGGCGTCCAGGTCGAACAGACGCCGCAGCCGCTGCACAGCCGTCGTCAGATCCCGCAGATCGGTGAGGTGGATCCGGGCGTCCAGCCAGGACCCGGCGGACCGCTCGTCGACGGCCACGATGCCCGTGCCGTACGGCAGCCGCAGGGTGCGCCGGTACGTGCGGCCACCGGGCTCGCCGACGACCTCCTCGATCCGGGCGACCGCCTCGCCGGCCAGGAGATCGAAGGTCTCCCTGGCCGCGTACGGCCCGCGGTGGGCGAGCCGCAGCGGGACCCCGGAGGTGCGCGCCTCCCCTACCGCCGCCCCCAGCCCCGTCCCGGCCTCGGCCCGCAGAGCGCTGGGCGTACGGGCGTAGATCTGCCGGATCGTGTCGTTGAACTGGCGCACACTGGCGAAGCCGGACGCGAAGGCGATCTCGGTCACCGGGAGCGCGGTCGTCTGGAGCAGCACGCGCGCGGTATGGGCCCGCCGGGCGCGGGCGAGCGCGACGGGCCCGGCGCCCAGCTCCGCGTTGAGCTGCCGCTGGACCTGGCGTGAGCTGTAGCCCAGCCGGCCGGCGAGGCCGGGCACGCCCTCCCGGTCGACCACGCCGTCACCGATCATCCGCATGGCACGGCCGACGACGTCGGCCCGTACGTTCCAGTCGGCCGAGCCGGGCACAGCGTCCGGGCGGCAGCGCCGACATGCCCGGAAGCCGTTGCCCTGGGCTGCCGCCGCGGTCGGGAAGAAGCGCACGTTCTTCCGCTTGGGGGTGACGGCGGGGCAGCTCGGCCGACAGTAGATGCCGGTCGTTTCGACGGCGAAGAAGAACTCCCCGTCGAACCGGGCGTCGCGACTGCTCACCGCCTCGTACCTGGTCTGTTCGTCCATCACACCGTCCAGTGTGCGGCACCTCCCGGTACCGCACTCGCGGTTTTCGGACGTCAAACCGGTCGACCGGCTACCAGCGGCTGCGGCTACCGCACCCGGCCCCGCTTCGCGTCCATGGCCGCCCGGCCCTCGGCCCCCTTGCGCTTCCATTCGCGCAGCATTTCGGACCGCACCCGGGCATCGGTCTTGGCGACGATGCGCTGGTTCTCGCGGAGCAGCTTGCGGAAGCTGTCGAGACGCCGCTCGGGCAGCGAACCGTCCTCGACCGCGGCGAGGACCGCACAGCCCGGCTCGGACCGGTGGGCGCAGTCATGGAACCGGCACCGCTCGGCCAGTTCCTCGATCTCGGAGAAGACCTGGCCGACGCCGGCCTCCGCGTCCCAGAGGCCGACCCCTCGCAGTCCGGGGGTGTCGATCAGTACGCCCCCGGAGGGCAGCACCAGGAGATTGCGGGTCGTAGTGGTGTGCCGGCCCTTGCCGTCGACGTCACGAGCGGCCTGCACCTCCATCACGTCGCGGCCGAGCAGGGTGTTGGCAAGGGTCGACTTGCCCGCGCCGGACGCCCCGAGCAGCACACTCGTACCGCCCGAGACGATGGCGGCGAACACATCGAGGCCCTCCCCCGTGGCGGAGCTGACGGGCAGTACCTGCACACCCGGCGCGATGGCCTCGATGTCCTGGGCGAGGTAGGACAGAGTGGCGGTGTCCGGCACCAGATCGGCCTTGGTCAGCACCACGATCGGCTGGGCGGCACCATCGGCGGCGGCTGCCCCGTCGCGCAGCAGCGCGTCGCCGCTGGAGCTGGACATGGCGAGCGCGAGGAAACGCTCCACCCGCCCCAGGTCGAGCTCCACGGCGAGCGAGACACAGATGGCGATGTGGTCGATGTTGGTCGCGAGCACCTGCCCTTCGGAGCGCTGCGACGACGTCGAGCGGACAAAGGCCGTGCGCCGCGGCAGCAGCGTCCGTACGAACTGCGGATCCCCGTCGGGGTCGACGGCGACCCAGTCGCCCGTGCAGACGATCCGCATCGGATCGCGCGGGACGACGAAGGCGGTGTCGGCCCTGAGCGTGCCGCACGGGGTGACGACATCGCACTGGCCGCGGTCCACCCGCACCACGCGTCCGGGCAGCAGACCCTGCTCGGCGTACGGTGAGAACTCGGCGGCCCAGTCGTCGTCCCAGCCGTACGGGGACAGCGGGTGCGACGCGGTGGAGCCCTGAAGAGAAGAGGAGAAAGACGGAGAGGACGAGAAAGACAAGGGAAACCCTTCAAAGGGTGGCCCCGGCAACGCGCTTAGCAGCGCGGAGAGTTGAGGAGAGGTCAGCCGGCGACCACGGGGGTGGGGACGATGCTCTTCTGGTTGTGGGCAACGCCCACCGCAGCGACAGTCATCAATGTCCTCACCTCCTGGTTCAAGCACGGGGCCGACACCGGCGGTTCTTCTTCGCCGTCCGGAACGCTGCACACGATAGCCCGCGGCTGCCAGGTGGCGTCAACTTATTTATTCCACGTGTCCGGCTGCCCCGGTTTCGGGCGAGCACCTCGACCGCATTCATCGGAGATCTCCGCAAATCTCCCTCGATCAGGTGATACTCATGCACAACGTCCGGTTCCAGGCCGTTATGGTGCCGAGCATGACCTCACCCCGGACCGCCACCAGCACGTTCACACGGGCCCAGTTGGGCACGATCACAGTGATCGGTTGGAGCGGCGAACATCCCGACGGCGGCCCCGATGTCGCCTTCCTCCTCGTCTACTCGCTCGGTGACGGGACGGACGGCCCGGCCGCCGGTGAGGCCGCGATGCGTGCGGCTCTGGACCGCAGCGGGCTGTCGGCCGGCAGCGGTCCCGTGTACGCCGCCGAGAACCCGGGCCTCCCGGTGAAGTTGCTCGTCCAGGCCGGTCAGGCCGTACTGACGCTGCCTCATTTCACAGCGCAGTACCCCGCGCCCCGCGAGTGGCTGGCCGCTGCCGAGCAGCGCGGCGAGGTGCACACGATGCTCGCCACCCGTCCCTGGCCCGAGGGCACGCCGGGCCGGCCGGTCAGCGAGGAGCTGCTGCGGTCGTTCGCCGCCGACCCGGAGGTCATCATGTCCTCCGCGCACTGCGTCCTTCCGGTACGCAGCCTGGGCTGAGCCGCCCCGGTACGCCGGATGCCCACCGTCCCCCCGTGGAACGGTGGGCATCACCATGTGTGGCGCCCTGGGCGCCGACAGCGCACCGGAATGCGGGCGATCACGGGGGTTCCGCCCCGCGATCGCCCGCATTCGAATGGGCGTCAGTTGTTGCCGACTCCGTTGCCCGAGAGCACCGGGATGTCGTTCACGAGGTGCGACAGCGCCTCGTCGCCCTTGGCCTGGGTGGAGTTGTCGGCGCACTGCTGGTTCTGCGGCGAGTGCAGGACATTGATGTCCTGGACCGGGACCGGAACGAGCAGGCCGGCGAGCGAACCTGCGTTGGCCTCGAGCGGCAGACCGACGCACGCCCTGTTCAGCGTGCCCTGGACGAGTTCGACCTGCGGGCTGTCGTCGCCCCGGGTCACACTGTTGCCGAACGAGTCCACGGTGCCGTTGCCGTTGACCGACGTGGTGCCCTCGTCGTTGCCGATCGCCATGGCCGAGGGGGCCATGGCGGCGGACAGGCCGACCAGGGACACGGCCACCGCTGCGCCGGCCATCATCTTCTTCATCACGCTTCACCTTTCGGAGCGTCCCGTTGTGGAACGTACTGATCAACCCGCTACGGAAGCGTCGGTTCTGCACTGCCACTCAAATGAGTTCGATTTGGCGTAAGTTCGACGCTCTCCTGTCACCCGTCGAAGGCTTCGTCGGACGTACGGGCGGCGGGAACACGACTTCCCGCACAGGGCCTGTCGGTCTGCGCGGGCGGTACCGGCTCCGGTCCGCCGCGGGCCGCCCGCCATTCGGCGAGCAGCCGGTCGTAGATGGGTGTGACGTCCTGTGCGTGGCGCTGCCGACCGCAGGGGTGTTGGCTGTCGTACTGGTCCATGATTGGCCCCTACCCGGTGCGGCGGGTGACGCTCGCTGCCACTACGGCAACCGGCCCAGTCCGCCCGCCCGTTCGAGCGGTCGACGGAGCTCCGGGCACACGACGTGGGGCCGGCGCATCCGGGCCGCCGAGAAACGGCTGCCACGTGGATGCGTCGGCCCCACGGTGTTTCACATACTGCGGGCAGGCGTGCTCGAAGCCGCACGGGATGCCCTCGACGAGGCCGAAGGCTCAACTACGCGCGACCGGAGCCTTGCAGTCCTAGTTGTTTCCGGCGCCGTTGCCGGACAGGATCGGGATGCCGCTCAAGATGTGCGACAGAGCCTCATCACCCTTTGCCTGAGTGGAGTTCTCCGTGCACTGCTGGTTCTGCGGCGAGGACAGCACGTTGACGTCCTGCACCGAGACCGGAACGACGCCGAGGACCGAACCGACGTTGGCCTTGGCAGGCAGAGCGATGCAGGGCTTGTTGAGCGAGCCCTGGATGAGCGCGAACTGCGGGCTCCAGTCGCCGTGGGTGGCCGAGTTGCCGTACGACTGGACGGCGTCGTTGCCGTTGACCGACGTCGTGCCACCGTCGTTGCCGATGGCCATGGCCTGGGGGGCGATCGCGGCGGAGACACCGACGATCGAGGCAGCGACTGCTGCCGAGGCCATAATCTTCTTGATCATTGAATAGCCCTTCTGAGGATTCTGTTGCTCGCCTGTCCGGAGCGCACTGATCAACTCACGGCGACAGCGATGGTTGTGCCGAGTCACTCGAACGATTTTTCTGCGGTCCATTTGTTCGACGTATGCAGAACACCGGAACGAGGCGCGGCAAAACCAATGAACGAGGAATCGCCGTGAGGTGAGGATCAGCCGCCGAGCGGCAGGCCGCCCATCAGCGGGGCCGCGCCCGTGGCCGCACCCATGGCCTGGTCGGCCAGCTTGGTGACGGTGCCGTTCTTCTGCACCGAATCGGCGGCTCCGTCGGCCGTGCCGACGATCGGGTCGACAGCCTGCGGTGCGCTCTCCACCACCTGGTTGACGCCGCCGTTGAGACTGAAGTTGGGGGCCGTGGCGGTGGTAACGGCGAAGGCAGGAGCAGCCGTTCCCAGAGCAGCCACGGAACCGGCAACGAACGCAGCGGTCTTCGCGTACTTCACTTTCGGGTTCCCTTCTGCAGCGGCATCCGTTTCGGCCGCGTACCCGCGCCGCACCAGCCTTCTTTAGCTGTGACCTCTGCCGCTTTCATCCTGGGTAACGACCCGGTTGCACCCGGGCAACTGGACGGGGCCGCATTTTCTCGGCGCCACTCGACCGAATACCGGAGAAGAGGGGATGGCCCCGGATCGCATCAAATGCGTTCCGGGGCCATCCCGTCATGAGTGTTCGGCCGGGCCGACCAGAGCTCAGACGTTGAAGCAGGTGTTGCCGAAGGTCGGGTTGATCGCGCCGATCGCGCTGACGGTGTTGCCACAGGCGGCGACCGGCATGTGGATCGGGGCCTGGATGAAGTTGCCGGACCCGATTCCCGGGGAGCCGGCAGCGAAGCCCTCGGCGCCGGAGTCGGCGAAGGCGGGCGCGGCGGCACCCATCGCCATAAGGGTTCCGGCGGCGATGGCGGCAACCTTGGTGTACTTCACGTTCTTCCCTTTCATTGACGGAGTCCGGAGCGGCCACGTCTTTCGTGCCGCACGAGCGCGGTCCTGATCACTCGTAACTCCGACGGTGTAATTCGTAACGATTTAAGACCGCAGGCGAAACCCTTCAGGCGGAAACTTCTCGAAAAATCGCCCGAATGACGCAATTTTGAGCGCCCGCCGTCTTGTGCGGGTTCATCGGAGCATCCGATGTGCCGTTTCCCGGAGGGCCAAGGCCCGGCCCGGACCGCACGGAGGAGGAACGCCGACGGCCCGGGCCTGTCACTGCGGCTGGATCAGCTGTTGCCGGCACCGTTGCCGGAGAGCACCGGGATGCCGCTCAGGATGTGCGACAGCGGCTCGTCACCCTTGGCCTGGGTGGAGTTCTCGGCGCACTGCTGGTCCTGCGGCGAGGACAGCACGTTGACGTCCTGCACCGAGACCGGAACGGCGCCGAGGATCGAGCCGGCGTTGGCCTTGGCCGGCAGGCCGATGCAGGGCTTGTTCAGGCTGCCCCGAACAAGGCCGAACTGCGGGCTGTCGTCACCACGGGTCTCGGAGTTACCGAAGGACTGCGAGGCTCCGTTGCCGTTGACCGAGGTCGTGCCGCCGTCGTCGCCGATCGCCATGGCCTGCGTCGCGCCCAGACCGAGGATGGAGGCGGCTACGACGCCCGTAGCCAGAACCTTCTTGATCACGATTAACCCTTCTCGTACCGGATGCCCCGTACCGGAGCCTCCTGCACAACTCGTGACCAGGCATTTGGTTCCTTCCATTCACCCGAACGCCGAGAGTTCACGGACAACAGTACGAAAGGGCGTCAGAGGTGCTGCAGAAGCGTTTACCCACCCCGACTGTCCGTTGAGGTGGCAATCACCTTTCTCCCTCGTCCGGTTGACCTTCCGAGGCCGCCGGATGACGGCTAATCAGACCCGTACATGTAATCCGTTCGAGTGGTCACGAAATTTCCACCGAGTACGAGTTTCCTCGACAAATTCTCCTCGTTATGAGTATCACCAAGCGTGTGGCTTGGACTTGTGCCCGGCAGAAGGTGTATCCCTCCATATGAAGAACGCCCCGAAGCGGTTCCTCGGCTCCGCCGCGACCACCACATGCCGGATCACGGGTGAAGGTTTCAAGGGCTTCGTCCCCGGCCCGAGCCGCACCGCCTGATGAATGAACCGCGAGCCCCGCGCTCGCGCGACGTGTCCTAGGAAAGAGCAATCAATGCGAAAAGCCTTGAGTAAGAGCGTGCTGGTGATGGCGGCGGCGTCAGGCATCCTGACCGCCTCCGGCGGGTACGCGTTCGCGGACGCCTCCGCCGAGGGCACCGCCGCCGGTTCGCCGGGCGTCGGCTCGGGCAATGCCGTCCAGGTGCCGGTGCACGTTCCCGTCAACGTGTGCGGCAACACGGTCAATGCGATCGGCCTGCTGAACCCCGCGGCCGGCAACAAGTGCGGGAACAAGGGCGGCGGCAGCAACGGCGGCAGCAGCAGCAGCCAGGGGGCGGGCGCCGAGGGCGCCGCGACCAATTCGCCCGGTGTCCTGTCCGGAAACCTCGTCGAGGTTCCCGTGGATGTTCCGGTCAATGTGTGCGGCAACACCGTCGACGCCGCCGGCCTGCTGAACCCCGCGGTCGGCAACGAGTGCGGGAACGAGGG
>NZ_JBIBVN010000018.1:0-73791 GCF_043080425.1 Streptomyces sp. NPDC015032 | reverse complement strand
CGTAAGGTTCCCGTGGATGTTCCGGTCAATGTGTGCGGCAACACCGTCGACGCCGCCGGCCTGCTGAACCCCGCGGTCGGCAACGAGTGCGGGAACGAGTCCCCGGGCACCAGCACTCCTCCGCCGGTCGACACACCGAACGAGCCCCCGGTCGACACGCCGCACGAGCCCCCGGTCCAGCCGCCGCACGAGCCGCCGGCCCAGCCTCCGAACGAGCCGCCGACGCACCACAAGCCGCCGCACCACCACAAGCCGGACTGCCCGCCGGACCACCACAAGCCGCCGACGCACCACAAGCCGCCGCACCACCACAAGCCGGACTGCCCGCCGGACCACCACGAGCCGCCCACCCACAACTGGCCGCACAAGCCCCCGGTCCACCATGAGCCGCAGGGGCACCACCAGCACCACCAGCACCACCAGCCGCCGCAGCTGGCGCACACCGGTGCGGACGCCAAGACGGGTCTGGCCGGTGGGGCGAGCGCCGCGATGGTGCTCGGTGGCGCCCTGCTGATGCGCCGCGCCCGCGCCTCGAAGGGCTGACCCGCACATCCGACAGAAGAAACAGGAATTGCGGAGGTCCGTCGGTGCAGCCTGGACTGTACCGACGGACCTCTGCAATTCCGCTCGGACCCGGGACAGACCCGCCCGGTCCGGGCAGGCCGCGATCGTGGCGGACGCCGCACCCGGACGGGCCGCGCGCACGATGCAGCAGCAGCTCCGGGTCCGGCTTGCTGTGCGCACAGACCAGCACGCCGTAGGCGGACCGGCACGTCGAGGGCGGCGACATCACGGAAGTGGCCGTCTCGGTCGCCTGCCAGTCGCAGCTCCCCCGCTCCGACTCGGACTCACTTGATGAAAACCGCCCGCGCAATCTCGTCGGGGGCGGCACCCGCCTCCGCGACCAGTTCCCCGTCGGCGGACCAGATGCCCGAACGGCCGGACGTGCGGTCGAAGCCGCCACCGGTCGGGCCTGCGAAGGCCGCCGTGGCGACCCATACGCCATGGACGGCTGCAATCCGGCGGGCGCGCTCCCCGTGGACCTCGGCCTCGTGATCGGCGTGGACAACCCCAGCCACATATCCGTCGATGCCCAGCGCTGCGGTCCTCGTGGCATGCTCGGGGATACCCGTGTCGCGGCAGACAGCGAGCCCCAGACGCCACCCGTCCACTTCGATCACGGCCGGCTCCCCCGGCACAAAGCGGACGGCCTCGCTGCCGTGCAGGAACACCTTCCCGTAAGCCACCCGCGCGCCCTCTCCGTCCACAGCCAGGATGCCGATCCGCGGACCCGGCACAGGTGCGCCGACCAGGGCAAGCGTCCCGCTCTCGGCGCACGCGGCGACGATCGGAGCCAGCCGTTCATCGTCCGGAACGACCGGCACCGCGTCCAACTCGTAGCCCGTCAGCGACATCTCGGGGAAGACCACTACCCGCGCATCCGCCGCCCGGACAGCCTCCGCATGGGCCACCGCGTTGGCCGTCACGTCGTAGGTCGTGCACCTCGGCTGCGCCACCGCGATGCTCAACGCCTGTTCCACCCCGAACTCCCCTCGTCGAATCGCGCGATCACCCAGTATCAGCCCCAACACCACGTCGTCGGCGTGCCGGAGGTGATCACGGAGTCGAAGCCGGTCGAGTTCAGACATTAGACGTCAGATGTCTGACGCCTTGATAGCGTGGGAACGTAGCCTGACAATCGAGAGGGGTCGAGACGTGGGGATTTCACACATGCCCGGTACGAGGCCCGGTCGGCGGTTGCTCCGGCAGGAAGTCGTCGAGGGCATCAAGCGCTACATCCTCGACGAACGGCTCCGTCCCGGGGACCCGCTGCCCACCGAGTCGGCTCTGTGCGAGGCGCTCGGCGCCAGCCGTTCCAGCGTCCGCGAGGCGGTCAGGATCCTCAACGCGCTGGACATCGTCGAGGTGCGCCACGGGCACGGCACCTACGTGGGCAGGATGAGCCTGTCCGCCCTGGTGGAGAGCCTGACGTTCCGCGGGCTGCTCTCCCCCGACGACGACTTCCAGGTCATGGCCGACCTCGTCGACGTACGCGAACTCTTCGAACGCGGCATGGCCGGCCGGATCGTCTCACTGCTCACCACTGAGCAGCTCGACGCACTGGACGGCCAGGTCACCACCATGCGCGAGACCGGCTCGCAGGACGGGCACGGCTTCGTCGAGGCGGACCGGGCGTTCCACGCCCTGCTGGTGGCGCCCCTCGGCAACGAGCTGATCGGTCAGCTCTCGATGGCCTTCTGGGATGTGTACACGATCGTCGCGCCGCACCTGGACGGATTCACGCACGCCGACGAGATGGCCACGATCACGGCGCACCAGAACATCGTGGACGCCGCGCGGGCCGGGGACATACCCGGTTTCATAAAGGCGCTGGAAGAGCACTACACCCCGGTCAGACGCCGGATCTCCGAGGCGCGCGGCCGCGACGACGGCCGGGGCTGATCCACCCGCGGGCCCTCCCGGCGTGCCGACCACTCCCGTGGCCACCCGCGTCTGGCTCACCCGGGCGCCCGGTGGGCGGTCGTCGCGGGAGCCGGCCCGCCAGGAAGCCCCGGTCACCTCGTGCAACTGGGGCCTGCTGTGGCGGGCGTTGCGGGCGAACATCGGGGAGAGCGTCTACCGCCGCGAGCTGCCCGTCGATTCCGTCGGCCGGACCCCCTCGGGCCGCGCCCTGATCCGCCGAGCCGCAGGCTCGGGCGCGAGCTGGTGAAGCGCACGCCCGACTGGGCGGCGATGGGGCCCTCCGACATGGACGCGTGGAGCCGTGGTGTGCTGAACGGTGCCAGAAGCTATCCGTACGGCAGCGTGCATCGGCGGTGACGGGCCCGTCGCCGGCCCCTTCAGCGGCCGGGCCGCGCGGACGGAGCCGCGGCCGCGGTCAGCCGGGCCATGTCCACGATCCGGTCGGCGGCCTCCGCCACGGCCGGATCGTGCGTGGCGACGACCGTGACGCAGTTGTCCCGGCGGGTGCGTTCGGCGAGGAGGGCGGCCAACTCGGCCGCCCGAGAACGGTCGACGGCCGCGGTCGGCTCGTCGACCAGCAGGAGTTTCGGGGAGAGGAAGAGCGCGCGGGCCAGGGCGACACGCTGGCGTTCGCCGCCGGAGAGCTGCTCGGGGCGGTGGCGTAGCCGCTTGCCGAGACCCACCGCGGTCAGTGCCTCCTCGGCGCGGGGGCGGTGCGCTCGGGGACGTCCGCCACTGATGTACACGGCGGCCAGGAGCTGTTCGACCACGGTCAGACCGGAGAGCAGGTTGCCGCTCTGGAACATGTAGCCGATGCGCTCCCGCCGCACTCCGGCGCGCTGGGCGTCGGAGAGTCCCGCGAGGTCCTGGCCGTTCAGCAGGACCTGCCCGGCGGTGGGCCGCAGCAGCGCGCCCGCGACGGCGAGCAGCGTGGACTTGCCGGATCCCGAGGGGCCGACGAGGGCGGTCATCCTACCCGGTTCGAAGGTGACGTCGAGGCCGTCGAAGACGGTGGTACGGGCCTCCGCGCGACCGAACTCGACGGTGACGGAGGTCAGTTCGAGGCTCATCGGTTGGCTCCCAGCATGGTCAGCGGGTCGGCTCGGGTGACCCGGCGCAGGGTCAGGGCGGTGCCCGCGAGGCCGACGGCCGCGACGGTGCACATGGTGGTGAGGAGGGTGGCGGCGGGCAGGCTGAACGGCACCTTTTCGCCGACCAGCAGCCCGACCGCTCCGGCGAGTACGGCGCCCGCGGCGGTGCCGAGGACCACGACCAGGCCGGCCTGGAGCACGGTGTGGGCGAGCAGCCGCCGCCGGGAGGCGCCGAGTGCGCGCAGCAGGGCGAGTTCGGGCCGGCGCTGTACCGTCCACACGGCGAAGAAGGCGCCGACCACCAGCGGGGCGATCAGGTAGAGGAAAACCTGGATCGAGGTCATGGTGACGCGTTCGCCGGTGTAGCCCGGGGCCGCCTCGTACGCCTTCTCCTTGGTGAGTGTGGTGGTGGAGTGGCGCTGGTCGAGGGCGGCGGTCGATGCTCCGGCCGGGGTGCGCAGGGCCAGGGCGCTGAACTGGTCGGGGACGGCGGCGGAGGAGGAGGCCGGGGCGCCCGGGGTGCTGAAGCGGATGCGCTGCCAGGTCTTCAGCGGGACGTAGGCGGCGGGCACATGGCCGTAGCTGGAGCGCTCGGTCAGCCCGATGACGCGCAGCCTGATGCCGAGCCGGTCGATGACCAGGGTGTCTCCGACGCGTACGCCTTCGTCGGAGAGCTCCGTGGAGATGACGACGCTGTCCGGCCCGGCGTTCGCCAGGCCGTCGCCCCGATTGACGGACGGGCTCAGGAAGGAGGCGGGCTCGACTCCGAACGCGGCGAGATCGACTTCGGTGCCCCGGTTCGTCGTACCGCGGGCGATGGAGACCCCCAGCGGTGTCATGTCGGTGTCCGCGTCCCTGCGCCAGGCGGCGGCGGTCCTTTCGTCGAGGAGGCTGCGGGCGAACTGGTCGGACCGGGCGTCCGAGGAGAAGACCAGCTGCGCGGCCGGGAGGCGACGCAGCGCGGAGATGGTGTCGTCGCCGAGTCCGGTGGTGAAGCCGGAGACGATCCCGACGAGTGCGGCGACGAGTACCACGACGGACCCCATGAGCAGAAAGCGCCCTCGGGCGGCGCGCAGCTCCAGCAGAGCGAGGAACACGGCGGTTCCCTTCGGTGGATCGATGTTAGAGACGGTGTGTCGCCAACATAGATGATGGGGACGCAGCGTCCCCAAGTGGGGGTCGGGAGAGAGCCGGGGCTTCTAGACTGGGCCCGTGCCCAAGATCAGAGCCGCCACGGTCGCCGAGCACCACGCCCAGCAGCGGCTGGCCCTGGTGCGGGCGGCGCGCGCGATGCTGGAGGGCGGCGACGCCGAGGCCGTGACCTTCACCGCGGTCGCCCGGGCCACGGGCCTCGCCCGCAACAGCGTGTACAAGTACTTCCCCGGGCGCCCCGAACTGCTCGCCGCCGTCGTCGAGGACGCCATGCCGCGCTGGACGGAGGCCATCCGGGCCGGCATGTCGGCGGCCGCCACACCGGAGGAGAAGATCGCCGCCTATGTGTCGTCCCAGCTGAAGCTGGTACGCAGCGGGGAGCACCGGATCGCCCAGGCGCTGGCCGGGGTCCGGGACGCGACAGTGGTACGGGAGAGCGCGGCGCGGGCCCACCGGGAGCTGCTCACCCCACTGATCGGCGCTCTGACCGAGCTGGGCGAGGAGGACCCGCGACGCACGGCGCTGCTGCTGCAGGGGATCGTCAACGCCGCCACGACGGCGATCGAAGCGGGCGACGACGACACGGCGGTGACGGACCGGGCGGTACGGATGGCGGTCACCGCGATCATGGGGCGGTCGCGGGAGGTTGACCGGGGCCGGCTGGGTGGCCCGACCCCGTCCGACCTGGATTGAACGGGGGTTTGGAGCCCCCGGACCCGACTTCCCTCAACCCGCCGGGCGCCCGGTCCTGAAGCCGGTTCCCGGTTCCAGGCGGGCGCGGATGCCGTCGAAGCGGGTACGCATGGCGCGCACCGCACGGTCGCCGTCGGCGGCCGCGGCCTTGACCGGCCACAGGAGCAACTGTTTAAGGTGACGCCAGACATAGGACATCTTACGTCTCATGTCTTGATCCGCGCAGTCCTCCCCGCGCACGGATCGGCTCGTCGACCATCGGCTCATCGACCAAGCTGGAGCCCTCACCATGCCTCTGACCGCACCGCTGCACGGCGTCGTCCCGCCGGTCTGCACCCCGCTCGACTCCCAGGGGGAGGTCGACACCGCGTCCCTCGCCCGCCTCGTCGAGCACCTCATCGACGGTGGTGTGCACGGCCTGTTCGCACTCGGCTCCACCAGCGAGGTCGCGTACCTCACCGACGAGCAGCGCGCCACGACACTGGAAACCGTGGTCAACGCGACCGACGGCAGGGTTCCGGTGCTCGCCGGCGTCATCGACACCACCACCGCACGCGTCGTCGAGCACGCCAGGTCCGCCGCCGGGCTGGGCGCGGACGCCCTGGTCGCGACCGCGCCCTTCTACACCCGCACCCACGACACGGAGATCGCCCAGCACTTCCGGCGGCTGCGCGCGACGGTCGACCTGCCGCTGTTCGCGTACGACATCCCGGTCGCCGTGCACCGCAAGCTCTCCGCCGCACTGGTGCGCGAACTCGCCGAGGACGGCACGCTGGCCGGGCTCAAGGACAGCAGCGGCGACGAGGGCGGGCTGCGCCGGCTGCTCGTGGAGCTGGGTGGCCGCGAGGGCCGCAAGGTGGGTCCCGCACCACGGTTCAGCGTGCTCACTGGATCCGAACTCACGGTGGATGCCGCCCTGTTGGCCGGTGTCGACGGTGTCGTACCGGGCATCGGCAATGTCGACCCGGCCGGATACGTCCGGCTGTACGACGCCGCGCGGGCCGGGAACTGGGAGCTGGCCGCGAAGGAGCAGGAGCGGCTCGTCGAGCTGTTCGCCATGGTCGACGTCGGGCCGGAGGCGGACATGGGCCGCAGCTCCTCGGCGCTCGGCTCGTTCAAGGCCGCGCTCCAACTGCTCGGCGTCATCGGGTGCGGTGACACCGCCTTCCCGCAGATCCAGCTGAGCGCCGAATCGATCGCCCTGGTTTCCCAGTGCCTACGCACGGCCGGTCTTTCGCTGGTCCGATGAACGCCCCCTCGCAGCCGACGGCCGGCGGTGCCGGAAGAGATGCCGGTGTCGCCCCGGCCCCGGACGGCGCGGCCGCTGTGCTGGGCGTACTCGCCGAAGCGGCCGCAGCCGTCGATCCGGGGCGGCCGGCCATGACGCTCGGCATCGCGGCAGCCGGGGTCGTCGATCCGTGACGGCCCTCGACGGCGTCGTCCTGGTTCTGGCAATCCTCATGCCTGGAGCCGGGACCGGTGGGAAGGTGTGTCACATGTCATTGACGACGGCGTTCACCCGGGCCCTGGCACTGCGGCATCCGATCGCGCTCGCCCCGATGGGCGGTTCGGCGGGCGGCGCCCTGGCGGCCGCGGTGTCGAACAGCGGCGGGCTGGGCCTGGTCGGTGGCGGCCGGGGTGAACGGGAGTGGCTGGAGCGCGAACTCGCGTGGGTCAGCGAGCGGGCCGAAGGCTCCTGGGGCGTCGGGTTCCTGACCTGGGCCGTCGACACGGAGACCGTGGCCCGCGCCCTGGAGTACGAGCCGGACGCGCTGATGTTCTCCTTCGGCGACCCCACCCCTTTCGCCGGGCAGGTCCGTGGCGCGGACGTCGCGCTGATCGTGCAGGTCACCGATCTGGAGGAGGCCAGACGTGCGCGTGATGCCGGTGCCGACGTGATCGTCGCCCAGGGCGGCGAGGCGGGCGGACACGGCGGAACGCGCGCCACGCTGCCCTTCGTGCCGGCGGTGGCCGACCTGGTCTCGCCGACTCCGGTACTCGCCGCGGGGGGTATCTCCGACGGGCGCGGCGTGGCCGCCGCTCTGGCCCTGGGGGCTGCCGGCGCACTGGTGGGTACCCGCTTCCAGGCGAGCCTCGAAGCGCTCGTCCCCGCGCACGTCGCCAAGGCCCTCGTCGACGGCCGCGGGGGTGACACCGAACGGAGCAGAGTGCTGGACATCGCCCGAGGGGCACCGTGGCCCCGCCGCTACACCGCCCGAACCCTGCCCAACGCCTTCCTGGACCGCTGGCGCGGCCGCGAGGACGAGCTCAGCAACGACACCGCGGCCCAGCAGACCTATCGCGACGCCGCCGCCCGCGGTGACCTCGACGCCGTTCCGGTCTGGGCCGGCGAGGGGCTGGACCTCATCACCTCGGTCGAGTCCGCCGGCGACATCGTCGCCGCCCTCGCCGCCGGAGCCGAACGCGCCCTCGCCGCAGCGGGCAATTCCTAAGGCCTCTCGTCTGGATCACGCCGGGCTCGCGGGACCCGGCGCTGCGTCTCGCCGATGAGACGCCGTGCGTCTCATCGCACGCGGCTGTCTCAGGCCGTGATGCGCTCGAAGATCGCGGCGAGGCCCTGTCCGCCACCGATGCACATGGTCTCCAGGCCGTACCGGGCCTCTCGGCGGTGCATTTCACGGGTCAGCGTGGCGAGGATACGGGCGCCGGTGGCGCCGACCGGGTGGCCGAGGGAGATGCCGGAGCCGTTGACGTTGATACGCTGCTCATGGTCCGTGTCACCGAGCCCCAACTCACGAGTGCAGGCGAGCACTTGGGCGGCGAATGCTTCGTTGAGCTCGATCAGGTCGAGGTCGGCGAGGGTGAGTCCGGCGCGGTCGAGGGCGGCCCGGGTCGCCGGGACGGGACCGATTCCCATCGTCGCGGCGGGCACCCCGGCGCGGGCGAAGGAGACCAGCCGGACCAGCGGGGTGAGGCCGAGCCGTTCGGCGGTGGCCGCGCTGGTCACCAGGCAGGCCGCGGCCGCGTCGTTCTGCCCGCTGGCGTTGCCCGCGGTGACGGTCGCCTCCGGGTCGGACTTCACCATGACCGGGCGCAGCGCGGCGAGCTGTTCGGCGGTGGTGTCCGGACGGGGGTGCTCGTCGGCGGTGACGACCGTCTCGCCCTTGCGGGTCCGTACGGTGACGGGAACGGTCTCCGCGTCGTACCGTCCCTCCGCCGCGGCCCGGGCGGCGCGTTGCTGCGAGCGCAGGGCGAGGGCGTCCTGATCGGCGCGGCTGATGCCGTACGCGCGGCGCAGGTTCTCGGCGGTCTCGATCATGCCGCCGGGTACGGGGTGGTTGACGCCGCCCGCGGTGGCCCTGCCCCGGGCCAGCGCGTCGTGGAGCTGGAGACCCGGGCCCTTGATGCCCCAGCGGCCGTCGTGCGTGTAGTACGGGGCGGCGCTCATCACGTCGACACCGCCCGCGATGACGACCTCGCTGAAGCCGGCCCGGATCTGCATGGCCGCGTCGAGGACGGCCTGGAGACCGGAGCCACAGCGCCGGTCGGTCTGGGAGCCGGTGACGGTCTCGGGCAACCCGGCGTCGAGAGCGGCGACCCGGCCGATGGCGGGGGCCTCGGCGGACGGGTAGGCGTGGCCGAGGATCACCTCGTCGACCGCGGCGGGGTCGATGCCGGTACGGGCGACGACCTCGGCGATGACGCGTGCGGCGAGTGGGGCCGGCGCCTGCTGTGCGAACACTCCGCCGAAACGGCCGATGGGGGTGCGCAGCGGTTCACAGATGACGACATCGAGCTGCTGGTCGGGCACGGCGTGACCTTTCGGTGGCGAGGGCGCGTACCGCCCTTCCGATGGCGGGGACGTGTGCCGCCGACCCTTGCACCCGGTGACTGAGCCGGTCCAATATCCAGTTCACCCTGGTCCAAGACGTGGCACGTCTCAATGACGGCCCACGACGGTTCGGTTCCCCACCGGATCCGTCCGCCCGGCCGGACCGGCCGGGGTGGGCAGGGCTTCCTCCGCCACCGCGAGCACCGCCCGGAGAGCGGCGGAGGGGTTGTCGGCCCGCCAGGCCAGCGCCGCCCGGAGCCGGATGGGCGGCCCGGACAGGGGCCGGTAGACGAGGCCGCTCTGCTGGATGTGCTGGACGGAGGTAACGGTGAGGGTGGCACCGACCCCGGCGGCCACGAGCGCCAGGATGGTGTACGAGTCGGGCGCCTCCTGGACCACGCGCGGGTTGAACCCGGCGGCCTCGCAGGCCCCGACCATGGCGTCGCGCACGGTGGAGCCGGTGTTGGCGGGGAAGGAGACGAAGGGCTCCTCCGCCAGGACCCCGATGGGGACGCTCTCCAGCCGGGCGAGCCGGTGGTCGGAGGGCAGCGCGCACACCAGCTCCTCCTCGTCGATCACCCGGTACGCCACACCCGGCCGGGTCACCGGCAGCCGGACGAACCCCAGGTCGAGCGAGCCGCCGGCGACCCGGTCGAGGGCGACATTCGCGTACGTCTGCCCCTTCATGACCAGTTCGATCGCGGGGTGGGCGGCGCGTACGGCCCGGGTGAGGAGCGGCAGCGTCTCGTGACTGGAGGCGCCCGCGAAGCCGATGGTGACCCGTCCGCACTCACCCCGTCCGGCCGCCTTCGCCGCGCGCACCGCGGTGTCGAGGTCGCCGAGCACGGTCCTTACAGGCTGAAGGAAGGACTCCCCCGCGCTGGTGAGCCGTACCGACCGGGTGTTGCGTTCGAAGAGCTGGACGCCCAGCTCCTTCTCCAGCTGCCGGATCTGCTGGCTCAACGGCGGCTGGGCCATCTGCAGTCGTTTCGCGGCCCGCCCGAAGTGCAGTTCCTCGGCCACGGCGACGAACGCGGACAGATGACGCAACTCCATGCCCGCTCCTCAATTAATTACTGGGCCGTCTTGGTGCGACCTTAATTTGGTATTGGACAGCAATCAATAGCCGCTGACACGGTGGGACGACGCGCGTACACAGGGCGTGCGCAGAGCCGGAGGAGCACCGTGGCCACGCCGGGCCGGAGGAACAAGACGATGTCGATGAAGGCGGCGATCGCCGCCTTCATCCACGACGGTGGCACCGTCTGCGGTGAGGCTCCGGCGGCCCTGACGGATGATCTCGTGGCCCGCGGCGGTGGGGACGAGATGGGCGTCCGGATGACCGCGGACATCGTGGTGGACCAGATGGTCGCCGCGGGCTGTGTCTCGCGACTGGTCTCCTCCTTCGTGGGCAACTCCTCCGCCGGATCGCTCGGCGAGCTGCGCCGCCGCATCGAGAGCGGCGATCCGGCACCGCTCGCCTTCGAGGAGTACAGCCACTACGGGATGATCTGCCGCTACCTCGCCGGCGCCCAGCGGCTGCCGTTCCACCCGCTGCGCAGCTACGGCGGCAGCGATCTGCCGTCCGTCAACAGCGCTCTGCGCAAGGTCACTTCGCCGTACCCGGGCCCGGACGGCGAGGCCGAGGAGATCTATGTCGCACCGCCGGTCAACCCGGATGTGACGATCATCCACGCCCAGCGCGCCGACCGCAGCGGCAATACCCAGATGGCTGGTCGCCGTCCACCCGGGCGTCACCGTCGAACAGGTACGGGCAGCCACCGGCTGGGACCTGAAGGCCGCCGACACGATCGGGACCGTACCGCCGCCGACCGCGGCCGAACTCCGGCTGCTGCACGAGGACGTGGACCCGGACCGCGTCTGTCTTCGCTGAGACGGATCACATGTCACACCCTGAGAGGACCGCAACCGCCATGCGTATCAGGATCGTCGGCGCCGGGGCTATGGGCCGCGGCATCGCCCAGTGGGCGGCGACCGCCGGACACACCGTCGAGCTGTGCGACGTACGTACGGAGGCGGTGACGGCCGCCGTGGACTTCGTACGGTCGATGCTCGACCGGGCCGTGCAGAAGGGCCGGATGTCCGCCGAGGACTCCGCCGCCGCCCTGGAGCGGCTCGTCCCGCTCGACGACCCGTGGACGGCGGGAGCTGACGTCGAACTGGTCATCGAGGCCGTACGGGAGGATCTCGACACCAAGACGGAGGTCTTCGGCCGGCTGGAGCGGGCGCTGCCCGCGACGGCGGTCTTCGCCACCAACACCTCGTCCCTGTCGGTCACCCGGATCGCCGCGGGGCTGGAGGATCCGACCCGCCTGGCCGGGCTGCACTTCTTCAACCCGGTGCCGCTGATGAAGATCGTCGAGATCGTCCCTGGCGCGGCCACTCGCCCGGAGATCCCGCCGGCCCTCACCGCACTCGTCGAGGGCTGCGGACACCGTGCGGTCACGGTCGCCGACACCCCCGGTTTCCTGGTCAATCACGCCGGTCGCGGTCTGGTCACCGAGGCGTTGGCGCTGCTGGAGGAGACGGTCACCGACCCGGCGGGCATCGACCGGATCGCCCGTGACGTGCTCGGCCTGCGGATGGGACCGTTCGAGCTGATGGACCTCACCGGTCTGGATGTGACGGCCGCGGTGACCGACTCCATCTGGCAGGGGTTCCGGTACGCGGACCGGCTCCGCCCCTCCTACCTCACCCCGAACCGGGTGGCCGCCGGACTGCACGGCCGCAAGACCGGGCGCGGCTGGTTCGACCACGGCCCCGAGGCGCCCGCCCCGGACCCGGAACCGCCGGTCACGGGCGACGCGGACCGCCCGGTGTTCGTCCACGGCACCGCGCCGCAGGACCGGGGCGCGGCCGCGCTGCGTGAGGCGCTGACCGCCGCGGGCGCCGTCGTCGAGACCGGTACGGAACCGTCCGCCGATGCCGTCGTCCTGGTTCCGGTCTGGGGCACCACGGTGGCCTCGGAGGTCGCCGCGCACCGGCTGCCCGCGCGGCGGACCTTCGGCGTGGACCCGCTGCCTCCGGCCGGCCGGCGCCGGGTGCTGGCCGTGACCCCGGCGGCGGACCCGGCCGCCGCACACGACGCCCGCGCGGTACTGGCGAGGGCGGCGGGCGGGGACGGGCCCTACGCGGTCTCGGTGGTACGGGACACGGCCGGCTCGGTCGCGCAGCGGCTGCTCGCCTCGATCGTGTCGGTCGCGGCATCGATCGCGGAACGCTCCCTCGCCTCTCCCGCCGATATCGACCTGGCCGTCACGGCCGGGCTCGGCTACCCCTTCGGCCCGCTGGCCTGGGGCGACCGGATCGGCGCCGCGCGGATGCTGGAGCTGCACCGGGCGCTGCACCGCACGACGGGCGACCCCCGCCACCGCCCGAGCCGCTGGGTCACCGAACGTGCCCAGCTCGGCCTCGCGCTGACGGCCCCGGGGACCTCACCCGCCGACTGCACGGCCGGCAGCGCGCCGTCCTGACAGCCGGACGGCCCTCGCCGGGTCCGGCCACGGCCCCGGCGAGGCCGCGCCGGGGCGGTCGGGTCGGGTCGGGTCAGGTCGGGTCGGGTCGGGTCGGGTCGGGTCGGGCAGACCCTGGCAGATCCCGCGGCCCCGGGCAGCCCCGGTACGTCCGCGGCGGCCCGGAGATCGTGGCCACGTCCGTTTTGTACAAGACCCGGGCCGGTGACCGGCCTACGGTCGAGGCATGACACCACGTATGGACGCGATCGGCATCATCACCGCGGATCTGGCCGCATCGCTCACTTTCTACCGCCGGCTCGGTCTCGACATCCCCGCCGACGCGGAATCCGCACCCCACGTCGAAGTGACACTCCCGGGCGGGCAACGCCTGCTGTGGGACACCGAGGAGGTCACCCGGTCGTTCGACCCCGAATGGACCGCGCCGGGCGGCGGGGAGCGACTCGGGCTCGCCTTTCTCTGCGACAGCCCGGCGGAGGTGGACGCGGTGTACGACGACCTGACCGGCGCCGGGTACCGGGGGCATCTGAAGCCGTGGGACGCGGTGTGGGGGCAGCGTTACGCGGTGGTCCTCGACCCGGACGGCTGCGCCGTGTCGTTGTTCGCCGGCAACGGCGGCTGAGAGCCTGTCGGGTGACCTTCGATCGGGTAGCGGACGCGGTCTGGTGCGTGCGATTCCAAGGCGCCGGGATGTCCTCGGATGGGGTCTCCCCTGCTCGAACGAAGCTGAGAGCTTGGGGAAGGAGCTACTTGGGCATTTCGGCAACGCGGGAAGCGTGCGTGCCAGGGCGTGGCCGCCCGATCAGAGGTCACCCGACAGGCTCTGAGGCCGGAACATCCGTCCGGCCCGCTACCGGGGCGGCGTGAGGTAGGCGGTCAGGGTGGTCCCGGCCAGGTCGCGCATCTCCCGTGCGAGATGGGCCTGGTCGGTGCAGCCCGCTTCGACCGCCGCCTCGGCGTACGGTTTTCCGGACCGGACGAGGGCGAGCGCGCGCTGGAGCCGCAGGACCCGGGCGAGCGTCTTGGGCCCGTAGCCGAAGGCCTCCAGTGAACGGCGGTGCAGCTGACGGGCGCCGAGACCCACCGCCAGCGCGGTGTCCGCGACGGACCGGCCGCCGCCCAGCTGTGCGGCGACGGACCGCATCAGCGGGTCCGGCGGTGGGGTTCCGGCCGCCCGCCGCAGGGCGACGGCCTCCAGTGCGGCGGCCGCATCGGGGGCTTCGGCGAGGCGCTCGGTGAGCAGGCGGACTAGCGCGCCGGGCCATAGATCCGCGAGGGCGACCCGGCGGTCACGTAGTTCGTGCGCCGGTACGCCGAGGAGCGCGGGGGCCGTGCCGGGCGCGAAGCGGATCCCGGCGTACTGCCCACCGGTCCCGGCGGGCGACGTCCCGGCATGGGTGTCGGGGCCCGCGACGAGCAGCCGTCCGTCGATCCAGAGCAGGTCCATACACCCGTCGGGCAGCACCGGATGGACCGATCCCTGCGGCGCACTCAGTGTCCACACCGTCGCACCGTCGAACCGCGACGCCCACTCCTCGTACCTGCCACCCATGCTCCACACGCTAGTCTCGACCCCATCTCGTCGGAGAACGGAATCGGCTTCCCGGGGGCGGGTCATGACAGCGTTGATGGAGTTCACCACCGACAGCGGCGCGATGGTGACGGTCGAGGTCGACCGCCATACGCCGGGTGCGCAACTGGTCGCCTTGGGCGACGACAACACCCTGGCCAGGGCGGGGCGTACGTTCGACAACGCTCTCACGGGAATCCGTTCGGCCGCCGAGTCCGCGCTCGCCGTATTCCGGGACGGCACTCTCAAACCGGACGGTGTGGAGCTGGAATTCGGAGTGAAGATCACCGCGGAGGCCGGGGCCGTGATCGCCAAGAGCGCGGTCGAGGGTCATCTGGTGGTCAAGCTGTCCTGGTCCCCCGGCGCGACACCGGAGACACCAGCCGTTCCCGCGCCTCCGGCTGCCGCCCCCGTACCGGAGCCCACGGCCCCACCGGCACCGGACGCACCGCCCGCACCGCCCGCCGGTTAGCCGGCGGGCTCCTCAGTCCTCGGCCGCGTTGTCCGGCTCGCCGGAATTCGGCTTGTCCGAGTTCGGCTTGTCCGACTCCTTGTCGCGGCTGGGCTGCAGCCTGGACTTCACATCGTCCGGCGGCAGGAACCTCGACCAGCGCTCGGGGAATTCGGACGGCATGTAGGGACTCTCGCCGTAGTCGTCATCATCGTCGTCATCGTCGTCGTCCCAGCTCCCGTCCCGGCTCTCCGCCTGCGTCCGCGCGACGAACTCCGCGGCCTGGGCCGCCCGTACCCGGTCATTGGCCGCACGCGCCGCGGCCGTGGCCAGCGACGGCCACACCCGGTCGATGGCGGCGTTGACCGCCGCTCCCACCAGCACCGCGAACGCGGAGACGCCGATCCACAGCAGAACGGCGATCGGGGCCGCCAACGAGCCGTAGATCGTGGGCCCCTCGACCGTGCTGGTGAGATAGATCCGCAGCAGAAAACTGCCCAGCACCCACATCGCGAGCGCCACCAGCGCCCCCGGCATGTCCTCGATCCACGGCGAACGGACCGGGACGGACACGTGGTAGAGCGTCGTCAGGAACGCGATCGACAGCAGGATCACCAGCGGCCAGTACAGGACGCTTATGAGCTCGGTGCCCCACGGGATGAATTCCACGACCCTGTCCGGGCCGACCACGAGCAGCGGCAGCACCACCGCACCGAGCAGCAGCGCGACGACGTACAGCAGGAAGGAGAGCAGTCGCGTCTTGACGATGCCGCGCTGGCCGTCGAGGCCGTACATCACCGTGATCGTGTCGATGAAGACATTGACCGCGCGGGAGCCGGACCAGAGTGCGATCGCGAAGCCGATCGAGATGACATCGGGCCGGGCGCCGGTGGTGACGTCCGCCAGGAGCGGCTTGGCGAAGTCGTTCACGCCCCGCTCGCTGAGCACCGTCTGCGCGGCGTTGAGGATGTTGCGCTCGATGGAGGCGACCGTGGTGGTGCTGGTCCACTCGTCGACGTATCCGAGCAGCCCGATCAGACCGAGCAGCAGCGGCGGCAGGGACAGCAGGGTGAAGAACGCCGCCTCGGCCGCGAGTCCCAGAATGCGGTACTCCATGCACGAGTTGATGGTGTCCTTGAGCAACTGCCAGACCATCTGCCGCTTGGAGACGTTGCGGTAGAGGACCCTGGCCCGGTGGAGCCGCCCCGGTGGCCGCTCGGGTGTTTCGTTTGCTGCCTGCACGTCCTTACCGTATCGGCATGGCAGCCACCACCCACACAGTGTTCAACCAGGTACCCCCGCTGGTCGGCTACGACGTCTTCGCCGCCGACCTCGCGCTCACCGAGGCGGTGCGACGTCACCTGCCGGCCGAGCTGCTCGCCCCGGCCCGGGGCGAGCTCGGCGAGCTCGGCAGATCCGCGGGCTCCGCGCAGGTGCAGGCCTGGGGAGCGCAGGCGAACGAGAATCCGCCGGTGCTGCGCACCCACGACCGGTACGGGAATCGCATCGACGAGGTGGAGTTCCATCCGGCCTGGCACCGGCTGCTGGGTCATGCGGTCACCGCGGGCCTGACCGACGCCTGGGGCAGGCCCGGCGGTCACGTGCGGCGGGCGGCCGGCTTCCTGGTGTGGACGCAGGCCGAGGCCGGCCACGGCTGCCCGCTGTCGATGACGCACGCGGCGGTGCCGGCGCTGCGCACCGACCCGGCGCTGGCCGCCGAGTGGGAGCCGCTGCTGACCTCGACGGTGTACGAGCAGGGGCTGCGGCCCGCCGCGCAGAAGTCCGGTGTGCTCTTCGGGATGGGCATGACGGAGAAGCAGGGCGGGACGGACGTACGGTCCAACACGACGCGGGCCGAGCCGCTGTCCGCGGAGGGCGAGTATCTGCTCACCGGCCACAAGTGGTTCTGCTCGGCGCCGATGTCCGACGGATTCCTGGTACTGGCGCAGGCGCCCGGCGGACTGACGTGTTTCCTGCTCCCCCGGGTGCTGCCCGACGGCACCCGCAACCCGTTCGCGATCCAGCGGCTGAAGGACAAGCTGGGCAACCGGTCCAACGCGTCGAGCGAGGTCGAATTCGACGGGACCTGGGCCCGCCGGGTCGGCGACGAGGGGCGCGGGGTGCACACCATCATCGAGATGGTGGCGGCGACCCGGCTGGACTGCGTGGTCGGGTCGTCGGCGCTGATGCGGCAGGCGGTGGCGCAGGCGATCCACCACTGCACGTACCGCAGCGCGTTCAGCGGGGTGCTGATCGAGAAGCCGCTGATGCGCAATGTGCTGGCCGACCTGGCGCTGGAGTCGGAGGCGGCGACGGTGCTGGCGCTGCGGCTGGCCGCGGCGTACGACGCGGATACCGGGAGCGAGCGGGCCTTCCTCCGGATCGCGGTGCCGACGGCGAAGTACTGGGTGACGAAGCGGTGCGCACCGGTGGTGGGCGAGGCGCTGGAGTGTCTCGGCGGCAACGGCTACGTCGAGGAGTCCGGAATGCCGCGGCTGCTGCGGGAGGCTCCGCTCAACTCGATCTGGGAGGGCTCGGGGAATGTGCAGGCGCTGGACGTCCTGCGGGCGCTCCAGCGCGAGCCGATGGCGCTGGACGCGTTCCTCCGGGAGATCGGCAGGGCGCGCGGAGCCGATCACCGGCTGGACGGGGCGGTCAAGGACATGCTGACGGAGTTCGCGGATCTGACCGGGATCGAGGCGCGGGCCCGCAGGCTGGTCGAGCGGATGGCGCTGGTGCTCCAGGGCTCGCTGCTGGTGCGCTGGGCGCCGCCGGAGGTCGCCGACGCGTTCTGCGCGTCGCGCCTGGGCCGGGACTGGGGCACGGCGTTCGGGACGCTGCCGCACAGCCTCGATCTGGCATCGGTGGTGGAACGGGCGCGGCCCGTCGAGCGGTAGCCGACCGTGCAGCAACGGAGGGTGGTGCTGCGCCGACACGGCACCACCCTCCATGCTGTGCACATCGAGCGGCGGGGCACAGGCTCCGCCGTACGGTGTTCCGTCACTCTCGTACGGACCCGCACCCCCTCGCCAGAGTTGCAAAGGGTTGCAACCATTGTGTGGAGTGCGCACTATCGGCCCCCTCGAAACGGGCAGGATGGGGCCCTCGGGCCTTCGCGCCGGCTCTGGCATCTGGGGGGAATGAGAGTGGAGACAAGCGCCGCCGAGGTGACGCGATCGGCTGTCCCGGAGTCCGTCCAGGCCCTGCGCCTGATCCACCGGGCCAGGGAGGCCAGGCTCGCCGGCGGGCATGCGCCGGTCGCCCCGCGGGCGGAGATCAGCGCCTCGTGGGACCGGATGCTGCGCAGCGGTGTCGATCCGGACCAGTCCACCGAGAGTGTGCTGCTGGGGATGGACGAGATCGAGCGCCGGCGCAGGTCCTCGACCTTGAGCGAGGTGATGCCGCTGCTGAACGAATGCCTGGTCTCGCTCGTGGACGCCGCCCAGCAGATCGTGGTGATCACCGATGTGGAGGGCCGGGTGCTGTGGCGCCGGGGCAATACGGGGGTACTGCGCCGGGCGGACGGCATCTGCCTGTCGGAGGGCGCGGCCTGGGCGGAGGCGGACACCGGGACGAACGCGATCGGGACGGCGCTCGTCTCGCGGACACCGGTCCAGGTCCATTCGTCGGAGCACTTCGTGCGCAGTCTGCACAACTGGACGTGTGCGGCGGCTCCGGTCCGTGATCCGCGGGACAGCCGGCTGATCGGCATCGTCGACATCAGCGGGCCGGTGTCCACGTTCCATCCGACCTCGCTCGCCCTGGTCGGTTCGGTCGCCAGACTGGCCGAGAGCGAGATCAGGAACCGGCATCTGCAGGCGATCGACCGGCTGCGTGCGGTGGCGGCACCGCTGCTGTCCCGGCTGGGCGGCCGGGCCCTGGCGGTGGACGCCCACGGCTGGCTCGCCGCGGTGACGGGGATGCCGCCGGTGGACCGGCTGCCGCTGCCGAAGTCGCTGCGACCGGGCCGGGTGTGGCTGCCGTCGCTCGGCATGTGCCAGGTCGAGCCGCTGCGCGGCGGCTGGCTGGTGCGGGTCGCCGACGGTCCGGCGGACGGGCCGCAGCGGAGGGTGGTGCTGGATCTGAGCCGGCCGCGTGGCCTCATGGTCCATGTGGTGGGCCCGGTGGACACGTGGACTCAGCGGCTCTCGCCGCGCCACGCCGAGCTGCTCTACACCCTGGCGCTGCACCGCGAGGGGCGTACGGCGTCCGAGCTGGCGGAGGACGTCTTCGGCGACGCGACCCGGACGGTGACGGTGCGGGCGGAGATCTCGCGGATCCGACGCCATCTCGCGGAGGTGCTCGCGCACCGCCCGTACCGTTTCGGCGAGGGTGTCGAGGTGGAGGTGATCCACCCGGAGCACCCTGCCGATCTGCTGCCGCGCTCGACGGCTCCGGTGGTGACCGAGGCGCGCAGGGCCATTTCCGCATAGGACCTCCCCTGTTCGCTCGCGAACGGTCCCACGGCCGCTTGTGGGCGGAGCCGCCGATGGCCGGGCCGCGGCCCGTCCGGGCCACGGGACCGGCTTGGGTCCGGGACGGACGGCATGGTTCCCTGGCACCCATGAGCAACTCCGCACCCACCGCCGGCGCCACCGCCGAGGTGACCACCTGGTCCCTGGAACAGACCTCCCCCGACGATCTGCGTCCCGCCGCCGTCCCGGAGGGCGATGTACGGATCGTGCGGTCCGGGGTGGCGCTGCCCGAGTTCAGCCGGTTCCTGTACACGGCGGTCGGCGGTGACATCCGGTGGACGGACCGGCTCCCGATGACGTACGCGCAGTGGCAGCAGGCCCTGGACCGGCCCGGGGCGGAGACCTGGGTGGCGTACGCGAACGGCACCCCCGCGGGATACATCGAGCTGGACCCGCAGGACGAGGGCGCGGTCGAGATCATGTACTTCGGGCTGATACCCGCCTTCCGGGGGCGCCGGATCGGCGGCCATCTGCTGTCGTACGGGGTCGCCCGCGCCTGGGACCTGGCGGAGCGCTGGCCGGAGCGGACGCCGACGAAGCGGGTGTGGCTGCACACCTGCTCCAAGGACGGCCCGCACGCCATGGACAATTATCTGCGGCGCGGCTTCCGGCTCTTCGAGACGAAGGTGGAGCCGGAGCCCGAGGTGGCGACGCCGGGACCGTGGCCGGGGGCACAGCGGTAGCACGCCGCCGGCCGGGCTGCGGCTTCCGGCGACACGTGGGGTGATTGCGGCCATTACGGGCGGCCCGGCCCGGAGGAATGGCGGGACAGACACCATGACGTCTCGCATCACGGGACGCTATCGTCCACATCATGGATAGTGGTGGACTGCTCGGAGATTCGCGTGCCACGCTTCCGTCATGCCCGGAACTGGAATTGCCTTGGTGAGTCGACGCCACGTCGATCTCGGCCGCATGTCCAGCGCCATCTGTCCGGCGAGCTGAGAGTCCCAGCACCACCGCCGCGATCCCCTTTCTCCGCCAAACCCTGCGCACCGCCGCGCCTCAGCGCGAGTGTGCAGTTCAGAGCCGCCCTCCTGCAGTAACGAAGGACGTACTGTCATGGCCGCTACCCCGGAACAGCCTGCGCCCGCCACGCCCCGCCGCAAGGCCGGACGCCACCGTGGCGAAGGCCAGTGGGCCGTGGGGCACCACACTCCGCTCAACGGCAATGAGCAGTTCAAGAAGGACGACGACGGTCTCAATGTGCGGACACGCATTGAGACGATCTACGCCAAGCGCGGTTTCGACTCGATCGACCCCAACGACCTTCGTGGACGCATGCGTTGGTGGGGTCTGTACACCCAGCGCAAGCCCGGCATCGACGGCGGCAAGACCGCGGTCCTGGAGCCGGAGGAGCTGGACGACCGCTACTTCATGCTGCGCGTCCGGATCGACGGCGGCCGGCTGACCACCACGCAGCTGCGGGTTATCGGCGAGATCTCGCAGGAGTACGCACGCGGCACCGCCGACATCACCGACCGGCAGAACATCCAGCTGCACTGGATCCGCATCGAGGACGTCCCGGCGATCTGGGAGAAGCTGGAGGCCGTCGGGCTCTCCACCACCGAGGCCTGCGGTGACTGCCCGCGCGTGATCATCGGCTCCCCCGTGGCAGGTATCGCCGCCGACGAGATCGTCGACGGCACACCCGCCGTCGACGAGATCCACGACCGCTACATCGGCAACAAGGAGTTCTCCAACCTGCCGCGCAAGTTCAAGACCGCGATCTCCGGCTCGCCGGTGCAGGACGTGGTGCACGAGATCAACGACATCGCGTTCGTCGGCGTGGTCCACCCCGAGCACGGTCCGGGCTTCGACGTCTGGGGCGGTGGCGGTCTCTCCACCAACCCGCGGCTCGCCGAGCGGCTGGGGGCCTGGGTGCCGCTCGGCGAGGTGCCGGACGTCTGGGCCGGAGTCGTCGGCATCTTCCGTGACTACGGCTACCGGCGGCTGCGCACCCGCGCCCGCCTGAAGTTCCTGATGGCCGACTGGGGTCCCGCGAAGTTCCGCCAGGTCCTGGAGGACGAGTATCTGAAGCGCCCGCTGATCGACGGGCCCGCGCCCGAGCAGCCCAGCAGCCGCTGGCGCGACCATGTGGGTGTGCACCGGCAGCAGGACGGCCGTTTCTACGTCGGTTTCGCACCCAGGGTCGGCCGCGTGGACGGGTCCACACTCGCCAAGATCGCCGACCTGGCCGCCGCGCACGGCTCGGACCGGCTGCGCACCACCGTCGAGCAGAAGATGCTCATCCTCGACGTGGCACAGGACCAGGTGGACTCCCTGGTCGCCGGGCTGGAGGCGCTCGACTTCCAGGTGAGGCCGTCGCCCTTCCGGCGCGGCACCATGGCGTGCACCGGCATCGAGTTCTGCAAGCTGGCGATCGTCGAGACGAAGGCGCGCGGCGCCTCGCTCATCGGCGAACTGGAGCGCCGCCTGCCGGACTTCGACGAGCCGCTCACCATCAACATCAACGGCTGCCCCAACGCCTGCGCCCGTATCCAGACCGCCGACATCGGCCTCAAGGGCCAGCTCGTCCTCGACGCCGACGGCAACCAGGTCGAGGGCTATCAGGTGCATCTGGGCGGCGCCCTGGGCCTGGAGGCCGGGTTCGGCCGCAAGGTCCGTGGCCTGAAGGTCACCGCCGCCGAGCTGCCCGACTACGTGGAACGGGTCCTGGGCCGCTTCCAGGAAGAACGCGAGGACGGCGAGCGTTTCGCGGCCTGGGCGGCGCGGGCCGGTGCGGAGTCGCTGTCATGAGCGAACGCGCCGCACCGTTCTACTGCCCCTACTGCGGCGACGAGGACCTGCGCCCGCACGAGACCGGACACGGGGCCTGGGAATGTGCTTCCTGCAACCGCGCTTTCCAGCTGAAGCTCCTGGGGCTGCTGACCCGCGGGCTGACGCGCAAACACGTTGAGGGGGACGGGATATGAGGGATATTCAGCAGGCCGGGGAACTCAGCTCGCACGAGCTCGGGGAACTGGCCGGGCGCGCGGGCCGGGAGCTGGAGGACGCCTCGGCGCCGGAGATCCTCCAGTGGGCGGCCGACACCTTCGGCAAGCGGTTCTGCGTCACCTCCTCGATGGAGGACGCGGTCGTGGCACACCTCGCTTCCCGCGCCCTCCCGGGGGTGGACGTGGTCTTCCTCGACACCGGCTACCACTTCCCCGAGACGATCGGCACCCGTGACGCGGTCGAGGCCGTGCTGGACGTCCATGTCATCACGCTCACCCCGCGGCAGTCGGTGGCCGAGCAGGACGCCGAGTACGGGCCGAAGCTGCACGACCGCGACCCCGACCTGTGCTGCAGGCTCCGCAAGGTCCAGCCGCTCCAGGAGGGGCTGACCGGGTACACGGCCTGGGCGACCGGGCTACGCCGCGACGAGTCCCCCACCCGGGCGAACACCCCGGTCGTCGGCTGGGACGAGAAGCGGCAGAAGGTCAAGGTCTCGCCGATCGCCCGCTGGACCCAGGACGACGTCGACGCGTATGTCGCGGAGCACGGCGTACTCACCAACCCGCTGCTGATGGACGGCTACGCCTCCGTGGGCTGCGCGCCCTGCACCCGCCGGGTGCTGGAGGGCGAGGACGCGCGCGCCGGACGCTGGGCCGGCCGCGGCAAGACCGAGTGCGGGCTGCACCACTGATGCCGACTGATCAGGAGACTTCGATGAGCGTGACGGAGACGGGTGCCACCATCTGGCTGACCGGTCTGCCGAGCGCGGGCAAGACCACCATCGCGTACGAACTCGCCGGGCGGCTGCGCGGCGAGGGCCACCGCGTGGAGGTGCTCGACGGGGACGAGATCCGGGAGTTCCTCTCGGCCGGTCTCGGCTTCTCCCGGGAGGACCGCCACACCAACGTCCAGCGCATCGGCTTCGTCGCCGAGCTGCTGGCGGCGAACGGCGTGAAGGTGCTGGTCCCGGTCATCGCCCCGTACGCGGACAGCCGGGACGCGGTCCGCAAGCGGCACCAGGCCGAGGGGACCGCGTATCTGGAGGTGCATGTCGCGACCCCGGTCGAGGTGTGCTCCGGACGCGATGTGAAGGGGCTCTACGCCAAGCAGGCGGCGGGCGAGATCAGCGGGCTCACCGGGGTCGACGACCCGTACGAGGCGCCCGAGTCGCCGGATCTGCGGATCGAGTCGCACCGGCAGACCGTGCAGGAGTCCGCGGCGGAGCTGTACGCGCTGCTGAGCGAGAGGGGTGCGGCATGACGACCGTCGCGACCGTGCCGGAGGGCACGAGCCATCCGTACGCACTCAGTCACCTGGACTCCCTGGAGTCGGAGGCGGTGCACATCTTCCGGGAGGTGGCGGGCGAGTTCGAGCGGCCGGTGATCCTGTTCTCCGGCGGCAAGGACTCGATCGTGATGCTGCATCTGGCGCTCAAGGCGTTCGCGCCCGCGCCGGTGCCGTTCGCGCTGCTGCACGTCGACACCGGGCACAACTTCCCGGAGGTGCTGGAGTACCGCGACCGCGCGGTGGCCCGGCACGGGCTGCGACTCCATGTCGCCTCCGTGCAGGAGTACATCGACGCCGGGAAGCTCCGCGAGCGTCCGGACGGCACCCGCAACCCGCTGCAGACCGTGCCGCTGACCGAGGCGATCCAGCAGCACCGCTTCGACGCCGTGTTCGGCGGCGGACGCCGGGACGAGGAGAAGGCCCGCGCCAAGGAGCGGGTCTTCTCGCTGCGCGACGAGTTCTCCCAGTGGGACCCGCGCCGCCAGCGCCCCGAGCTGTGGCAGCTCTACAACGGGCGGCACGCCCCTGGCGAGCATGTCCGGGTCTTCCCGATCTCCAACTGGACCGAGCTGGACGTCTGGCAGTACATCGCGCGCGAGGGCATCGAGCTCCCGGAGATCTATTTCGCCCATGAGCGCGAGGTCTTCAGCCGCTCCGGCATGTGGCTGACCGCGGGCGACTGGGGCGGCCCCAAGGAGGGCGAGCGGGTGCAGACCCGGCAGGTCCGCTACCGCACGGTCGGCGACATGTCGTGCACCGGCGCCGTCGACTCGGACGCGACGACACTGGACGCCGTGATCACCGAGATCGCCGCCTCCCGGCTCACCGAGCGGGGCGCGACGCGTGCCGACGACAAGCTGTCCGAGGCCGCGATGGAAGACCGCAAGCGCGAGGGGTACTTCTAAGATGACCGCACTCACCCGGCACACAGAACAGTTGTCGGCCACCACCCTGCTGCGGTTCGCCACCGCGGGGTCCGTCGACGACGGCAAGTCCACCCTGGTGGGACGCCTTCTGCACGACTCCAAGTCAGTCCTCACCGACCAGCTGGAGGCCGTCGAGCACGCCTCGCGCAACCGGGGCCAGGAGACGCCCGACCTGGCGCTGCTGACCGACGGGCTGCGGGCCGAGCGCGAGCAGGGCATCACCATCGATGTCGCCTACCGCTACTTCGCCACGCCGCGCCGCCGGTTCATCCTGGCCGACACCCCGGGGCATGTGCAGTACACCCGGAACATGGTGACGGGCGCCTCGACGGCCGAGCTGGCCGTCGTCCTCGTCGACGCCCGCAACGGTGTCGTCGAGCAGACCCGCCGCCATGCCGCCGTCGCCGCGCTGCTGCGGGTGCCGCATGTGGTGCTGGCCGTCAACAAGATGGACCTGGTGGACTACGCGGAGCCCGTCTTCGCCGCCATCGCCGAGGAGTTCACCGCGTACGCCGCGTCCCTGGGCGTCCCCGGCTGGGGGTCTGGGGGGGACCCCCAGGAAAACTGGTGTACCGCGATCCCGATCTCCGCACTGGCCGGTGACAACGTCGTGGAACCTTCTGCGCACATGGACTGGTACGGCGGTCCGACGGTCCTGGAACACCTGGAGACGGTACCGGTCAGCCACGACCTCACCAGCTGCCACGCCCGCTTCCCCGTTCAGTACGTCATCCGGCCGCAGACCGCCGAGCACCCGGACTACCGGGGCTACGCGGGCCAGATAGCGGCCGGCACCTTCCGTGTCGGCGAACCCGTCACCGTGCTGCCCTCGGGCCGTACGTCGACGGTCACCGCGATCGACGCGCTCGGCGAGAGCGTGGACATCGCCTGGGCACCCCAGTCCGTGACGATCCGGCTGGCCGACGACATCGACATCTCGCGCGGCGACCTGATCGCGCCGTCCGACGACGCGCCCGCGGTCACCCAGGACATCGAGGCGACCGTCTGCCACGTCGCCGACCAGCCGCTCACCGTCGGCCGACGGGTGCTGCTCAAGCACACCACCCGCACCGTCAAGGCGATCGTCAAGGACATCCCCTCGTGCCTCACCCTGGACGACCTCTCCCAGCACCCGGCGCCGGGCAGGCTCGTCGCCAACGACATCGGCCGGGTCGTCGTCCGTACCGCGGAGCCGCTCGCGCTCGACGCGTACGCGGACTCCCGGCGCACCGGCTCCTTCCTGCTGATCGACCCGACGGACGGCACCACGCTGACGGCCGGCATGGCCGGGGCCTCGTTCGCCGCCGTGGCCGAGCCCGAGACCGCCGCGGCCGACGACGCCGCATGGGACTTCTGATGACCATCGACATCTACTCCACGTTCGCGAAGGAGGGCGGCCGCGTCGGCAGCGGCGTCCTCGGCAGCGGCCAGGGCGGGGTCGCACGATGTGCGCGATGACGTACGCGCACTGCCTGCGCGCCCGCCCGCACCGCCCGCTCAGCCAGTTCATACGAAGACCTGCCGACTTCCCGGCCGCGTCCCCATAGTTCCGAAGGATGCGACAACCGGGCCGACGAGAGGAATGCCTCCCGTGCCTGCCCCCCGTACCACGCTGCGCCGCAGCCTCGCCGCTGCCGCCGCCCTGCCGCTGCTCGCCGTCGCAGTGACCGCCTGCGGTTACGGCTCCGAGGCGAAGAAGGACGACGCCGGGAAGGCGAACGTCGCGGCCGACGCGAAGAAGCTCTCCACGGACACCGTGCGGATCGGCTACTTCCCCAACCTGACGCACGCCACCGCGCTGGTCGGCGACCAGGAGGGGATCTTCCAGAAGGAACTCGGCGGCACCCGGCTCAAGACCTCGCAGTTCAACGCCGGCCCTTCCGAGATCGAGGCGCTCAACGCCAGGTCGATCGACATCGGTTTCATCGGCCCCTCGCCCTCGATCAACGGATTCACCAAGTCCAGGGGCAAGAACCTGCGGATCATCGGCGGTTCCGCCTCCGGCGGGGTGAAGCTGGTCGTCGACCCGAAGAAGATCAAGACCCTGGACGACCTCAGGGGCAAGAAGATCGCCACCCCGCAGCTCGGCAACACCCAGGACGTGGCGTTCCTCAACTGGATCTCCGAGAAGGGCTGGAAGGTCGACGCCCAGAGCGGCAAGGGCGACGTCTCCGTGGTCCGCACGGACAACAAAGTGGCCCCGGACGCCTACCGGTCCGGCTCCATCGACGGCGCCTGGGTCCCCGAACCCACCGCGTCCAAGCTGGTCGCCGAGGGAGCGAAGGAACTGCTCGACGAGTCGGCCCTGTGGCCCGGCAACAAGTTCGTGATCACGAACATCATCGTGTCGCAGCAGTTCCTGAGCGAGCACCCGGATGTGGTCGAGGCAGTGCTGCGCGGCTCGGTGAAGACCAACGAGTGGATCAACGCCAACCCGGGCAAGGCGAAGGCCTCCGCCAACGCCGCGCTCAAGGAGCTGACCGGCAAGGCGCTGCCCCCCGAGGTCCTGGACCCGGCGTGGAAGTCGATCCAGATCACCGATGACCCGCTGGCCGCCACGCTGGACGCGGAGGCCGCGCACGCGGTAAAGGCCGGACTGCTGGAGAAGCCGGACCTCAACGGCATCTACGACCTGAAGCCGCTGAACAAGGTCCTGAGGGCCGTGGGCAGGCCCGAGGTCGCCGACGCCGGTCTCGGCGTCAAGTAAGCCACCCGAACCCAGGAATTCCAGGAGGTGACGACCATGGCGACCACCCTCGCCAGGGCCGAGGACCGTACAGCGGTCGGGCACGCCGCCCGTATCACGCATGTCTCCAAGTCCTTCGGCGGGCCAAAGGGGCAGCAGCCCGTCCTCGACGACATCACGCTCGATGTCGCGCCGGGGGAGTTCGTCACCCTCCTGGGAGCCTCCGGGTGCGGAAAGTCGACGCTGCTCAACCTGGTGGCCGGACTCGACCGCCCGACCGCGGGATCCGTCGAGACCCCCGGCGGACGGCCCGCCCTGATGTTCCAGGAACACGCCCTGTTCCCGTGGCTGACCGCGGGCAAGAACATCGAACTCGCGCTGCGGCTGCGCGGTGTACCCAAGTCCGGCCGCCGCACGGAGGCGGAGCGGCTGCTCGAACTCGTACGGCTCGGCGGGTCGTACGGGAAGCGGGTGCATGAGCTCTCGGGCGGCATGCGGCAGCGGGTGGCAATGGCCCGGGCCCTCGCCCAGGACAGTCAACTGCTGCTGATGGACGAGCCGTTCGCCGCGCTCGACGCCATCACCCGGGACGTGCTGCACGACGAGCTGACCCGGATCTGGCGCGAGACGAACATCTCGGTCCTCTTCGTCACGCACAACGTGCGCGAGGCGGTACGGCTCGCCCAGCGCGTCGTCCTGCTGTCGTCCCGGCCCGGCCGGATCGCCCGCGAGTGGACGGTCGGCATCGAGCAGCCGCGTCGTATCGAGGACACCGCGGTGGCGGAGCTGTCCCTCGAAATCACCGGACAACTGCGTGGGGAGATCCGCCGTCATGGCCGGCACTGACACCAAGCCCGACGATCTGGCCGGGCTGGAGGCCGGGCTCGACGCGCTGGACGCCGTGCAGGTGCGCCGCACCCCGGTGCGCGAGGTACTGCTCCGCAAGGTGCTGCCGCCGCTCTTCGCGGTGGCCCTGGTGGTCGTCGTCTGGCAGCTGCTCGTCGAGGCCCGGGTCACCGACGACTACAAGCTGCCCTCACCGGCGGCGGTGTGGGGCAGCGCGGCCGACATGTGGCTCCAGGGGACGCTCCTGGACGTCGTCTGGACCAGCATCTCGCGCGGGCTTCTCGGCTTCCTCATGGCCGTGGCCATCGGCACGCCACTGGGCCTGCTGGTCGCCCGGGTGAGGTTCGTACGCTCGGCGATCGGCCCGATCCTGTCCGGGCTGCAGTCGCTGCCCTCGGTCGCCTGGGTGGCGCCCGCGGTGATCTGGCTCGGGCTGAACGACAAGATGATGTACGCGGTGATCCTGCTGGGCGCCGTCCCCTCGGTCGCCAACGGACTGGTCTCCGGCGTCGACCAGGTGCCGCCGCTGTTCCTCAGGGCGGGCCGCACGCTGGGCGCGACCGGGCTGCGCGGGACCTGGCACATCGTGCTGCCGGCCGCGCTGCCCGGCTATCTGGCCGGTCTCAAGCAGGGCTGGGCGTTCTCCTGGCGTTCGCTGATGGCCGCCGAGATCATCGCGTCCTCCCCGGACCTCGGGCTCGGGCTCGGCCAGTTGCTGGAGAACGGCCGCAACAACGCCGACATGCCCGGCATCTTCCTGGCCATCATCCTGATCCTCTTCGTGGGAATCGCGATCGATCTGCTGATCTTCAGTCCGCTGGAGCGGTGGGTGCTGCGCAGCCGCGGTCTCCTCGTCAAGAACTGAGCCACGCCATGTCCGCTCCGGTCCTCCTCGTCATCGCCCACGGCAGCCGCGACCCGCGGCACGCGGCGACCGTGCACGCGCTCACCGCGCGGGTGCGGTCGCTGCGGCCGCACCTGCGCGTGGAGACCGGCTTTCTGGACTTCAACGCGCCGTCGGTGCCCCGGGTGCTGGAGCGGCTGGCCGCGCAGGGAGCGGGGGACGTCATCGCGCTCCCCCTCCTCCTCACCCGGGCCTTCCACGCCAAGTCCGACATTCCGGCGGTCCTGCACGAGGCCCGGACCGGACTGCACCGGCTGCGCATCCGGCAGGCCGAGGTGCTCGGGCCGTCACCGCTGCTGAACTCGGCACTGGAGCGGCGGCTGTACGAAGCCGGGATCCGTCCCGGTGACCGGAGTTCGACCGGTCTCGTCCTGGCCTCGGCGGGCTCCACAGACCCGGAGGCGATCGCAGTGATCGCTGAAATCGCGCGGGAGCTGCGGCACACCGGTTGGTGTTCCGTGCGGCCTGCGTTCGCCTCCGCCCCCCTCCCCCGGACCGAGGACGCGGTGCGGGCACTGCGGGCCGAGGGGGTCCGACGGGTGGCGGTGGCCCCGTATGTCATCGCGCCCGGCCGGCTCCCGGACCGGATCGCCGCGGGTGCGGCCGAAGCGGACGTGCGGGCCGATGTCCTCGGCGCCTCACCGGAGTTGGCGCGGCTGCTGCTGACCAGGTACGACGAGGCCCGGGTCCCGCTCGCCCGGCCGGCATCGCTCAGCGCGTAGACCGGCGGGCCGCTCTCAGGCTCCGGTCCAGTGCGGGTCGCGTCCGCTGAGGGCCAGCGCCCGTTCGAGCACGGACGCCGATCCGGGCACCGTCACCTCGTCGGCGAAGCCCTCGTACTGCCGGTAGAGCGCGGCATTGCCTTCGACGACGTCGAGGAGACGGGCGGCCGCGGCGTCGGAGAGCCGGAGCTCCTCGCCGACGGTGCGGGCCACGTCCCAGGTGTGCAGGGCCATCTCCTCGATCAGCATCGCGGCGATCTCGGAAGCGGGTGACGCGGAACCCCCCAGGTCGACCTCGCCCTCCCAGACCGCCGGGTCCGACCAGGCGGCGACGGCCCGGTCCAGTTGTGCCGCGTACTGCTGTGCCCAGTCGGCGTCGGCGGTGAAGTCGCGGGTGGTGAGCTCCTCGGGGAGGTCCTTGCGCAGGGCGCGGTACTCCAGGCCGTGGGAGGTGTAGAGCACCCAGTGGTTGATGAGTCCGCGCAGGTCCCAGTCGCCACAGGGCGTGGGCAGGTCGAGCTGTCCGGTGCTGATGGAGCGGGCGATCCGGGCCGCTTCGGCCGCGCATTCGGTCATGTGAGCGTGCTCGTTCTTCATGTGCCCCAGCCTAGGAGGGGCCACTGACACCGGTATTGAAGAAAGGCGACGGCGGCGGTTCAGCAGGTACTGGCGTCGACGAGTGCGGCATCGTGGCCGGCCTCGGACAGCCGTCCCCGATGGCGCCGCCGACGGCGCCCGCCCCGACGATGATGCAGTGCATCCCGACTCCCGTTCCACAGCCGCACAGGTGGTCATGCCCGTTCCCCGAAAGGGCCGGGCGCCTCGGCCCAGGGCGAAAGGGCGGGGCATCGATGGGGACTAGTGTTCCCTCATGTCTTCCACATCACAGCCGCTGGACGAAGCGTTCCTGCTCGGCGGCGAGCGGCCCGTACGCCGTCTCGGTTACGGCACCGCCCAGCTGACCGGCCCCGGATACTGGGGTCCGCGCGGGGAGCGGCAGGATGCCGTGGCCGTGCTGCGGGCGGCCGTCGAGCAAGGGGTCACGCTCGTCGACACCGCCGACAACTACGGCCCCGGACTGGCCGAGGAGCTGGTCGCCGAGGCCCTTCATCCGTACCGCGAGGATCTGGTGATCGCGACCAAGGGCGGTGTGGTGCGGACGAGCGACAGCGCCTGGCATGTCGCGGGCCGTCCCGAGCAGTTGCGGGCGATGTGCGAGGCCAGCCTGCGGCGGCTGCGGACCGACCGGATCGATCTCTACCAGTTGCACCGGCTGGACCCGGAGGTGCCGATGGCCGACCAGCTGGGGACTCTGGAGGTGCTGAGGCAGGAAGGTAAGATCCGGTACATCGGTCTGGACACCCTCACCGCCGACCAGCTGAAGCAGGCCCTCTCCCTGACCGGGATCGCCTCGGTGCAGAACCGCTTCAATCTCCTCGACCGTTCGTCGGACGCGGTATTGAAGGTGTGCGAGGCCCACGGCCTGGCTTTTCTGCCCTGGTTCCCGCTGGCGAACGGCGCCCTGACCGGCGAGACGGCTTCGGCGCTCGCCGGCATCGCCGATCGGCACAGTGCCACCCGCGGGCAGATCGCCCTCGCCTGGCTGCTGCACCGCTCCCCCGTGCTGTGCCCGACGCCGGGCACCGGTTCGCCCGGCCATCTCGCGGAGAACCTGGGGGCTCGGGAGATCCGGCTGTCCGCCGAGGACATGAGCCGCCTGGAGGCGCTCGCACCCGCATGAAGGAGTGCCCGCATGAAGGAGTACCCGCACGTGACCACGCATTCCACCACCCCCGTTCCCGCCCCGGCCGGTGCCCCCCGCTCCTCGGCCGCCGCCCCGGTGATCCGGGCCGACGGCGTCTCGCTCGTACGGGACGGCAATGTCCTGCTCGACTCGGTCTCGCTGACCGTGCGCAGCGGTGAGCACTGGGCCCTGCTCGGTGCCAACGGAGCCGGGAAGAGCACGCTGCTGGGGCTGCTCGGCGCGGTCAACCACCCCACCCGGGGCACGGTCGAGGTGCTGGGGCGCACTCTCGGGCGGGTCGATCTGCGGGAGCTGCGGTCGCTGCTCGGACATGTCAATCCGCGTCATCCGCTGCGTTCCCCGCTGTCGGTGCGCGAGGTGGTGCTGACCGGACTGACCAACTCGGTCGAACCGGTGCCGCGCTGGTCCGCGAGCGAGGAGCAGCGGGCGCAGGCGGAGCGGCTGCTGAAGATGCTGGGGATGGGCGGCAAGACTGATTCCCGCTGGCCGGCGCTCTCGCAGGGGGAGCGGGGCCGCACGCTCATCGCCCGCGCCCTGATGCCGCGACCGCGGCTGCTGCTGCTCGACGAACCCGCCACGGGCCTCGACCTGGCCGCCCGCGAGCAGTTGCTCGACAGCCTGGACACGCTGCGCCAGGAGCATCCGGAGCTGGCGACGGTCCTGGTCACGCACCATCTGGAGGAACTGCCCGCCTCGACCACGCATGCGATGCTGCTGCGCGGTGGCCGGTGCGTGGCATCGGGCCCGGCCGACGGGGTACTGACCACCGACCGGGTCAGCGACTGCTTCGGTCATCCGGTACGGATCTCCCGTACGGACGGGCGGTGGACGGCGCGGGCGCAGCGCGTCGCCCGTCGCTGAACCGCCTCAGAGCCTGTCGGGACCAGGGCGCTCGGTGCGGGCGAACGGGGTGGCCTGATGGAAGTAGAGCAGCCAGCCCGCCCCGGTCAGTCGCCACAGGGAACTGCGGTGGGCGAAGTGCCCCTTCGTCTCGGTGTCGTAGGTGAGGTGGACCAGTTGGCCGTCCAGCTGCACTCCGTGCATGCGGGACGCGGTGAGCGGGCCGGGACGCGGGGCGTCGTCCCCGGTGAGCGAGGCGATCATCATGTCGCGGTCCCAGACCCGGCCCAAGGAGTCGATCTCGCGGTATTCGGGGTGCAGCACCTGGGCGAGGAGTTCGGCGGAGGCCCGTACCACCGGGTCCAGGAGGCGGAGCTCGCCCTCCACGGCCGCGGCCACTCCGGGGGACGGTTCGGTCATGTGCGGGCTCCGTCGTGTGCGGTCATCTCCACGAGCTTGACGACGGTGTTCCAGTTGCGCGAGGTGGCCGTGACGCCCTTGGTGACGGTGGGCCGGGACAGTGCGTCGGCGAGCTTGGAACGGCCCAGGCCGTCGGGCGCGTAGAGGTAGAGCGCGCGGTCGCCGATCCGGAACGCCTCGGGGAGGTAGGCCGCCGGGTCGATCCGGGCGAAGCGCTCGGCGTCGACCGGCTGTCCGTAGAAGGTGACGTGCAGCTGTCGGCCTTCGAGTTCGGCGGCCGGGAAGGGACAGGCCGCCGCAACTGCCGCGAGGTAGGCGCCGTTCCGGACCAGACAGGGGACGGGAAATCCGAACCGCTGCTCGATGGCCTGCTCCAGCTCTGCGGCGAGTGCGTTCTCGTCCTCCGAGGTGCTGCTGAAGACGGCGTTGCCGCTCTGCAGGTGGGTTCGGACGTCGCCGTGGCCCAGTCCGGTGAGCAGTGTGCGGAGTTCGGCCATCGGAACCTTCTTGTGGCCGCTCACATTGATTCCGCGCAACAGCGCCGCGTACATCGTCATGGGCACACCATAGGACGGTCTCTTCACGCGGTGCGGCCGCCGCGCCCCGTGGGGGAGGGCACGGCGGCCGCCGATTCCGGTGTGCCGGGCGTCCGCTGCCCGGTCATGCCTGCCGAAGGGCGGTTACTCGACGACCTTCAGCAGCTTGTTCGGCGTGCCCTCGGTCGCGTTGGAGATCGCGTCGGGAGTGGCACCGTCGGTCAGCGCCGTGGCGACCTCTTCCGGGGTGGCGTCCTGGTGTCCGGCGAGGTAGACGGCGGCGGCACCGACGACGTGCGGGGTCGCCATGGACGTACCGGAGATGGTGTTGGAGGCGCCGTCGCTGTCGTTCCAGGACGAGGTGATGTCCGATCCCGGGGCGTAGATGTCCACGATCGAGCCGTAGTTGGAGAAGTAGGACTGCTCGTCGTCCACCGTGGACGAGGCGACCGTGATGGCCTCCGGGACACGGGCCGGGGAGCTCTCGCTCGCGTCGGCGGAGTCGTTTCCGGCTGCCACCGCGAAGGTGACTCCGGAGGCGATGGCCTTCTGGACCGCGGAGTCGAGCGCCTCGTCCGCACCGCCGCCGAGGCTCATGTTGGCGACGGAGGGGCCCTCGTGGTGCTCGGTGACCCAGTCGATCCCTGCGACGACCTGCTCGGTGGTGCCCGAGCCGGAGTCGTCGAGGACCCGGACGGCGACGATCTTCGCCTTCTTGGCGACCCCGTAGGTCGCACCGGCGATGGTGCCCGCCACATGGGTGCCGTGGCCGTTGCCGTCATCGGCGCTGTCGTCGTTGTCCACGGCGTCGTAGCCCGAGCTGGCCCGGCCCTCGAACTCGTTGTGCGTGGTGCGGACACCGGTGTCGATGACGTACGCGGTGACGCCCTCGCCGGCGCTGTCCGGGTAGGTGTACGCGTTGTCGCCGGCCGTCTCGGTCTGGTCGATCCGGTCCAGCCCCCAGGACGGCGGGTTGTCCTGGGTGGCGTCGATGTGGAACTTCTTGTTCTGGACGACCTTGGAGACGGCCGGGTCGGCCGCCAGGCGCTTGGCCTCGGTCAGCGAAAGACCGCTGGCGGAGAAGCCGTTGATGGCGGAGTCGTAGTTCCGCTGGAGCTTGCCGCCGTACTCCTTGGCGAGCTTCGCCTTGTCAGCCTTGTGGTCCAGCATCACGATGTAGCTGCCCGGGACGGTGTCCGCCGCGTCCGCACCGTAGACGATGCCCATCGCGGGAGCAGGGGCGGC
The DNA here is from genome assembly GCF_043080425.1 of Streptomyces sp. NPDC015032. NCBI lineage: Bacteria > Bacillati > Actinomycetota > Actinomycetes > Kitasatosporales > Streptomycetaceae > Streptomyces > Streptomyces sp. NPDC015032. The sequence goes on along the minus strand of NZ_JBIBVN010000018.1, from coordinate 39,453 downwards.
TCCGGCCAGGGAGCTGCCCATCAGGGTGACTCCGGCGGCTGCGGCCACCGCGGTTATCGCCGCGGTCAGCTTCATTCGGCGTGCGCGCTTGTGAATTGCCATGAAGAGGGGTCTCCTCGTCATTCTTTGTGGGGGGATTGGCCCCCGGCCGGAATATCTCCGGGGGTTGGCTCGAAACCCTCGCCGATTGACGCGCTCAGATCAAGACCTTCATGCGGCTGTGACTTACTCAACAAGGTTTCGTAATAAGAAACCGGCCAGCCGCACCCACGTCGGGCACGCCCGTCGCAACGTCCGCCCCACGTACGGGACTCGCCGCTCCCGCAACGACGACCGGCACGGTTCGCAGACGGGAAGACGGAGCGGGGCGGCACCCCCGGGCGGGCCGGGAGTCGGCTTGATTCCACCCCCGTCCGCCACGCGGGAAGTCCGCCCCACGACGAGACCGGCAGCCGCCGGCCGGGAAGTCCGCCCCGAAACGAGACCAGCCACTGTCAGCCGGGGAGTTCGGCCCGAGACGAGACCAGCCGCCGTCAGCCGGGGAGTTCGGCCTCGATGAGGTCGGCCGCCTGCATCGTGCCGCCCTCCCCCGCCATCCGCTCCCGCACGGCCGCGGCCCGCTTCGCCACCTCGGGGTCCCCCACCAGGCCGAGCACGGCCGCACGCAGCGACTCGGGGGTCGCCTCGGCCATCGGGAGGTGGCGCGCGACACCGAGCGCCTGGAGCATGTCGGCGTTGCCGAACTGATCGACGGCCTGCGGTACGGCAACCATCGGGGTGGCGGTGGCGAGCCCCTCCTGACTGCCCCCGGCACCCGCGTGGGTGATGAAGGCGTCCGCCTGCTTCAGCACGGAGAGCTGCGGCACCCAGGAGTGCACCTCCACCTGGGCCGGTACGTCGCCGAGTTCGGCGGCATCGACCCAGGCGCCGATCTGGAGCACGACGTGCCAGCCGGGCAGATCACCGAAGGCCGTGATGCAGTCGCGGTAGAAACCGGGCTGGTTGGTGAAGGTCGAGCCGAGCGAGACCAGCAGCACCTTGTCGGCTTCGGCGGGGCGCTGCCACTCCCCCTGATCCGCCCGGTCGCCCTGACAGGCGCCGACGAAGGTGTGAACCGCCCTGTCGACGCGTTCGGCGTGCGGTTGGAGCACCTCGGGGATCAGGACGATCGACCGCGGCGGCCGGCCGACGAACGGGTCCGGGTGCTGATCGATCCCGTTCCCGGCGAGCCACTCCTCAAAGCGCCGGTAGTACGCCCGTCCGCGCTCGGTCCGCTTCAGCTCGGCGGTCATCGGCTCGCCGACCTCCTCCTCGTACCCGTCCCAGGCGACCAGGTTGGGCGAGAGGGAGACCGCGGGGACGCCCCAGCGGTGGGCGAGGACCCGCGCCGGGTAGGAGGTGATGTCGTGCAGGACGAGATCGGGCTCGTCCCCCTCGAAGGCCGCGATGAGCTGGGGCAGGGCCTGTACGGCGTCGTCGAGGAAGGGTTCGACGTTGTCGATCACTTCGGTGCCCCAGGCGTCCGGGGCCTCTTCGGTCGGCAGGACCGAGGTGTAGAGCACCGGTTCGGCGCCGGTGGCGGCGACCTTCTCGGCGAAGGACGCGGGGATGGCGTAACTGACGCGGTGCCCACGGGCGACGAGCTCCCGGATGACTTCCAGGCTCGGGTTCACGTGACCGTGGGCGGCGATGGAGAACATGGCGATATGGGCACGCGTGCTATTCGGCATGCCCACACCGTATGCGAGACGATACGTCTCGTCTATTTTATTTCCGGGACGTCTCAGCGCTGATAGCGGGCCAGCACCCGGTTGCCGTCGTCCACCAGACGTCTCCTCAGCTCCTGTGCGCCGATCGCCCCGCTGTAGTACTCCTGGAGGGCGGGCGTGGCGACCTTGTCCTTCCATTCCGGATAGCCGCGGACCGACTGGGCGGGCGCGGGCCGCAGCCCCTTCGCGACCGCGACACCGGTCGACCAGCCGTCCTTGTCGGTGTGCAGTGCCGGGTCCGCGAGGGCCGCGGTGCCGGTCGGGAGCATCCAGTCCCCCTTGGCGAGGCGCACCATGTTCCGCGGCCGCAGCAGGAAGTCGATGAACTGCGCGGCCTCCTTCTTGTGGTGGCCGGCCTCCGAGACGGAGAGGGTCTGCGGGCTCACCCCCTGGGCAAGCCCTCCGGTTCCGGCGGGGGCGGGCAGGACCGTCCACTCGAAGCCCTCGGGGGCCTGCTCGGCAACCTGCTGGCGGTACGAGAAGCCCAGCGGAACCATCGCGTACTTGCCGCCGAAGAATCCGGGGAGGGTGTCGGAGCCGCCCATGCCGAGCGCGGTGCGGGCGGCGCTGTGGTCGGTGTCGACCTGGTCGCGAATGGTGCCGGGGACGACCTGGTCGCCCGCGCCCGCACGGATGGTCACCCTGCCGTCGGCGCCGCGGTGGAAGAGCCGGCCGCCCGCGGAGAGCCCGAGGTTGAGGGTGGCGGAGACCGGCTCCTTGAGCGGCCAGGCCACGCCGTACCTCCCCTTGCCCGTCAGCTCCTTGGCGACCTGCCGGAATTCGGTCCAGCTCCAGGGGCTGTCGGGGGTCGGGATGCGGACTCCCGACTCCTTGAGGATCCCGGTGTTGGCGATCAGGACGCGGGGCTCCTGGAGAAACGGCACTCCGTAGACGCCGTCGCCGAAGGTGGTGGTCCGCCAGCTCTGTTGCGGGATGTCGGCGGTCAGCCGGTCCGGGAGAAGCGTCCGCAGGTCGGCGAGGTAGCCGCCGTACGCGAAGTCGGCGAGGTCGTCGGAGGCGTCATGGATGACGTCCGGCGCCTCGTCGCCCTCGAAGGAGGTGAGCAACTGGTCGTGCACGGTGTCCCAGCTGCCTTGCACATAGGTGACATGGATATCGGGGTGGGCTTCGTTCCACTCCTTCACCAGTTGCTTGTTGGCGTCGACGGACTCCTTCTGCCAAGCCAACGACTGGAAGCTGAGCTCGGTGTGCCCGTCGTCGCCCCTTTCGCGGTCCGTCCCCGCGCAGCCGGTGAGCAGCAGGGCCAGCACGGTGGCCACGGCGGCGGCCGTCCTGCGTACCGGTGCGCACATCCGTACCGGTGCGCGCATCAGCTCTTCACCGCCCCGGCCAGCATGGAGCCCGTGATCCGTCGCTGGATGAGCGCGAAGATCACCAGTGAGGGAAGGGTCGCGACGAACGCCGCGGCGGCGAGCGGTCCGAGATCGGCCGCGCCCTCCGCGCCGAGGAAGTGAGTCAGCACCACCGGCAGGGTCTGCTTCTCCGGTGTCTTGAGCAGAACGAGCGCGAAGAAGAACTCGTTCCAGGCGGTGATGAACGCGAAGAGCCCGGTGGCGACGATGCCGGGGGCCAGCAGCGGCGCGGTGACCGAGACGAGCGTCCGCAGCCGGCCCGCGCCGTCGACCGAGGCGGCCTCTTCGAGCTCGGCGGGCACGGCCCGTACGTACCCGGTCAGCATCCACAGCGCGAACGGCAGCGCCCAGACCACGTACACCATGGCCAGCCCCCACAGGGTGTTGATCAGATGGAGATTCTTCAGGATCAGGAAGAGCGGGATGATCAGCAGGACGAACGGAAACGCCTGGCTGACCACGACCCAGCCGGTGGTGGCCGTCGAGAGCCTGGAGCGGTGGCGGGCCGTCACATAGGCCATGGGCGTGGCGACGAGCACCGCGACGACGGCGGCGCAGGCCGCGACGGTCAGCGAATTCGCGGCGGCCCGGAACAGTGGCTGTTCGTCGAATGCCGCGCGGAAATTGTCCAGCGTCGGATGCCCGGGGATCCAGGTCGGGTGCAGGGAGCCCAGTTCGCGCGCCGGTTTGAAGGCGGTGGAGATCAGCCACACGAACGGGAACGCCAGGAAGACGAGATAGCCGGACAGTGCGGCGTACTGTCCGGCGCGCGCGGATCTGCTGGTACGCAGGCTCACCGGTCCTCCCCTCCCCGGAGCCGGCCGGCGAGATACGCCGCGAGGATCACGGAGATCACCGCGACCATCACACAGCCCATCGCCGCGGCGTAGCCGAACTGTCCGTAACGGAAGGCCTCTTCGTAGGCGAAGAGCATCGGCAGCCGGGTGCGGCCGCCCGGTCCGCCGTTGGTCAGCACGTAGACCAGGGCGAAGGAGTTGAAGTTCCAGATGAAGTTGAGTGCGGTGATGGAGAGCGCGACCGGCCTGAGCGCGGGCCAGGTGACGGTACGGAAGCGGCGCCAGGCGCCCGCTCCGTCGAGGGCGGCGGCCTCGTGGAGTTCGTGCGGGGTGTTCTGCAGTCCGGCCAGCAGGGCGACGGTGGTCTGGGGCATACCGGCCCAGACCCCCACGACGATCACGGCGGGCAGGGCGGTGGCGAGTCCGGTGAGCCAGGCCCGGCCGTCACCGAGGCCGAGGTCGTGGATGGTCTCGTTGAGGACGCCCGCGTCCGGGTTGTAGACGAGCCGCCACATGATGCCGACGACCACCTCGGGCATCGCCCAGGGAATGATCGCCAGCGCCCGTGCCAGCCAGCGCATCCGCAGGTTCTGATCGAGCAGCAGGGCGAGGCCGAGCGCCAGCACGAACTGCGGCAGGGTGACGCCCACGGCCCACAACAGGCCGATCCGGAAGGACTCCCAGAAGAGGGTGTCGTGGAGCAGGTCCTGGAAGTTCAGCCCGCCCACCCACTGGGTGGAGCGGGTGCGGCCGGTCTGGGCGTCGGTGAAGGCCAGGGCGATGCCGTAGAGGAGCGGACCGACACTGAGGATCAGGATCGGGATCAGCGCCGGCAGCACCAGGAACCAGGTGCCCGCGTTCCGGTCGACCGGCCGGTTCGGTTTCTGGTGCGGGCTGCCGGGCGGACCGTGTGTCCCGGATCGAACGGTCACACTTGTCAATGTCATAAATTCGCCCCCTTCGCGTCATTTGATCGGTTTCGTACCGTTCTGGCCGCTCAGGTTGGCCCTCGTCATCGTGCTGACGGGCCATCGGTTCGTCAAGCCAACCTGCGCGGATGCGAAAATCGGAGCCATGAATGAGAAGCGTGCGCGCGAGGTGCTGACCGCTGCCGGACTGTCCGGCAGCGCGGAGCTGCTCGCGCTCGGTGAGAACGCGGTGTTCGCCACGGGCGACCTGGTGGTCAAGGTCGGCCGGGACGCCGTGCGGAACCCGGAGCTGCGGGACCGGGCCGAACGCGAGGTGGCCGTCGCCGAATGGCTGGCCGCCTCCGGCGTCCCCGCCGTACGGGCCGCGGAGCCCGGGGCGCGGCTGGTGGAGGGCCACCCGGTGACGCTCTGGCACCGGCTGCCCGCCGCCGTACGCCCTGCCGAGCCGCGCGACCTCGCCCCGCTGCTCACCCAGGTGCACGCGCTGCCCGCCCCGGAGGGCTTCGCACTGCCGCGCCGTGAGCTGCTCGGCGGCGTCGAGCGCTGGCTGCGGCTCGCGGGCGATGCGATCGACCCGGCCGACGCGGACTATCTGCGCGGCCGGCGCGACGGCTTCGCGAAGGCTGCGGCGGCCCTTGCCCCGCACCTGCCGCCGGGTCCCATCCACGGCGACGCGCTCCCCCGCAACGTCCACGTCGGCCCGGACGGGCCGGTGCTGGTCGATCTCGAAACCTTCTCCGCCGATCTGCGCGAGCACGATCTGGTGGTCCTCGCACTCTCCCGCGACCGGTACGGCCTGCCCGCCCATGCCTACGAAGCGTTCACCGAAACGTATGGCTGGGATGTGCGTACCTGGGAAGGATGCGCGGTTCTGCGCGGCGCCCGCGAGACGGCGAGCTGCGCCTGGGTCTCCCAGCACGCCCCGGCGAATCCCAAGGCGCTGACGGAATTCCGGCGCAGGGTGGCGTCACTGCGCGCGGACGACCCCGAGGTGCGCTGGTACCCCTTCTGAACGGCGCTTCCCGTCGCGCGGCAGAGGCTGGATACACGCGGCGGGCCGCCCGCCCGCACCGCCGTGCACCCGACCCCCCTGTCTCCCCGTCGGTCCGCCGAGCGGTCCTCACGGACGTGCGCCCTTGCTCGGGCGAGGGCGCGGTGCCGAGGTGGGGGGCCGCCGGAACCCCGGACGGTGATCTTCCCTACTATGCCTCTTGGCCTTGAGGCCGAATAGGTTTGATCGCAACGGGGGTTGCCCATGGGAGCCGGAGAAGGCGGCGAGCAGAAGCTCGCGAGTTCGCCGAGTGACAAGAAGCGCGCGTCGAAGTACATGGAAGAGCACCAGATGCCCGACACCCAGGCAGCCAGCCGCATGGCGGCCGGCGGTGGAGCGGTACGGGCACCCTTCCTCGCTCCGCAGGCCCCCGCCAGCCCCCTGCTGAAGCAGGAAACCGGCCTGAAGGGCCTCTCCGGCTGGGCCTCGGACCAGGGCGTCTCCGACGCACTGGTCGCCTGGCAAGGGCAGGCGAACCGGCTGATGGGGCGCCTACAGCAGGAGCTGAACGGGCTGAAGGGCACGCAGAATATCTTCCAGAATCAGGACCTCAACGCCGGCGCCCAGGCGGACTCCATACGGCTCCCCAGCAGCTTCGACGGAATGTGACGGGCACCGCCATGACGCTGACCTATCACGACGTGATGACGGCCGACCTGTCCTCCTTCGCGGACGTGTCCGGGGCCTGGAAGAAGATGGGCGAGCGCTTCGGCGAGCTCAAGACCAATTACGAGAAGCACGTGCAGGGTGTGCTGGGCAACGGGAACTGGCAGGGTCTCGCCTACGGTGCCCAGCAGCACAATGCCTCGGCCACGGCCTTCGAGTACGGGGCGGCGAAGACGGAGGCGCTGGCCATCGCCAGTCTCCTCACGGACGCCCACACCGAGCTGACCCGCCTGCAGAAGGCGGTCAAGGACCTCGTCGAGGACGCCGAGAAGAAGGACTACAAGGTCGACGGCTCCGGCAAGGCGACCTACGTCGGGTACGACAACCTCTCCGAGCAGGAGAGGTTCGCCCTCCACCACGACCCCGACTACCCCACGCTGATGGCCGACGCCCGCGAGAAGGCGCAGGGCTGGACCGACCAGATAGCCAAGGCGGTCAAGGCCGTCGACGCCGCCGACCAGAGTGTGAAGCGGGCGCTGTCCCGCGCGACGATCGATGCCTCGACCGACGGGATCGGCCTCGGCGGGTTCAACACTCAGGCCGAGGGCGATCTGGCGAAGGCCGGCAAGCCGGACCCCAAGCCCGGCAAGAAGGACGGATGGGTCTCCGAGACCGAGTCCGAGGCCTCGGGCCCCGGTGTCGGGGCGGAGGCCACCGGTCCCGATACCGGGAAGGGGAAGCTGGCCGAGGCCGAGGCGCACGCCGACCTCGGGCGCGCCAGCGCGGAGGGCACGCTCACCAACGGCCCGCTCAAACTGGCCGGAGGCGCCGAGGCCTATGCGGGCGCCAAGGGCTCGGCGGCCGCCGGCATCACCCACGAGGGCGTCCAGGCCGAAGCCGGCGCCTTCGCGGGCGGCGAGGCCTCGGCCAACGGACGCGCCGATGCCGGCCCCGTCGGGGTGTACGGGCGTACGGAGGCCATGGCGGGCGCCGAGGCCGGTGTCAACGCGGGGGCGGGTCTGGACGGGGTGCACCTGGGCGCCGAGGCCTTCGCAGGCGCGAAGGGCGGCGTCGGCGCAGGCGCGGACGTCGGGGGAATCGGCGTGGGCGTCACGGCCGAGGGCTGGGCCGGTCCCGGCGCGGAGGCCAGCCTGAACGCCAGTAAGGACGCCAATGGCGTGTGGCATTTCGGCCCAAAGGTGGGCATCTCCCCGGCCCTCGGTGGCGCCGTGGGATTCGAGCTCACCGTCGACCCGGGGAAGGTCGTCGACACGGTGGGAGATGCAGCAAGCTGGATAGGCAACGGGATCGGCAGCCTGTTCTGACGCACGCGATCACGGGCCCCGCTGCCTAAGCGCACCGTTGCCGTAAGGAGAGACCGAGATGACCACCACCCTGCCCGTACCGATCGCGTTCGAACTGCCAGAGGGCTGGCGCGCCACACCGCCGGACGGAGTGGGCGCGCCGGGCGCTGCATTCGTCGCGCTGCACCCGCATCCGGATGCGGGATTCACCGCGAACATCACGATCGACGGCGAGTTCCGCCCGGACGCGGCGACGCTCCCCGAGATCGCCGACGAGTCGGTGGAGAACCTGCGCCGGTCCGCCGCGTCGGTCGACGTCGCCGAACGCCGCGAGGTCGGTTCCGCGGACGCTCCCGGCCTCACCCAGACCCTGGCCGTCTCGGTGGTCGCCGGGGGCACGCTCCGCGACCTCGTGCAGTCGCAGGTCTACCTGTCCATGCTGGACGTCGCCGATCCGGGCAAACGGGCGGTGATCCGCCTGATTCTGACGGTGACCGCGTCCCAGCACCTCGCCGTCCTGGAGGACTTCCGGGACTTCGTGCGTACGGTTCGCCCGGACACCGGCGCGGCTTCGTAGGACGTCCCGCCGGATCGGCCCTTCTTGCACCGACAATCCGACCCCTCATAGGTTGACCTCATGGGATTCTTCGACATGCTGACCGGAACCAGGCACCCCGAGGACGGGGTCGCGCCACGCTCAGCCGAGGAGTTGCGGACAGCCCTGCTCAGCCTCAACCGGCCGGATGTCCCATACGTCATCCGCGACGGCGCGGCGCATGACGCCGATCTGGTGGCGGAGTGGCGGATCGCCGAGCCCGCCTGGCATACCTTCTTCGTCGGGTCCCAACTGACGCACGCCATCCGGATCCGGATGCGCCTGGCCGAGGAAGGCCATGAGGTGCGTGCCGTAGAGGAGCAGTGGGAGGTCACCCGTGTCGGGAATCCTCCGCGGCTTCAGACTTCGACGGAGTACTCGCGCGGCTCGGGCAGGACCGTCTCCCGCCGCTGGACGCTCCAACGCGGGGAGAACGGCCGCCTCGAAGCGACAGAGGCATTCAGCTTCGACAGCGCGGAGCTGACCGACCCCCTGCGGAACACCGCCCTCGAGTCGGGCTGGACCTGGCGCGGAGTGATCTTCGGAAAGCTGTGAGGTCTGCGGGACCACGACTCACCGCCTGGCCCCGCCGCCTCCCCCGCCCTGCGCGGGGACGCCCGTCCCATCGGGCTCCGGCCCGGACCGAGGTCAGCCCGGCATGTTCCCGCCCGCTGCCGGAGGTGGGCCGGCCGCGCTCCGGCGGCATCCGCGGAACACGGTTCCACGTATGCTTCCGGCGACTGCCTTGATCATTCGGAATGGAGCCCCCAATGACCATAGCCCGCTTGTCCGTAGCCACGTGGAGCCTCTCGGCCGTGGCCGCCGGCGTGCTGCTCGTCGGCTGCTCGGGGTCGGTCAGCATCGGAAAGACCGAGCCGAAACTGTCTGCGGAGAAGCTGTCCGACTCGCTCGCCGACAAGCTCGCCTCCACGACGGGCCAGCCCAAGCCGGACATCGCGTGCCCGGAGGACCTCGCCGGGAAGGTCGGCACCGAAACCCGGTGCACGCTCACCGCGGGCGACGGCAGCACCCTGGGCGTGTCGGTCACCGTCACCTCCGTCGACGGAGAGCAGATCAACTACGACTTCAAGGCCGACGACAAGGCTTCACCGGCTCCGAACTGACGGCCCCCGGGGGTCGGATGCCCCTCTCCCGCCCACAGGCTCCCGCCTCCGGGGAATGAGCGGCCAGGCCGGCTCGACGACCGCCGCGGGATCCGCGGTGCGCCGCAGATAGGCCTGCAAGGAGAGCGACTGCTCGGCTGCCGCGTGCACCTGAAGACTGTGCAGGTCGTCCAACGGCATCACTCCGACGGGTTGGTACTTCTCCCCCATACGCCGCACCACGCGGGCAGCGGCCACGGCGTCTGCCCTCGCGTCGTGCGCGTCGTCGAGCGGCACCCCGTAGTGGGCGCACAGCGCGTGGAGGGCCCGCTTCCCCTTCCGGTACTTGTCGACATGCTTGTCGATCACCAAGGGATCGATGACGGGTGAAGGCGCGTCGCCCAGTCGCTCGCTGACCGACTCGACCGCGTACCGCCGGCACTCCCGGTCGAGCAGGGACAGGTCGTAGCGTGCGTTCATCACCACCAGCGGCGTCCCCGAGCGCAGCCCGTCGGCGACGGCCCGTGCGATCTCCCCGATCGCGGAGGCGGCGGGCGCCCCGTGTTCGCGGGCACGTTCCGTCGAGACGCCGTGGATCGCCGAGGCCTGCTCGGGTATGACCACCCCCGGATTCAGCAGCCAGGTCCGCTCCTGGGACACGGATCCGTCCGCTTCCAGCCGGACGACCGCCGCCGTCACGATGCGGTCGGTCTCGACATCCGTCCCCGTGGTCTCCAGGTCGAACGCCAGCAACGGCCCGCCGATCCAGCTCATCGGACCGCCCCCGGCCCGACGACCGCAGCGGTGGCGATCCGGGCCTCCAGCGGGTCCGTGCCGCTCGTCTCCGGGCCGAAGCCGACCGGGCACTTCTGGTGCCAGCTCATCCCGTACCTCCTTCTGTGGTGCGTTCCCCCATGTGATGACCACCTTCGCACGCACCACTGACAACGCTGGAAGGGGCGTCAGGAGACGGGCCGGGAGTCCGTCCAGACCGACTCGAATTCCTCGCGGTACGTCTCGAACAGCCCGCGCTCGTTGTCCTGCCCCGCCCGGACCACCGCGCGCCCGCCGCCCCGCAGAACCAGCACGGGCGCCTCCATGCCGCGTGCGCGCCGCAGATACGTCTGGACGACCCCGACCGCGTCCGTCCCGTCGCCGTCCACCAGATAGGCCGTGAAACGCGGCGTCTCGTCGAAGACGTGGATCTCGAACGCGCCCGGGTCACGCAGCTTGGAGCGGACCCGGCGCATATGGAGGATGTTCATCTCCACCGACCGGCTCAGCTCGCCCTTCTTGAGGCCCAGCTCCCGCTCACGGCGTTTTACCGCGCTGCTCGCCGGGTTGATGAAGAGCAGCCGGACCCGGCAGCCCGACTCGGCGAGCCGGATCAGCCTGCGGCCGGAGAAGTTCTGCACCAGCAGATTGAGTCCTATGCCGATCGCGTCGAGGCGGCGTGAACCGCCGAAGAGATCCTCGGCGGGCAGCTGGCGCTGGAGCCGCACCCGGTCGGAATGGACGGAGACCACATCCGCGTACCGGTCACCGACCAGCTCCTCGACGGCGTCGACCGGAAGCCGGTCGGCCGAGGGGACCACCGCGCCGTTGCCCAGAATCTCCAGGAGCCGGGCCGAGGCGCGCTCGGCCTGGGCGAGGACCGCCTCGTTCAGGGCCCGGTTGCGGGAGACCACATTGCGGGCGACCTCCAGTTCGTCGAGCGCCAGCTCGACCTCGCGCCGGTCGTCGAAGTACGCCTCGAAGCACGGCCAGTGCTGGACCATCAGCTCACGCAGCTGCGGCAGCGTGAGAAAACTGAGCACATTGTCGTCGGCCGGGTCCAGTAGATAGCCCTTGCGGCGGGAGACCTCGCGTACGGCGACGGCGCGCTGCACCCACTCCTGCCCGGCAGGCCCGGCTGCGGCCACCACCCAGTCCTCGCCATGGACCGGCTCGTAGATGGGCCGGAGCACCGCGGCGACCACGGCACGCAGCCGCTGCTCCACGAGATTCAGCCAGATGTAGGCACGCCCGGCCCGCTGGGCGCGCATACGCACCTCGCTCCAGGCGTCCGCTCCCCAGTCCAGCTCCGCGCCGATCTCCATGGGCCGCGCAAGTGAGACCGCCCCGGGCGGGGCATCGGTGGATTCCCCCTCGTGACCTGTGTCACCTGGAGGCAGCTCGAACCCTCCCGAGCTCACCCGCGCACCGCCTTCCGCTCCCCCACCAACGATCAAGGAAGGGTACTCCGCGAGCGGGATCCGGTGCAGCCGGATGCACAGGCTGCTTCGTCAACTCCTGTGTGACGCAGGCATGTTCCCAGGGGCAAGATCTGCCGTAGTGAGCGGATTCATAGTGATTGGACCCCCTGTCCCCGGCTCTCTGCGGGGGCCCGCGACCGGCTCGGAGCCCCTGATTCCGTTTTCGGGCGACACGGAGGTGCCCGATGTTGACCGGACCGCGCGACGTCCTAGGCAGCCGCACCTCTTTCGGGGAAGATCTGGCTCAAGCAGCCCGCAAGCCCCAGACACCCGGATCAGAAGTGGAAGAGTCGAACCTATGCAGGTCTGGCCGGGACAGGCGTATCCGCTCGGCGCCACGTACGACGGCGCCGGGACCAACTTCGCGGTCTTCTCGGAGGCCGCCAGCCGAATCGAGTTGTGCCTTCTGCACGACGACGGTTCCGAGACGGCGGTGGAACTCAGGGAGACCGACGCGTTCGTCCGTCATGCCTACCTGCCCGGGGTGATGCCCGGGCAACGGTACGGATTCAGGGTCCACGGTCCCTACGAACCGGAGCGCGGCGTCCGCTGCAATTCGGCCAAACTGCTGCTCGATCCGTATGCCCGGGCCGTCGCGGGGCAGATCCGGTGGGGCGAGGCGGTGTACGGCTATCCGTTCGGCCGGCCCGACGCGCGCAACGATCTCGACTCGGCGCCGCACACCATGACCTCCGTCGTGGTCAACCCGTACTTCGACTGGGGCGACGACCGGCGGCCCCGTACGGACTACCACCGCACGGTGATCTACGAGGCCCATGTGAAGGGCCTGACGATGCTCCATCCGGCGCTGCCGAAGGAACTGCGCGGCACGTACGCGGGGCTGGCCCATCCGGAGGTGATCGCCCATCTGACGGAACTGGGCGTCACGGCGATCGAATTGATGCCGGTGCACCAGTTCGTGCAGGACCACCGGCTGATGGACGCGGGGCTGGCCAACTACTGGGGCTACAACACCATCGGCTTCTTCGCCCCGCACAACGCGTACGCCTCCTGGGGCGACCGGGGTGAGCAGGTGCTGGAGTTCAAGCAGGCCGTGCGGTCGCTGCACCAGGCGGGCATCGAGGTGATCCTCGACGTGGTCTACAACCACACCGCGGAGGGCAACCACCTGGGTCCGACGCTCTCCTTCCGCGGCCTGGACAATGCCTCGTACTACCGGCTCGCGGACGACCAGCGGTACTACACGGACACCACGGGCACCGGGAACTCCCTGCTGATGCGGTCGCCCCACGTGCTCCAGCTGATCATGGACTCCTTGCGGTACTGGGTCACGGACATGCACGTGGACGGCTTTCGCTTCGATCTGGCGGCCACTCTGGCCCGGCAGTTCCACGAGGTCGACCGGCTGTCGTCGTTCTTCGACCTGGTGCAGCAGGACCCGGTGGTCAGCCAGGTGAAACTGATCGCCGAGCCGTGGGACGTGGGCGAGGGCGGCTACCAGGTGGGGAACTTCCCGCCGCTGTGGACCGAGTGGAACGGCAAGTACCGGGACACCGTGCGGGATCTGTGGCGGGGCGAGCCGAGGACCCTCGCCGAGTTCGCCGGGCGGCTGACCGGGTCGTCGGACCTGTACCAGGACGACGGACGGCGGCCGCTCGCCTCGATCAACTTCACCACCTGCCACGACGGGTTCACCCTGCATGACCTGGTCTCGTACAACGACAAGCACAACGAGGCGAACGGCGAGGGCAACCGGGACGGCGAGAGCCACAACCGGTCCTGGAACTGCGGCTCGGAGGGCGAGACGGACCAGCCGGACGTGCTGGAGCTGCGGATGCGGCAGATGCGGAACTTCATCGCCACGCTGATGCTGTCGCAGGGGGTGCCGATGCTGAGCCACGGAGACGAGTTCGCGCGCACGCAGCGGGGCAACAACAACGGGTACTGCCAGGACAGCGAGTTGTCGTGGGTGCACTGGCCCGACCCCGCCGAGGCCGCGACGGGCGACGCGGACGGCACGGACGAGGACGCTGTGGCCGAGACGGACGGTCTGGGCAGCAGCCTGCTGGAGTTCACCCGGGCGATGGTCTGGCTCCGCCGCGACCATCCGGTCTTCCGCCGCCGCCGGTTCTTCCACGGACGGCCGGTCGAAGGCACGCACGACGAGCTCTCGGACATCGCGTGGTTCACGCCCGCGGGCCGCGAGATGACGCAGCGGGACTGGCAAGCCGCGCACGCCAAGGCACTGACGGTCTTCCTCAACGGCCACGCGATCTCCGAGCCGGGGCAGCGCGGCGAGCGGATCTCCGACGACTCGTTCCTGCTGATGTTCAACGCGAGCGCCGAGACGCTGGAGTTCTCCGTTCCGGTGAACCACGGACGGCAGTGGATGGTCGTGGTCGACACGGCCCGCCCCGCCGGGGTCCTGCCCCGCTCCGGACCCAAGGTGTCGGCGGGCGAACGGGTGACGCTGGTCGGGCGGAGCATGGCGGTGCTGCAGCGGCCGGCGTAGCTCCCGGCCGGCATCCGGGCCGACGGCCGACGACACCGCCGGTCGAGCCCTTTGCGGCGTTCCGTGACACAGAAGGCCGTGGTCCGGGTACGTAACGGCGCATGACGCCCACCGCCACCTACCGGCTCCAGCTCCAGCCGGACTTCCCGTTCTCGGCCGCCGCGCACACCGTGCCGTATCTCGCCGCGCTCGGCGTCTCCCATCTGCATCTGTCCCCGGTCCTCGAAGCCGTTCCCGGCTCCAGACACGGGTACGACGTCGTCGACCACGGCCGGGTACGCGCCGAACTCGGCGGGGAGGAGGGGCTGCGGGAGCTGGCCCGTACGGCGCGTGAGCACGGGCTCGGGCTGATCGTGGACATCGTGCCGAACCACATGGCCGCCGTTCCCCGCCTCAACCGCGCGCTGTGGGAGGTACTGCGCGAGGGCGCCGGATCCCCGTACGCGCGCTGGTTCGACATCGACTGGGCGGCGGGCGGCGGCAAGGTGCTGCTGCCGGTGCTCGCCGGGCCGGTCGGCGACGAGATCGGCCGGTTCCGGGTCGACGGGGAGGTGCTGCGCCACGGCGAACAGGAGTTCCCGCTCCGGGCGGGCACCGCCCACCTTCCCGTGCCCGAACTGCTGGATGCCCAGCACTACCGGCTCGGCTGGTGGCGGCTGGCGCGTACGGAGCTGAACTACCGCCGGTTCTTCACCATCTCCGACCTCATCGGGGTGCGGGTGGAGGACCCGGAGGTCTTCGCCGCCACCCACGGCAAGATCCTCGAACTGGTCCGGGACGGGGTGGTCGACGGGCTGCGCGTCGACCACCCCGACGGGCTCGCCGATCCCGCGGCCTTTCTGGAGCGGCTCTCGGCGGCGACCGGCGGGCGGTGGACGGTGGTGGAGAAGATCCTCACCGGTGCCGAACCCCTGCCCGCGGACTGGGCCGTCGCGGGGACGACCGGGTACGACGCGCTCCATCGGATCGACGGCCTCTTCGTCGATCCGATGGGCGCGGCGGAGCTGATCGGCCGCTACCGGGAATACGCGGGACCGGCCGGGAACCGCGGCGGTGACTGGACGTCGACCGTCCGCCGCGCCGCGTACCGGGTGGTGACGCATGAGCTGGCTGCCGAGACCGCGCTGCTGACCCGGCTCGCCGTACGCATCTGCGCCGGGGATCCCGCGCTGCGCGACCACGCCCCGTGGGCGCTGCACGCGGCCGTGCGCGAACTGCTCGTGCGCGTACCCGTCTACCGCCCGTACGTGACGGCCGGCGGACCCTGCACGGAGGCGGCCCGGGCGACGCTCCCCGACGCGGTCGTGCGGGACGCGAAGGCGGCGTTCTCCGTTCCGGAGGAGGCGGCGGCCGTGGACGTGGTGCGGGACCTGGCACTGGGACGGCTGGGCGGGGGTCCCGACCGGACCGCGTTCTGCACCCGGTTCGCCCAGACGGCGTCGGCGTCGCGCGCCAAGTCGGTCGAGGACATGGCGTTCTACCGGTACGTTCCGCTGATCTCGGCCAACGAGGTGGGCGGCGATCCCGGGCATCCGGCGGTGACACCGGACGAGTTCCACGCGTTCTGCGCCCGGCTGGCGCGCGACTGGCCCGCCTCGGGCACGGCGCTGACCACCCACGACACCAAACGGAGTGCCGATGTACGGTCCCGGATCGCGGTGCTGACGGAGTGTCCGGACCAGTGGTCCTGGCTGCTGGTGGAGTTGGAGCGGTTGATTCCGACGGCCGCGCCCGACGCGCAGCTGGCCTGGCACGCCTGGCAGACGGCCTACGGCTGCGCGGAGCTGCCGGCCCGGGAGAGGGCGGGGCGGCTGGAGCCCGCGCTGCTGAAGGCGGTCCGCGAGGCGGGGCTCTGCACCGGCTGGACCGAGCCGGATCCGGCGTACGAGCGGGCGGTGACGGACTTCGTCGCGGCGGGACCGGCCGCGAAAGACGGTCCGGTGCGCGAGGCGCTGGAACGGTTCGCGGGCATGCTCGTCCCGTACGTGCGGGCCAATGTGCTCGGTGCGGCGCTGGTGCAGCTGACCATGCCGGGTGTGCCGGATCTGTACCAGGGCACGGAACGGGAGTACGTGGCGCTGGTCGACCCGGACAACCGGCGGCCGTTCCGTCACGCACCCGCGGACGGGGCCTCCAGCGAGAAGGGCGAGCTCACGGCGGTGGCGTTGCGGCTGCGGCGCGAGCGGCCCGAGGTGTTCGGTGAGTCGGGTACGTACACCCCGCTGAGCGCCCGTGGTCCGGCGGCCGCGCACTGTCTGGCCTTCTGCCGCTCGGGCGAGGTGGTGACCGCGGTGACCAGGCTGTCGCTGCGGCTGGCGGAGTCGGGCGGCTGGCACGGGACGGAGCTGGCGCTGCCGGACGACGGGCCGTGGACCGATCTGCTGTCACCCGGCCGGAAGTTCACCGGGGCCACGGTCGCGATGGTCGAACTGTTCGCCGAGAGGCCGGTGGCGCTGCTCAGCCGGGTCGGACGAGAAGGGTTCGTGGACCGCGCGTGAGCAGCCCGGTGCCGGCCGGGCGGAACCCGTCCGCCCGGCGGATCCGGGGCATCGCGTCGAGCAGGGCGCGCAGGCCCGGTCGGCCAGGGCGGGTTCGATGCGCAGGGCGTCCAGCAGGTCGGGGGCGTCCAGCAGGTCGGGGGGCGTCCAGCAGGCTGGCGAGGAAGGAGGCGAGCGCGGTCTCGCGGAGTCCGGTGTGCCGGGCGCAGGGGGTGACGGCGGTGCCCCTGCCGGTGCGGGACGGCCGGGGCAGGTACGAGCGGGCGGGCATGCCGGGCGTGGAACCGGCGGGCAGCCAGCGGCAGAACTCCTCGACGAGGTCGGCCTGTCGGCGGCGGGATTGAAGACCGAGTCAGCGGGCGGGAGGGCCGAGGACCGGCGCGGAGAGCCGGAAACTCATGCGGCCGAAGCTCACCTGGTCCCCCTCCCGGACCGGGACCGTGCCGATGACCCGTTGTCCGTTGACACAGGTGCCGTTGGTCGAGCCGAGGTCGCGCAGCAGCCAGCTGCCGCCCTGCGCGGTGAGTTCCGCGTGGAGCCGGGAGACGGTCTCGTGGTTGAGCCGCAGCCCGTTGCCCGGATCGCGGCCGATCCGCAGGGGGTACGGGCTCGGGGCGGGGAGCAGGAGCGTCGGCAGCCGTTCGGTCTGCCAGACCCTGCGTACCCGGCCGGGAAAGCCGGACACTCCGCTCACCACCCGGAGTACCCGCCGTGACCATCGGCCTCGGCTCTCCAGGTCGGCGGTGAGCGCCGCCAGCTCCTCCGAGCGCCGGGCGGTGAGGGCCAGCTCCATGCGCCGCATGAAGGTGTCGTGGGACAGCTTGCCCTGTGCCGCGCCGTCTCTGAGTACGCCGAGAACACGGTCGCGCTGGGCGTCGGACAGCCGCGCGGGGTACGTGTGGAACTCGAAGGGGGAGGTCACACGGCCAATTGTCGGGCCGACCGCCCCGGGGTGTCCAGAAGAACCGTTCCCGCCCCGCGAAGCCGCCGACAGGACTCACTCCTGCTCACTGCAACGCACGTCAGTTCAGCAAACCGACAGCAGCTCGCAACCCCGTGTGCCGCCCTCCTGGCCGGCGCGGAACACCCACTCGGGAATTCCGGGGTGTCGCCGGGCGGACGTTGCTACTGTCTGCCGCCGCGGGCCCTCCGGCGACCGCCGGAAGGCTTCCGCGCACTTCAAGGAGATCGTGTGGCCTCAGCACCAACAGAATTGACCATCCGTCCGCTCACCGGCCCGCAGGAGCTCGGGCTCTTCCGCCGGCTTTCGTACGTCCTCGACCACGAACTCGTGGAGGACCTGGAGAGCGGGCGCCGCCGGCCCGAATGGATGTGGGTGGCGCTGCGCGGCGAGCGGGTGGTGGCGCGGATCGCGTGGTGGAGCCGGGACGGTGGCACGCCGCAGTTCCTCGACATCTTCGACCTCGACGACAGCCTGCCCGAGCCCGAGCGCGGCGAGGCGGGCCTGCGGCTGCTGGAGGCGGCGACGTCGGCGGTCGTGCCGGCCGGCGCCCCGCGACCCGAGTACGGACGCTACGTACCGTCGGACTGGCGCGAGGACCCGGCGGCCCGCGATGTCGTCGAGGCCCGGATCCGGGTCATGGAGCGCTCCGGTGCGCGGATGCTGGTCGAGCGGCTGCGGCTGGAGTGGCGCGCCGGTACGCCCGTCCCCGCCGACAGCGGCCGGCTGCGGTTCCGCCCGGTCGAGGGGCGGGAGGACCTCCTCGCGCTGATGACACCGGTGATGGAGGGCACCCTCGACGCCCACGGCCGGGCCGACCTGGAGTCCGGACTCGGCACCCGGGAAGCGGCCGAGAAGCACTACGACGAGGAGCTGGCGGGGTACGCGACGCCGCGGGAGTGGTGGCGCATCGCCGAACTCCCGGACGGCGGGCCGGTCGGGTTCGTGATCCCCGCGCGCAACGACTACAACCCGATCATCGCGTACATCGGCGTGCTGCCCGACTGGCGCGGCCACGGGTACATCGACGACATCCTCGCCGAAGGAACCAGGGTGCTGGCCGCGCAGGAGGGCACGGAACGGATCCGGGCCGCGACCGATCTCGGCAACGTCCCGATGGCGAAGTCCTTCGAACGCCTCGGGTATGTGAACTTCGAGCGCGCCTTCGACATGGTCTGGGACAGCGACTCCTGACTCCCCCGTCGCTGTTCAGCGCTCCTCAACAGGTCGCGGGGGCACCGCACCGGCGAGTCCCGGCCGCCCAGGTGTCCGGGGCGTCGTCGAAGTCACCCCCGAAGGCGGTGTACGGACGGGTGCCGTAGGTCGCGCGTGGGGCCTCCACAGCCGTAAGAGGGAGTGCGTATTGAGCGGAACCTGACGGGGCAATGATCAGAACCAGACCTTAATCGCCAGTAACGGGCTCGATCCAGTGTCGTGAGGCAGCCGCCGCGGCTACTGCCGACCATGGAGCACGGGGGCGAGAAGACGAGGAGCGTTGCATGCTGTTCGAGGTATGGGCACCGGATGCGGACTCGGTCGAACTGCGACTGGCGGGTGCGCCGCACGCGATGGGGCGTGATGCCCTGCGGGACGGCTGGTGGACGGCCGACGCGGAGGTGTCGGACGGGGACCGCTACGGCTTCGTGCTGAACGGGGGCGAGGCCGGCGAAGGCGCGGGCGGCGGGAGCGTGCTGCCCGACCCGCGCTCGCGCCGCCAGCCGGACGGCCCGGACGGCGAGAGCGCCGTCGTCGACCACTCGGCGTACACCTGGCGCAACGACTGGACGGGCCGCGGGCTCCCCGGCGCCGTCCTCTACGAGCTCCACATCGGTACGTACACCGGCGAGGGCACCTTCGACGCCGCGGCCGCCCGGCTCGGCCACCTCGCCGAACTCGGCATCACCCACGTGTCGCTGATGCCGGTCTGCCCCTTCCCCGGCACCCATGGCTGGGGGTACGAGGGGGTGTCGCTCTGGGCCGTGCACGAACCGTACGGCGGCCCGGAAGGACTCAAGCGCTTTGTCGACACGGCGCACGGTCTCGGGCTCGCGGTCGTCCTGGACGTGGTCCACAACCATCTCGGCCCGTCCGGCAATCATCTCCCGGCCTTCGGCCCGTACTTCACCGGGACCCACCACACGCCGTGGGGTGCGGCGGTCAATCTCGACGCGCCCGGTTCGGACGAGGTGCGGGCGTATCTGCTGGGCAGCGCGCTCGCCTGGCTGCGCGACTACCGGCTCGACGGGCTGCGGCTGGACGCCGTGCACGCCCTGGCCGACGACCGGGCTCTGACCTTCCTGGAGGAGCTGTCCACGGCGACCGACGCGCTCGCCGCCGAACTCGGCCGTCCGCTCTCGCTGATCGCCGAATCCGACCGCTGCGACCCGCGGACGACGACACCGCGCGACACGGGCGGCATCGGGCTGCATGCCCAGTGGAACGACGACTTCCACCACGCCCTGCACACCGCGCTGACCGGCGAGTCCCAGGGCTACTACGCCGACTTCGCCGTGGCCCCGCTGGCCGCCGTCGCCAAGACCGTGACGAGCGCCTTCTTCCACAACGGCACGTACTCCGGCTTCCGCGGCCGTACCCACGGCCGCCCCGTCGACATCGCCCGCACCCCGGCCCACCGCTTCGTCGGCTACGCCCAGACCCATGACCAGATCGGCAACCGTGCCCAGGGCGACCGGCTCTCCGCCGCCCTCTCCCCCGGCCTGCTGGCCTGCGCCGCCGCCCTGGTACTGACCGGTCCGTTCACCCCGATGCTGTTCATGGGCGAGGAATGGGGCGCGCGTACGCCCTGGCAGTTCTTCACCGACCACACCGATCCGGCGCTCGCCGAGGCCGTCCGCAACGGCAGGCGGCGGGAGTTCGCGGCACACGGCTGGGCGGCGGACGACGTTCCGGACCCGCAGGACCCGGCCACCCGCAACCGTTCCTGCCTGGACTGGAGCGAACCGGCACAGGAGCCGCACGCCCGTCTGCACGCCTGGTACCGCGAGCTGATCGCCCTGCGCCGCACTCTGCCCGACCTCACCGACCCGGACCTGGCGTCGGTGCGCACCGCCCACGACGAACAGGCGCGCTGGCTGGCGTACCGGAGGGGGGATCTGCGGATCGCCGTCAACCTCGACGGGAAGCCGGCCGCGATTCCGCTGGGCGACGGGCGGCGCCGGGGCGGCGCGTGCAGGGTCGTGGCCGCGTGGGAGCCGGTGGAGGCCCCCGGCGACGACGGACTGCTGCATCTCCCGCCGGAGTCGTGCGTGCTGCTGGCCGACGACTGATCCGCGCCCCCGCGCCCGGCTACTCGACGATCGCCAGTTCGCGCGCGGTGCTGTTGAGGCGCCGGCCACCGTCCTGGGTCACGGTCACGATGTCCTCGATCCGGACACCGAACCGGCCCGGCAGATAGATGCCCGGCTCCACGGAGAAGCACATCCCGGGCACCAGCGGCTGCTCCTCGCCCTCGATCATGTAGGGCGGTTCGTGAGTGGTGACGCCGATGCCGTGGCCCGTGCGGTGGATGAAGCGCTCGCCGTAGCCGGACTCGGTGATGACGGCGCGGGCCGCCCGGTCGATCTCCTGACAGGCGACACCGGGCCGGACCGCGTCGCAGCCCGCCTCCTGCGCCTCACGCACGATGTCGTGGACCCGCTGCTCCTCGGCGGTGGGCTCGCCGACATGGACCGTGCGGGAGGTGTCGGAGCCGTAGCCGTGCTTGAGGCCGCCGAAGTCGAGGACGACCATGTCGCCCCGCTCGATGGTGCGGTCGCCCGCCTCGTGGTGCGGATTGGCACCGTTCGGTCCGGAGCCGACCACGGTGAAATCGACCTGGGAGTGCCCGAACTGCTTGAGCAGGTCGGCCAGATCGGCGGCGATGTCGGTCTCCTTGCGGCCGGCGAAACGCACTTTGAGGATCTCGCCGTATGTGGCGTCCGCGGCGGCCCCGGCCGCCGCGATCCGCTCCAGCTCATGGGCGTCCTTCACCGCGCGCAGCATCGGCAGGGCTTCGGTGAGGGAGACGTACGAGGTGCCCGGGAGTGTCCGCTGCAGCCCGAGCAGATGCATCGCCCAGGCGTTGTCGCTGATCCCGAACCGGCCCCGGCCGTCGAGCAGCGGGGCGGTGACGGCGTACGGGTCCTTGCCGTCGGTCCAGTCCCGCAGGGTGAGGGCCGGGGCTCCGACGGCCTTCTCGGCATCCGGGGCCTCCAGGGTCGGGACGACGAGCACCGGATCCTGGCCGGCCGTGAGGACGAGGACGGTGAGGCGTTCGGTGCTCACGGGCTGGTAGCCGGTGAGGTACACCAGATCGGGCCCGGGGGCGACCAGCACTCCCGCGAGCCCGGCCTCGGCGGCCGTCTCGGCGGCGCGCGCCATCCGGGCCCGGTAGTCCTCGGCGGTGAACGGTACGGGCTGGTTCGGGCTGGACATGCGGGACCTCCTGGCGACGCGACACGGCATACAGCATCCTGCCCGTGCGCTCCGGTCCGTGCGAGCGGGAATCAGGTTTCGCGGGGCGCCCGCACGACGAGGTCGGCGCGGGAGCGGCCCCGCTCGACCAGGCGCGCGTTGGGCTCGTCGGACTCGGCCACCCAGCGCTCCGCGTACGCCCGCGGTTTGCCGAACCGCACGTGCCGGTCGACAAGCCGGCGCACCCGCAGAGCCGGATCGGCTGCCAGGAACCACGCCTCGTCCAGCAGCCCGCGCACGGACGCCCAGGCAGCTTCGTCGTGCAGGAGGTAATTGCCCTCGGTGACGACCAGCGGAATGTCCGGGGATACGGGGACGGCCCCGGCGACCGGCTCCTCCAGGGTGCGGTCGAAGGCGGGGGCGTACACGGTGGTGCCCGGTTCCGGGTGGCGCAGGCGCCGCAGCAGGGCCACGTACCCGGCGGCGTCGAAGGTGTCGGGGGCACCCTTGCGCCCGGCGCGGCCGAGGCGCTCCAACTCCGCCCGGGCGAGGTGGAAGCCGTCCATGGGAACGAGGACGGCGAGACCGTCGAGAGCGTCCACGAGCTGTGCGGCCAGGGTGGACTTTCCGGCTCCGGGCGGTCCCGCGATGCCGAGGATGCGGCGATGGCCGGGAACGGCGAGGCGCAGGGCGCGGGCCGTCGGCTCGGTGAAGTCACCCGGATCGCCCACGTCTCCAAGATCGCTGAGGTCGCCGAGGTCGCCGAGGTCCATGCGAGGCATTGTGCCGTCGGCGCGCCCAGCGGACGCCCGTCGCACAACAGGACCGGCACACGCCCGCGCGCGCCACGGGACCCGCAGCCGTCAGCGCGTGCCCCTGCCCTCCAGATACGCCAGCACCGCGAGCACCCGCCGGTGCACGGCACCGTCGTCCGGTTCGAGGCCGAGCTTGGCGAAGATCGAGCCGATGTGCTTGCTCACGGCCCGCTCCGTCACCACCAGTTCGGCGGCGATGGTGCCGTTCGCCTTGCCCTGTGCCATCAGCTCCAGGACTTCGCGCTCGCGCGGGGTGAGGCTCTGCAGGGGTTCGGCCGACGACTTGCGGGTCAACAGCTGGGTCACGACCTCGGGGTCGAGCGCCGTGCCGCCGCCCGCCACCCGGTCGAGCGCCTGGAGGAACTGGTCGACCCGGCCCACCCGGTCCTTCAGCAGATAGCCGATGCCCTGGGCACCCTGGGCGAGCAGCTCGGCGGCGTACGTCTCCTCGACGTACTGCGAGAGGACCAGGATCGGCAGGTCGGGCATCTCCGCGCGGGCGGCGAGTGCGGCGCGCAGCCCTTCGTCGCGGAAGGTGGGCGGCAGCCGTACGTCGAGCACGGCGGCGTCCGGGCGGTGTTCCAGCAGGGCGGGCAGCACCTCGGGGCCGGTCGCCGCGTCGGCCACCACCTCGTGACCCGAGCTGGTGAGCAGCAGGATCAGTCCCTCCCGCAAAAGCGCGTTGTCCTCGGCGATCACGATCCGCACGGCAGCTCCACTCCGATTTCCGTCGGTCCCCCGACGGGGCTGTTGATGCGGGTGGTGCCGTCGAGGGCGGCGATCCGTCGCCTGATTCCGACCAGCCCGCTGCCGGCGCGTTCGTCCGCGCCGCCGTGACCATCGTCGCCGATGGTCACCCGCAGGGTGCCGGGGGTCCGGTCGATCCGTACCGTCGCCGCCGTCGCGCCGCTGTGTTTGCTGATGTTGGTGAGGGCCTCGGCGATCACGAAGTAGGCGGCGGCCTCGATCGCGGCCGGCAGCCGCCGCCCGTCCTCCACGCCGTCGAGCTCCGCGGTGACGGGCACACCGACATCGGCGGCCAACGCCCGTACCGCTCCTGCCAGTCCGCGGTCCGTCAGGACGGGCGGATGAATGCCGCGCACCACGTGCCGCAGCTCCGCGAGGGCCTCCTCCGCGCCGTCCTGCGCCTCGTCGAGGCGGATGCGGGCGGCGGCCGGATCGCGGTCGAGGAGTTGCTTGGCGAGGCCGATGCGCATCGACAGCGCGACGATCCTGGCCTGGGCACCGTCGTGCAGATCCCGTTCGATCCGGCGCAGTTCGGCGCCGTGCGCCTCGACCGCCCCGGCCCGGCTCTCGGTCAGCTGGGCGATCCGCTCGGCGAGTGCGGTGGACGGCGAGGAGGTGAGCAGGGAACGGGTCCAGCTCGCCGACAGGTCGGCGAGCACCGGAAGCCAGCGCAGCACCAGTCCTTGCCGCACGGACGGCGGCGTCCCGTACTCGTCGGTGGTGCGCCGGTCCAGCAGGTCCACGACGGACAGGAAGGCCCCGTCGACCAGGAGCCCGACCGGCCACAGCACCATCGCCAGGTAACCGATGACGTTGCCCAGGAGCGCCTGGACGGGCAGCCAGAGCGCGTCGCGCCAGACCGTCGGGTCGGTGAGGACCCGCCGCACCCGCTCGGAGAGTTCGCCGCTGTCCAACGGCGGATACGGCGTCGGTGCGAACGGGACACCGAGCCTCGCGGCCGCCCTGCGCCGCTCGAACTCCGCGAACCGGCGCAGCACTTTGGCGGCCTCGGGCAGCGCGGGCAGCCCGATGATCACGGCGGCGAACATCAAGGCCGCCACCACCAGGAACGTGCCCAGGTACGAGATCAGCGCGATCACGATGCCGGTGAACAGGTAGCGCGAGGCATCCCAGGAACGCCGGATGGCGACCGTCAGCGGGGCCGGAGTGGTGCTCATGACGCATCACGTTACGGGGGTCCGCCCGCCGCGGGAGTGGAGGCCTCTCCCCGGCCCCGGTGGAGCTGGCTGCACCCCGGTCGGGGAGCGTGCACTCTCGCCCGGCCGCTCCCTCCCTCATAGCGTCTACCCAGGTCAGAGGGGACGAAGCCGACCATGAAGCGAGAGAGAACGGTGAAGCCGGCGATGGACACGATCACGGCGGTGCGGGCGACCGCGCTGAGTCTGGAGTCGGTGAGCCGACGCTACGGCCGCCGCGGCGGCCGTGAGGCGGTCGCGCTCGACGCGGTGAGCTGTGCGGTCCCGGCCGGGAGCTTCACCGCGGTGGTGGGGCCTTCGGGATCGGGGAAGAGCACGTTCCTGCAGTGTGCGGCGGGCCTGGACCGCCCGACGTCGGGGACGGTACGGGTCGCGGGCACCGATCTCGGTGCGCTGTCCGAGGCCGCGCTGACCCGGCTGCGCCGGGACCGGATCGGTTTCGTCTTCCAGTCGCACGCCCTGAATCTGGTGCCTTCGCTGAGCATCGAGGAGAACGTCGTGCTGCCGCTGGTGCTGGCGGGCGCGGATCCGGCGGACGAGGGGGTACTGACGCGCGGCCGAGATCTGCTGGCCCGGGTCGGCCTGGCGGGTCGGGGGGCGCAGGGCCCCGCGACCCTCTCGGGCGGCCAGCAGCAGCGGGTCGCGGTGGCGCGGGCGCTGGTGACCGAACCCGATGTGATCTTCGCGGACGAGCCGACGGCGTCACTGGACCCGGAGTCGGCGACGCTGGTTCTCGGTCTGCTGCGGGACGCGGTACGGATCGACGGCCGGACGGTCGTCATGGTCACCCATGATCCGGTCGCGGCGGGCTGGGCGGACACCGTGCTGACGATGGACGGCGGTCGGCTGCGATGAGCAAGAACACACGCGCGCACACGGGCAGGAGCACGGGCACGGGTGCGGGCACGGGTGCGGGCACGGGTGCCGATGCGAACGCGCGAGGGTCGCGCGCCGACGTACGGCACGGGATGCGGCGGGCATCGGCGTTCCTCGCCCGGCGTTCGCTGACGACCCATCGCCGGGCGTGGGCCGCGGTGTTCGCGGCGACGACGGCCGCGGCCGCGCTGGTCGGCGCGTTCGCCTTCGTCCTGGGCTCGCTGCTGCTGGCGCAGCCGCCGGTGGAGCGTCATGCCGGGGCCGACGCGGTGGTGGTGGCCGATCAGCAGGTGTCGTACACGGCGAAGCCGTGGGGCAGCAAGCCGCAGACCGTCACGGCATATCTGCCGGAACGGGTCCGCCTCGACCGCTCGACGGTGCAGAAGGCGTCGGCCGCCGATGGGGTCGCGAAGGCGGTCGCGGACGACTCGGTCCCGGTGACCGTGGGCGGGAACGCCGGCACCGGGACGGTGGGCACCGACGGGGCCTCGGCCGTCGGCCGGTCCTGGGCGTCCGCCGTGCTCACTCCGTACCGGCTGACGGCCGGACGCGCGCCGAGGACGGACGGCGAGGTGGTCGTCGACCGCGCACTGGCGGCCGCAGCCGGGAGCAGGCCCGGTGACCGGGTGACCCTGCAGACCGACGGTCCGCCCCGCCCCTACACCATCAGCGGCGTCGCCGGCACCGCGCACCGGGGCGCCGCCCCCGCCGTCTTCTTCACCGAGCACCGGCTGACCGCCCTGGCCGGGCACCCCGGCACGGTCGACGCCATCGGCATCGTCGCCGAGCAGGGCGTCTCGGCCGACGCACTGCGGGCGTCGCTGGACTCCGTGCTGCCCGACCGCACACACGGCGGCCGCGGTGTCCGGGTCCTCACCGGCTCGGAGCGCGGTCAGGCCGAGTACGTCGCCGCGCTCGGCACCCGTGGCGATCTGCTGCCGCTGCTCGCCTCCATCGCCGGAACCGTCCTCATGGTGGCGCTCCTGGTGATCTCGGCCACCATGTCCCAGGCGGTCCATCAGCGCTCCGGCGAACTGGCGTTGCTGCGCGCGGTCGGGGCGACTCCCCGCCAGCTCAGGTCGGCCGTCGGACGCGAGGCGGGCCGGGTGACCGGCGCCGCGGCGGTGCTGGGCGCGATCGGCTCCGTACCTCTGGGGCTGCTGATGCGGTCGCTGCTGGCCACGGACCCGCTGCCGCTGCCCGTGCCGGTGTGGCTGCCGTTCGCCGCCGGCGCCGCGGGCGCAGGGCTCGTCACGCTCACGGCGCGTCCGGTGTCGATGCTCGCCGCCAGGTCCCTCACCCGGCTGCACCCCGCCGCGGCGCTGGGCGCGGCCCATGCGCCCGAGCCTGACGATCCCGGGCGGCTGCGTACCGTCGCCGGAGTGGTGCTGGCGGTCGCGGGCGTCGGCTCGGCCGGCGCGGCAACGGCTCAGGGCGGGCAGGCCGCCGCGGTGGCCGCCTCGGGGGCGGCGACCTCGCTGATCGTCGCGGTGGCGCTGCTCGGTCCGTGGATCGCCCGGATGGCGATGCGGGTGCTGGGGACACCGGTACGGCGTGCGGGCGGGGTCTGCGGGTTCCTGGCCGCCAGGTCCGCAGCCGCGCACCATCGGCGGCTCGGTGCGGCGATCACCCCGATCGTGCTGGTCGTCGCGTTCGTCTGTGTTCAGCTGGCGGCCGGTTCGACGATGGAGCGGGCCGCCGGACGGCAGGCCGCGGCCGCGCTCCGGGCCGACCTGGTGGCGACGGGTCCGGCCGCGGGGCTGCCGGCCGGCGCGGTGCGGGCGGTGCGCGAGGCTCCTGGGGTGGCGGCGGCAACCGGTGTGCTGCGCTCCGGCGTCGTCCTCGCCCACCGCGAGATGGGAGATCCGGCACTGGACCGGTTCCCCGTGCTGGGTGTGACGGCGGACCAGCTGCCCGGCACGCTGGATCCGCGGGTCACGGCCGGTGACCTGGCGGACCTCACCGGCCGGGGCACGGTCGCGGTCGGCGAGGACCGGGCCGCCGGCCTCGGCATCGGCACCGGGGACACGGTGGAGCTCCGCCTCGGTGACGGTACGGAGGTACGGCTCCGCGTGGTGGCGCTCTTCGAACGGGCCCTCGGACTGGGCGAGTTCATGCTGCCGCGCGAAGCCCTGGCCGGGCATGTCCCGGCACCGCGCGACGAGCGGATCCTGATCCGCTCGTCGGACGGCGGGGCGGCTTCGGCCGAGGCGGTACGGCACGCCCTCGCCCCGTACACGGGTGCGCGGGTCCGTACCGCGACTGCGGACGACGTACGGATCGCCCCGCCGGTGTCGGACCGGGACAACGCGATGGCCGTCATCGGTGTCGGGGTGATCGGCGGCTTCGCACTGCTCGCGGTGATCAGCACGCTGTCCCTGATCACGGTGGGGCGCCGCCCCGAGTTCCGCCTGCTGCGGATGGTCGGCGCGGGCCGTCGGCAGGTGAGGCGGATGCTGGTCCTGGAGACGGGCCTGGTGGTGGTGGCGGGCCTGGCGATCGGCACGCTGGTCGCGGCGGTCCCCCTGGTGGCGTTCGCGGTGTCGGTGACCGGTTCGGTGCCGTATCTGCCGCCGGTGCAGTACGGGGTGCTGGCGCTGGCCGTGACCGTGGCGGCGGGCGCGGGGGCGCTGTGGCCGGGCGCGACCGGTGGCCGCTTCGCCCTGGAGCGCCGGCGGTGAGCCCGTGGCGCGCCGGCGGCCCACGTCACGGGCGACGGTCACGCCCCGCCGCGGGCCCACGTCACGGTGACGCCGGGGCCCACGTCACGGTGACGCCGGCAGCGTCAGTGCCCCTTCCCGGGCCGCGGCCGCGGCCAGCGCGTCGAGAACCGGCGCGATCAGCGGATGGCCCTCCGCGCCGTGCCGCACCGCGGCGAAGACCCGGCGGGTCGGCACACTGCCCTCCACCGGCCGGACCACCACCCCGGTGAGATCCATTCCCCGCAGCGCCGACCGCGGCACCAGCGCCACCCCGGCGCCCGCCCCGGCCAGCGCGACCACCGCGCGGAAGTCGTCCGAGGAGTGCTCCAGCCTCGGCTGGAACCCGGCGAACTCGCAGGACAGGACCACCACGTCGTGGCACGGGTTGCCGGGGTACGGGCCGATCCACGGGTCCTTCCCCAGATCGGCGATCGCCACCTGTTCCCGGCCGGCCAGCCCATGGCCGACCGGGAGCACCGCGTCGAACGGTTCCGAATACAGCGGCACCCGGGTCAGCCGCCGGTCGTCCTCGTCCGGCGCGCCCCGGTACTCCACGGCGACCGCGACATCGACCTGCCGGTCCAGCACCATCGGCACACTCGCGTCGCCCTCGGCGTCCTGGACCCGGACCCGGATGCCCGGCGCGGTGCGCGTCAGTTCGGCGATGGCGGGGGCGAGGACCAGACCGATGCCGGTGGCGAACGCGGCGACCGTGACCGTACCGGCATCTCCCGCGCTGTATGCGGCGAGCTCCGCCTCGGCCCTTTCCAGCTGGGCCAGCACCGCGTTGGTGTGGGTCAGCAGGATCTCCCCGGCGGGGGTGAGCCGGGCGCCGCGCGCGTTGCGTTCGACCAGCCGGTGCCCGGTCTCCTGCTCCAGCGCGGCAAGCTGCTGGGAGACCGCGGAAGGCGTGAGATACAGCGCGGCGGCTGCGGCGGTCACCGTGCGGTGGTCCGCCACCGCACGGAGAATGCGCAGCCGCCGTGCATCGATCATGTGACCTATTGTCCCAGGTCACGGTGGGAACCCCGGCCCCCGGTGGCGCAGGCGCTACTCCCCCAGTGCGGCCCGTGCGTCGACGAACGCGTCCACGGCCCGGTTCACATCCGCGGTGGAGTGCGCGGCGGAGAGCTGGACGCGGATCCGCGCCGCGCCCTGCGGGACGACCGGGTACGAGAACCCGATCACGTACACACCGCGCTCCAGGAGCAGCTCCGCCATCCGGCCTGCCTTCGCCGCGTCCCCGATCATGACGGGGGCGATGGCGTGGTCGCCGGGCAGGATGTCGAAGCCTTCCTCGGTCATCCGGGTACGGAAGAGCTCGGTGTTGTCATCGAGCCGCTCGCGCAGGTCGCCGGCCGCCTCCAGCAGGTCGAGGACCTTGAGCGAGGCCGCCGCGATGACCGGGGCGAGGGTGTTGGAGAAGAGGTACGGGCGGGAGCGCTGGCGCAGCAGTGCGACGATCTCGGCGCGGGCCGCGACGTAACCGCCGGACGCACCGCCGAGCGCCTTGCCGAGGGTTCCGGTGATGATGTCGACGCGGTCCATCACGTCGTGCAGTTCAGGCGTGCCGCGGCCGCCGGGGCCGACGAAGCCGACGGCGTGCGAGTCGTCGACCATGACCATGGCGTCGTAGCGCTCGGCCAGGTCGCAGATCTCGCGCAGCGGGGCGACGTATCCGTCCATGGAGAAGACGCCGTCGGTGACGACGAGGCGGCGCCGGGCCCCGGACGCCTCCTTGAGCTGCTTCTCCAGGTCGGCCATGTCGCGGTTGGCGTAGCGGAAGCGCTTGGCCTTGGAGAGACGGATGCCGTCGATGATGGAGGCGTGGTTGAGGGCGTCGGAGATGACCGCGTCCTCCGGGCCGAGGACGGTCTCGAAGACCCCGCCGTTGGCGTCGAAGCAGGAGGAGTAGAGGATCGTGTCCTCCTGGCCGAGGAACGCGGAGAGCCGCTGCTCCAGTTCCTTGTGGACCTCCTGGGTGCCGCAGATGAAGCGGACCGAGGCCATGCCGTAGCCCCAGCGGTCGAGTGCCTCGTGGGCGGCGGCGATCACCTCGGGGTGGTCGGCGAGGCCCAGGTAGTTGTTGGCGCAGAAGTTGAGCACCTCGCCGGGGCGGCCGCCCGCGGTGACGGCGACGGTCGCGGACTGCGGGGTGCCGATCACCCGCTCGGGCTTGTGCAGTCCGGCGGCCCGGATCTCGTCGAGGGTGGTGCGCATGTCGTCGCGTACGGAGTCGAACATGAGGGGTGTCTCCCAGTTGTCTACGGAGGCGTCGCTGTCCAGGAGGACAACGGGTCGGCGCTGCCCACAAGGGCGTCGGATCAGGAGGTCCAGTCGAGGATGACCTTGCCGCCGCGGCCGCTCGCCGCGTCGTCGAAGGCCGCTTCGAAGTCGCGGTAGCCGTACCGGCCGGTGATCACGGGGGCGAGGTCCAGGCCGCCCTCCAGCAGTACGGACATGGCGTACCAGGTCTCGTACATCTCGCGGCCGTAGATGCCCTTGATGGTGATCATCGAGGTGACGACGCGGGACCAGTCGACGGGGAACTCCTCGGACGGGAGCCCGAGCATGGCGATCCGGCCGCCGTGCGTCATGTTCTCGATCATGTGGCGCATCGCCTCGGGCCGCCCGGACATCTCCAGGCCGATGTCGAAGCCCTCGCGCAGTCCGAGGCGCTTCTGCCCTTCGTAGATGGTTTCCTCGCTGACGTTGAGAGCGAGGCTGACGCCGACCTTCCGGGCCAGTTCCAGCCGGGCCTCGCTGACGTCGGTGATGACGACGTTGCGGGCGCCGGCGTGCCGGGCGACGGCGGCGGCCATGATGCCGATCGGTCCGGCGCCGGTGATCAGTACGTCCTCGCCGACCAGCGGGAAGGACAGCGCGGTGTGCACGGCATTGCCGAACGGGTCGAAGATCGCGGCGACGTCGAGGTCGACGGGGACCCGGTGCACCCAGACGTTGGACGCGGGCAGGGCGACGTACTCGGCGAACGCCCCGTCCCGGCCGACGCCGAGCCCGAGCGTGGAGCGGCACAGGTGGCGGCGTCCGGCCAGACAGTTGCGGCACTTCCCGCAGACCAGGTGGCCCTCACCGCTGACCAGGTCGCCGACGTTGATGTCGACGACATCGGCGCCGGTCTCCGCGACCTCGCCGACGAACTCGTGTCCGAGGACGAGCGGGGTGCGTACGGCCTGCTGGGCCCAGCCGTCGTAGTTCCGGATGTGCAGATCGGTACCGCAGATGCCGGTGCGGAGCACCTTGATCAGTACGTCGGAGGGGCCGATCTCCGGCTCGGGCACGTCCATCAGCCAGAGTCCCGGCTCGGCCTTCTGCTTCACGAGTGCCTTCACGGCTGTGGCTCCCTGCGCTGTACGGCATTGAGTGCCCCGGGCCGGGGCAGCCTTGGGGAAGCCTGCGGCCCGGGGAAGAATGAGAGGGACGGCATGGCAGCGCGCGTCGATCGGCTGCCGCGCACCATCCTCCGCCGTCACGGAGAAATCTGCCGCACCCCGCGCCACAGGTCCATCGAGGTTTTCTTAAGCGCGCCCGCAGTTCCGCTTCATGCCCTCTTGATCTCCGTACGACCGACCGGAAGGCCGGCCGCCCCTCAAAGGCGACCGGCCCCCGCGCATATGTCCGTGATCAGTCGCCGAGCTCCTGCGGCGGGTTGTCGCCTCGAAGGCGGACGCCCACTCGATGGGTCACCGGATCCCGCAGCAGGGGCTTGCGCACAGTCGAGGCGGTGTTCGCCCGGCCGATTCAGTGTTCCTGGAACAGCGACTGGGCGTGGTTCAGGCTGTACCTGGCGACATCGGTACCCAGTGTGACCCCGGCCTCGTCCGCGAGTCGGGTGTGGATACCCAGCCAGACCCGCGCGTCCATGTTCTCCAGCGTGAGCTGGTGCCACGCGGTGTAGGTGCGGACGACGCCCGGTGCGGTGCCGCTGGTCAGGGTGAACGGGGCCGTGCGCGGTCCTACGAGGGCGGTGAGAACGGTTTCTGTCGCGCCTGCGTAGGTGTTGTGGCCGCTGGGGTAGTCCGGGTGCGCCGGGGTGGTGCGCAGTGGGGCCCATGACAGGTCGGCAGGGATCTCACCGACGCCGGTTCGGATCGCGGTGACAGGGCGCCACAGCGGGTAGGTGTACTTGCTGTCGGAGGTGGCGATCTGGGTGTCCACCAGCGTTGCGTTGGTCAGGGCGACGAGCTCGGCCTGCTTGCGCAGCGGCTGGTGGGAGGTGGCGGCGAGCGCGACGCGAATCGGCTTAATCCACAGGGCCGGCGAGGAGTCGAACCAGAAGTTGGCCGTGTCGGTCTGCCGCGCGGTGCGCACGGTGCTGTTCAGCTCGCCGAAGTCCCGCACCTCCTTCAGGTCGGTCTGATACCGCTTGGACGTCGGAGCGGGAGGCGCGGGCAGTCGGAACTGGGCGGCGCTTTTCAGCAGGAAGGGCCGCGCGAACCGGGTGCCGTTCTGGATGGCGGGAGCGAATGCGGGCGGCGTGGGTCGCCAGACGCCCGGCGCGGCCGGCGGCACGGTGAAGGGGGCGTTCACCGAGGCCGCGTCGAGGCCGTCTCCCTCACGGTCGTGCAGGGCCTCAAGCGCCTGGCGTTCGCCGGCTGCGGCGCCCAAGGTCTCGGCCGGGCCGTCGGGGATCTGATCCAGGGTCTGTTCCAGGGCGGCATCCAGCTCCGGGGCACGGGTGGGTGCCAGCTCCACCAGGGCGCGGTGCACCGCGGCGGCCAGCGCCGCGTCCTGGTAGTCCCTGCGGTCGACCCCGGACGGCACATGTCGCAAGGCCCGCGCCGCCGCGATCCAACTGACCGCCCAGGTACGACTGTTGGTCACCGCAGGGAGTGATGAGCCGGCCGTCGCGATCGTGTCGGATGTGGTGTCGTACCAGGCGAGCGCCGCGTATGTGCGACCGTGCCCGGGCGCAGGGGCGGCGGCGACGCTCGGCGCTGCGCCGGAGACGACCAGCAGTGCCGTGGAGGCCACCAGGGCCACACGGGTCTTCGGGGAGTTCATGGGAGTAGCTCCTCACGGTGGGGTGGGGAGGCGGGTGTCGGCGCGCCCGTCCGGCAGTCATGTGCGACGGGACGTGGAGAATCGAGGACCTTGCACCGGCCGCGGCAGGTTTCCGGACGACGCCGTGGGGCCCTGGCCCGGGAACCTGCGGAGCACGGTGCCGTGTCGGGCCGGACGCCCTGCCCGCGGATCCGGCGGCCACGCCCTGGCACGCACGCTTCCCGATCGAAGGTCACCCGACAGGCTCTCAGGCGGGGTCGGCCTCGATACGGAAGGGGACGGTGACGATGTTGGAGGCCACGCCCATCAGCGCCAGGTCCTTGGCGTCGATCTTCCCATTGCCGTTGAGGTCCTTCACGACGCCGGGTGCGTCGTTGTAGATGCCGTCGTGGTTGAGGTCGTCGACGACGGCCACGGTCAGGGTGGTGTCGACATTCTGCCCCGCGATGGGGGCACCGACGATCCAGGTGTCCCACAGTTCGGTCTTGTGCGGGGTGCGGTCGGTGACGCCGGAGAGGTTGAACAGGTTGGCCAGGTTGGTGCCGGGCCCGGAGAAGCCGGGGAGGGTGCTGTTGGTGGTGGAGTCCAGCACGACCAGTCCAGGGATCCTGTCGTCCTGGCCGGTGGAGAACGTACCGGGGAAGGGGGCGATGTCGTTGTGCGCGGCCGGGCCGGTGAGCTGGAGCCCGTTGAAGCCGGTCTGGGCCAGGGTCTTGCCCCGGAAGGAGAGCTTCAGGTCCACGATCCAGCCCTTGCCCTCCACACCCGCGTTGTCCCCGCGCCTGGGTGAGAGGACCTCCACCTTGACCGGGTGCTTTGCGGTGGAGGCGGATTTGTCCAGGCCTGAGGCGTTCGCGCTGGACAGCCCGGAGGCCGCGGCGCCCAAGCCGAGGATCACGGCCGCACCCGCGCCGAGGGCCCAGCCGGGCTTCTTCTTCCTCATGACGTGTTCTCCTGAGTGTTGAGAGGCTTGCGGTCACGTGTACGACCACCTGCGGTGCTCGGTTCAGCCCGCAGGTCAACGGGTAATCCATGGGCTCCTCGCGGGAGGGCCGGGCGGCCTCGATGGTGAGGCGGGCCGGGCGCCCCGGGCGAGCCGGCGATGGATGACCTGCTCGTTGGCGGTCACCACCGGCCGGGTGGCCCAGGGGGCGGTCTCCCGGTCGGGACAGGAAGCGGAACGGGGCAGCACGGGGGCAGCTGATTTCGTCCGCCGCCTGCGGGTGAACTTAACCGCCGGCCCGTCGTATACGTAGCTGCAAGGGCACACGATCAGTGCCTCAGGACACAAGAAACCGCATGTCGCAGCCGTTCTCGAAGACGGCGCAGCCGGTGCGGTCAGGTATGGAAGTGAGTCGGATGGATCGGATCTGGTTCCGCGCCTCCCCGGGGCGTGGACTGTCCACCGCCCTCGGCCCGGGCCCGGCGATGCTCCAAGCGACCCCAGCCTGCGAGACGAGGACATCGAGCGTGACGCCGGACGAGCAGTTGATGACTGCGCTGTACACCGAGCACCACCAGGTGCTGCTCTCCTTCGTGCGCAGGTACGTGCGCAGTCCTGAGCAGGCGGAGGACATCGTGCAGGAGACGCTACTGCGGGCGTGGCGCAGCATCGACAAGATCGAGCCTCGCCACGTCACCATCCGCTCCTATCTCTTTACGATCGCCCGCAACGTGCTCACCGACGGCTGGCGCGCTGAGCAGCGGCGTCCGGAACCGCTCTACGACGACGAGGCACTCGCGGCTGTACCTTCTGCCGATGATGTGGAGGCGGCGCTGGAGGGGCACGTCATTGCCGCGGCGTTGGAACGCTTGTCCAGCGAGCATCGTGACGTGATCCAGGCGCTGTACTTCGAGGGGCTGACCGTCGCCGAGTCCGCGTCACGTCTCACGATCCCGGAGGGAACGGTCAAGTCCCGTGCCTACTACGCCGTACGCAACCTGCGCGCAGCCTTTGAAGAAATGGGAGTTCTACGGTGAGCACCGACCACGATGACGTGCGCATGCTGATCGGCGCGTATGTGCTGGGCGGTCTCAGCGAGACCGACCGCCGCGTCCTGGAGTCCCACCTGCCCACGTGCCAGGAGTGCCGTGACGAGCTCGCGGGCTCGGCCCCGCTGGCGGGACTGCTCCGCCGTGCCCCGGGCATGCCCGCGCCCCGTCCCCGGGCCACGCGCGAGGCCGACACCGATGCGGCGCCCCCGGCTTCGTCGGCCGGGCTCGACCGTCTGCTGGAGCAGGTCCGCGCCGCGGATATCGCACGCAGGCGCCGGGCTCGTCGGCAGTGGCTGGCATTGGCTGCGGCTCTGATCGTGGTTGCCGGGCTCGGACTGTGGTCGATGCTGCCGTTGCGGCAGTCGACCGGCCCGGCCACGGCCTTCACCTCGGCCGCCGGGTACTCCGTGTCCGGCCGTGCCACGCTGACGGCCAAGCCCTGGGGCACTGCGGTGAGCGTCACCCTGGCCGACCTGCCCGCAGGAGCACCCGGCCCCTTCATCCTCCAGGTCTCCTCGGTGGACGGCCGCAAGGAGCAGGCGGCCACCTGGGCGATCACTCCCAACGGCAGCGCCGCCGTGACGGGGGCGAGTGCCCTGCACCTTCCCGATATCCGATCCATCTCCGTGATGGACCACGCGGGACGTCTGGTCGCCACGACCCGACCACTCTGACCTGCCGCGGCCACCATCTCGCGGAACGCTCCACTGCCGGGCCCGCGGGATGGTCCCGCCTGCCCTGAAGCGGGGCAACACGCCACTGACCTGACGTCGTTGCCCCTGCACGTGCGCCTCGGGGCAACCGGGCATGGCACCGCGCTCAAGCCACCTCACCGCAATTCCTCCTTCCTATTGAAAGGGTCACCCCGATGAAGATTCACACCCGCGTCGCATCTGCCGCGGCCACCATGCTCGCCGTCGCTGCCCTGGCAACCGCCTGCTCCTCCGACGACGGCAGCACAACCACCACGGCGTCCGCCCCGCCTTCGTCGGATGCCACTGCCGCTGCTGGGGCGGTGAGCACGTCGTCGTCGCCGACGCTGGGCACCATCATCGTCAACGAGGCGGGCCGTACCCTGTACGCCTTCGACAACGACACCACAGATCCTGCGACGTCGAACTGCTACGCGGACTGTGCCGCCAAGTGGCCGGCGGTCCCGGCCACCACCAACGCCAAGGGCATCGACCCCAGTCTGCTCGGCTCGGTCACACGCAAGGACGGCACCAAGCAGCTCACCATCAAGAATCACCCGGTCTACCTCTTCGCAGGCGACCAGGCAGCCGGTGACACCAAGGGCCAGGCACTGAAGGGTGTCTGGTACGCCCTCACCCCCCAAGGAGCCGAGATCAAGACGCCGAAGGCTTGATCGTCGGCCTTGGTGCGCGACTGGTAGGAGGCCGTCCGCCGCGTGAACCCCGGCGCGTGCGGGCGGCCTTGTGCCCGATCTTCTCCGGGATCACGTGCGGGGTGCCGCGACGTCGCGACAGGCCCGGATCTTGCGGTTGCTGTACGTCTTGACGGCGCCGACGCTGACGGGAGTGCGCCGCGCCGCGGACGCGGGACTGAACGTGATCGAGTGGGGAGCGGACGTGCATGCGCCTCCGGAGGGCCCCGGCACGGTCCGCGTGGCCCGTGACGCTTCCGACAGGTACGGGCTCAACTGCTGCTCGTACGGCTCGTACTACCCGACCTGGGCCTCCGGCATACAGGACCGCACGAAGGCGGTCCGGTATCCCGTGGTGAGCTGCCCTGTAGCCTGCATGGGCGGCCCGGAAGACGTTTCTGCGATCAGACGCGCCTGCTCGACTCCGCTCGTCGCCCGAGCTGCGGAACGACATGCATGTACGCGGCCTGCTGACGAGCGGCTCCCATCCCACCACCCCGACGCCGGAACGGTAGACATGCGCATCAGCGAAAAGGACACGCTCCTGTTCATCGGTGACTCCATCACCGACGCGGGCCGCGACCGCACACGTTCCGCATCGCTCGGCAGCGGATACGTCCAAGAGATCGCGCAGACCCTGCGCGCCCGGGCCGGCGCCGGACCCGGCCCCGCTGTCATCAACCAGGGGCTCAACGGCAATCGTGTGTACGACCTCGAATCCCGCTGGACCACCGACGTCATCGACCACCGGCCCACCATCGTCACGGTCGCGATCGGCATCAATGACACCTGGCGGCGTTATGACCAGGGACTCATCAGCCCGGTCAACGAGTTCGAGGCCTGCCTCGACCGCCTCCTCGCGGTCACCGCGCGGACACTGTCCGCACGACTGGTCGTCATCACCCCTTTCCTGCTCCCGGTCACCTCCGGCCAGCGGGACTGGTACGAGGACTTGTCGCCCCGTATCGACGCCGTCCTTCGCGCCGCGTCGGCCAACGAAGCCCAGGTGATTCGTGCGGACCTCGCCCTGCTCCGCGCCACGGAGGAGAGGGGGGCGGCGGAGCTGGCCCCGGACGGGGTCCATCCAAGTCCCCTCGGCCACAGGCTGATCGCCGATGCCTGGCTTGCCGCGGTCGACTCCGTCCGCCCCTGACCTGCGACGGCAGCGGAGGACGCCCCCAGGCAGGCCCGGACGGGACGGTGAACGTGACCGAACAGCCGGGCAGAGCCCGGTGCAGGCGATACGGGCATGCCCGCCCGTTCCGTCGGAGTACTGCCGCTTCCTGGATTTGAGGGGCCGAAGTGTGCTCGCACTCTCCGGCGACGTGCTGTCACGACGCGCGCCAGCCGCTCCAGCGCAGGACGGAGACCTCGACCACCGGTCCGTCGGGGGGCCGGTCGGCGTACTGCCGGTATTTCGCCGCGAGCAGGCCGATGCAGCGGGCCGCCTCCGGAGACCGGTCCGGCGGCGGGAGCACGCGGGCCGTGCCGTCGGCCCGCGCCCACCACAGGCGGTCCCAGTCCTCCTCGTAGTGGTCGGTGAGCAGGCAGACCGAGGGGTTGGCGGCGATGTTGGCCAGACGCTTCAACCGCGTCGTCCGCTTCGGCTTGTGGTCCACGGCCAGCATCACCGTGTCGCCGTCCAGCGCGAACACCACCGGCACCAGATGCGGTTGGGCCGCCCCGTCGGCCGTCGCGAGGCGGGCGACGCGCGCCGCGGCGAACCGCTCACGTGCCTCCGCACTCGTCAAAGACGGCATCGCACCCCCTTCCGGCAGGTTCCCCCGCGGCGGCAAGGGCGGCCGCGGGGTCCGGGATCGGCCTCGCGGTCCCGGGGCGCGGCGAGTTCCGGCACCTCGGCGAAACCGGACAGCGTGTTCGGCCAGTCGGTCCACATGCTCCGGCGTCCCCGGTCGGGGATGAAGGTCGGGACCCCGAATGTCACGGGGATGACGGTCGGCACCCCGAATGTCACGGCGACTCCTCGAAGGGGCATGTACGGGAATGGGCGGGTGGGCGGCCGGCCCAGGTCTTCTGCCTACCCGCCCCGCGTGATTCCGCCCCCATGACCACCCGGGTGAACCATCACGGAGGGCGGTTCCGGGCCCGTGATCGCGAGCCCGGCCCGGAGTCCGCCCACTGTGGTCACGGACCGGGCGCCGCACACCTCCGGTGCGGCACCTGGTGGGGATCCTGCTGGCTTATTCCGTACCCAGCAGGTCTTGACGGTTCGTTGGGCAGGACAGCAGCGGCCGTCTTGACGTTCCCGGTCGCGGGTGGGGTGTGGAAATGTCGATGCAGCCGAGGCCGTGGCCGAAGGTGCCTGAGCTGACCGCGCAGGTGGCGCGGGCGGTTCCGCTGCGCTCAACCTCATCCGCCTCGATGCCTGGTGGAACGGCCACCCGCTCGACCGTACCCGCGCCAGCCACCTTGCCCGCCTCGACCTCTCCCTCACCGCGTGACCAAGTAGAGCCAGCAGGATCGGGTTGGGTCGGGCCGGGGCGCGGCACTGGCCTTGCGACCAGCCCGTTTCCCCGACCCGCCCGCCGCACCCGCCGTGCGTGT
>NZ_JBIBVN010000017.1:0-156052 GCF_043080425.1 Streptomyces sp. NPDC015032 | reverse complement strand
GACCTCGTCGACTACGGCGTCGTCGGCGACCTCTTCCAGGTCGTGCCCCAGCTCACCGAAGAGGTCAACTCCCGCAAGGGCTGACCCGCCCTCTCCGGCACAGTCCCGGTGGTCCGGGGCCGCGTGGTGTCCACTCACCACCCGGCCCCGGACCGCTTTCCCTCAGCACGTGAGGCGTACGCCACCCACGTCATGCCTCCATGCACAGTCCGCTCCCGGGTGGCCGCGCCCGGATCGCACGAGCGGAACTGCTCCTCGCCGCCGCGCACGAGTCGGACGAAGCACCCGGCGTCAGCCACTGTCGGCGGCGCGGGCCGTCCAGCGTTCCTCGACCTTCGCAATCCTCCAGTACACCAGCGCCGCCGCCCACACCAGCACGAAGAGTCCGACGACGATGTAGCCGACGTTGCCCAGGTCCAGGCCGGATATCCAGCTCGTGACCGAGTCCCGGAGATCCAGCTTGTCGTGCAGTACGGTGACCAGCTCGATCGTGCCGATGAGGAAGGCGACCGCGATCGACAGGCCCGTGATGGCGAGGTTGTAGAAGACCTTGCGTACGGGATTGGAGAAGGCCCACTGGTAGGCGAAGTTCATGAACGTCCCGTCGAGCGTGTCGAACAGACTCATCCCGGCGGCGAACAGCAGGGGCAGGCACAGGATCGCGTACCAGGGCAGACCGGCCGCGGCACCACTGCCCGCCATGACCATCAGGGTGACCTCCGTGGCGGTGTCGAAGCCGAGACCGAAGAGGAATCCGAGCGGATACATCTGGCCGGGCCGGGTGACGGACCGGGTGAACCGGCCCAGGATCCGGTTCATGAACCCTCGCGAGTCCAGGTGCTGCTCCAGCTCGGCCTCGTCGAAACGGCCGGCGCGCATCGCCCTGAACACGCGCAGGATGCCGGCGAGCGCGACCAGGTTCAATGCGGCGATCAGGTAGAGGAAGGACCCGGAGACGGTCGTGCCGAC
Source organism: Streptomyces sp. NPDC015032 (assembly GCF_043080425.1). Classification (NCBI taxonomy): domain Bacteria; kingdom Bacillati; phylum Actinomycetota; class Actinomycetes; order Kitasatosporales; family Streptomycetaceae; genus Streptomyces; species Streptomyces sp. NPDC015032. Next base: position 155,083 of record NZ_JBIBVN010000017.1, on the reverse strand, counting down.
CACACCGAGCACCTGGTGCGCGCCCGAATCCTCGTCGATCAGCACTCCCGCGAGGCGCGCTCCCCCGGCGACCAGTGCCGCCATGGCGATGACCACGCTGGAGTGTCCGAGGGCGAACCAGAAGCCGACCGACACGGGCCGCTTGCCGTCGGCCATCAGTTTGCGGGTCGTGTTGTCGATGGCGGCGATGTGGTCGGCGTCGAAGGCGTGCCGCATGCCGAGCGTGTAGGCGGTGATCCCGAGCCCGACGCCGAACGCTCTGGAACCGACCTGGTAGTGCTCCGGCACGACCAGCAGGAACAGCACACCGAACGCCACCACGTGCAGAGCCGCGATCACCACGAGCAGCCCCGCGGTACGGATGGTGTCCTCGCGCCGCCACGTGAACACAGCGGATTCGGGCAGGGTCATACGGTCACGCTCCAGCACCTCGTGGATGACTTCGTGAGATGCCGTGGCCGGTCTCCTGGCTGACGGGTTCGCTCGTGCCCGCCCCAGCCTTCCCAGCCGCGCGCTGCGGCCAGTGGCGTCAGTGGGACGGACACTCCCCGATCACAGTGGCGAGGGCCGCTCCGGCCTGAGACTTCTGGAGTCTTTCACCGGTCTTCCCGAACACCACGACGCGCCCACTCTAGGTTCCCGCGAACGGCGGCTACAAGTCCCGTGGAGTGCGCGATGGTTCCCCGCGGGTCGTGACCCGCGGCCTCCGGGAGGGGAATGGCCCGGGGAACGAGCACGACCGTGCCGGGGTTGCGTCGCTGTTCGACGAGGGCATGGGCCCGGGCGGCCTCGGCGAGGGGGCTCTCCGCGCACGCCCGCCTCATGACGGCGGATTAAATCGCGTGCCCAGGGCGTTGTAGCTGTTCGGAGCCGGTTCGCGGAAGAGTCGGGCAGACCTGGAGGCATGGCTGTGCACGGTGAGTACAAGGTCCCGGGCGGAAAGCTCGTCGTCGTCGATCTGGACGTCGAGGGCGGGGCGTTGCGCAACGTACGGGTCGCCGGGGACTTCTTCCTGGAACCGGACGAGGCGATTCTCGCGATCGACGCGGCGCTCGAAGGCGCCCCCGCCCACACCGACACCGCCGGGCTCGCCGCCCGGATCGACGCGGCCCTTCCTCCCTCGACCGTGATGCTGGGCCTCAGCTCCGAGGGGGTGGCCGTCGCCGTACGCCGGGCCCTCGCGCACGCCACCGAGTGGAGCGACTACGACTGGCAGCTCATCCACGAGGCCCCGCAGTCCCCCGCACTCCACATGGCCCTCGACGAGGTCATCACGGCGGAGGTCGCCGCCGGCCGGCGCCCGCCGACGCTCCGGGTCTGGGAATGGGACTCGCCCGCCGTCATCATCGGCAGCTTCCAGTCCCTGCGCAACGAGGTCGATCCCGTCGGTACGGACCGCCACGGCGTCACTGTCGTCCGCCGCATCTCGGGAGGCGGCGCCATGTTCGCCGAGCCGAGCAGCACCATCACGTACTCCCTCGCCGTGCCCCAGTCCCTCGTCTCCGGTCTCTCCTTCGCCGACAGCTACGCCTACCTCGACGACTGGGTCCTGGAGGCTCTCGGCGACATGGGCATCAAAGCCTGGTACCAGCCGCTCAACGACATCGCGACCGAGATCGGGAAGATCGCCGGAGCCGCCCAGAAGCGCGTCGTGGGCCCCGACGGCGGGCCCGGCGCCGTGCTGCACCACGTGACGATGTCCTACGACATCGACGCCGACAAGATGCTCGATGTCCTGCGCATCGGCAAGGAGAAGATGTCCGACAAGGGCACCAAGAGCGCCAAGAAGCGCGTCGACCCGCTCCGCCGGCAGACCGGACTTCCGCGCGGAACCGTCATCGACAACATGATCGACTCCTTCCGCAAGCGCCACGGTCTCACCCGCGGCCAGGTCACCCCCGAGGAGCTGGCCCGGGCCGAGGAGCTCGTGCGCACCAAGTTCGGTACGGCCGAGTGGACGGCCCGAGTGCCGTAACCCCTGGGGCCGCACCGCGCCCCGTCCGTGCCCCACGCCCCCGGCAACGGGCGTACCGAGGCTTCACGCCACCGTCGCCTTCACGCCACCGTCGCCGGGAGCTCCTGCTCGGTCCAGATGATCTTTCCCTCGGGCGTGTAGCGGGTACCCCAGCGGCGAGTGAGCTGGGCGACGAGGAAGAGGCCGCGCCCGCCCTCGTCGGTCGTCCTGGCGTGCCGCAGCCGGGGGGAGGTGCTGCTGCCGTCGGAGACCTCGCAGATCAGGACGGACTGGCGCAGCAGCCGCAGCCGGATCGGTCCGGTGGCGTAGCGCACCGCGTTGGTGACCAGTTCGCTGACGATCAGCTCGGTCGTCATCTCCAGTTCCTCCAGGCCCCAGGCCCGCAGCAGGCGCGCGGTGCGGGCCCGGACGCCGGCGACCGCGGCCGGGTCGGGGGGCACGTCCCAGGAGACGACGTGGTCGGCGCTCAGCTCGTGGGTGCGGGCGAGCAGCAGGGCGACGTCGTCGGGCTGGGGTACGGGGAGCAGTTGCTCGACGACCGTCGCGCACAGTGCGTCGAGAGGAAGTCCGCGCTGGGACAGGGCGGCGCCGAGGCGGGACATGCCGAGGTCGATGTCCCGGTCCCTGCCTTCAATGAGGCCGTTGGTGTAGAGGCCGATGAGACTGCCTTCCGGCAGCACGGTCTCGGCGGTCTCGAAGGGCATCCCGCCCAGGCCGAGCGGGGGCCCCGCGGGCAGTTCGGGGAAACTGACGCGCCCGTCCGGGGCGACGACGACGGGGGGCGGGTGGCCGGCGCGTGCCATCGTGCAGAGCTGGGTGACCGGGTCGTAGACCGCGTACAGGCAGGTGGCACCGAGGACGGTCGCGCCGCTGGCCTCGCCGTCGGGTTCTTCGTCGCTCAGGCGGAGCACCAGGTCGTCGAGGTGGGCCAGCAGTTCGTCGGGGGGAAGGTCCATGTCGGCGAGGGTGTGCACCGCGGTGCGGAGCCTGCCCATGCTGGCGGCGGCGCTGATGCCGTGGCCGACGACATCGCCGACCACCAGGGCGACCCGGGCGCCGGAGAGCGGGATCACATCGAACCAGTCGCCCCCGACACCGTCCTTGGCGTCCGCCGGGAGGTATGAGGAGGCCACGTCCAGGGCCATTCCTCCGGGCAGTGTGTGCGGGAGCAGGCTGCGCTGGAGGGTCAGCGCCGCCGCGTGCTCGCGGGTGTAGCGGCGGGCGTTGTCCACGCACACCGCCGCCCGGGCGACCATTTCGCGGGCCGGCAGCACGTCGTCGGGTTCGAAGGGGACCAGGTTCACCGTTCGCACGAAGGTGGTCAAGCCGAGCACCGTGTCCCGGGCCCGCATGGGTACGGCGATGAGGGAGTGGAGACCGAAGTCGCGGATGGTCGCCGCCCTGGCGGGCTGTTCGACCGCCCACAGCCGCCGGACGGACTCGAGGACCGGGATCAGAACGGGTTCGCCGTCGCTGAGGAACCGGACGCCGTGGGGCGGGGGTATGGAGTCCACCAGGTCCCCGACCTGGTAGACCGCCTCCGGGCAGCCCTCCCGCACCGAGCTCATCCCCGCGCGGCGCAGCTTCGGCCGGCCCGACGCGCTGTCGGTACCGGGACCGGCGGCTCCCATACCCGACGGGCCCGAGGCGGAGAGGTCCGGCCCCGCAGGGCCCGAACGGCGAAGGCCCGCGGCGGTGGGGCCCGTGCCCAGGGGCCAGGGGCCGGGCTCCTCCGGGCTGGCGACCGGCTCCAGCAGGTCGACGACGACGAAGTCGGCGAACCGCGGCACCGCGAAGTCGGCCAGCTCCTGAGCCGTGCGCATCACGTCCAGGGTGGAGCCGATGCTGGCGCCGGCGTCGTTGACCAGGGCCAGGCGCTGCTGGGCCTTCCACCGGTCGGTGACGTCCAGAACCATGTAGCAGATGCCGGTGACGGTGTCGCCGCCGTTGGTCAGAGGAAAGAACGAGGTGGAATAGGCGCGCTCACGGTGCGGATCGGCCCAGCTCCAGCCCCGGTACTCGTAGTCGATGACGGGGACCCCGGTGTCCAGCACTCCGCGCATCAGCGTCTCTATGGCGTCGGCCTCCAGTCCCGGGAGCACCTCGCTCATCCGGCGGCCCACCCGCTGTGCCCGCGGGACGCCGCCGATGTGCTCCAGGGTGTCGTTCATCCAGACGTAGCGCAGCTGCGGGTTCATCACCGCCATACCGATCGGTGAGCTGGTCAGGAAGGCGTCGAGCACGGACTGCCCGACCGCCAACTCCGTCCTGCGTTCGCGCCCGGAGACCAGGAAGCACTCCCGGCCGTCCAGGTGGAACGCGGCTGAGACCCGCAGATCCACGGCGACCCGCTGCCCGTCGTGCCGCCGCACATCGGCGACGCCGCTCCAGCCCACGCCCGCGCGGCACCGCTCGGCGATGCCCGCCACCCGTAGCGGGTCCTCGGGCATGGCGAGGAGGAAACCGGCGGACCGCCCGACCACCTCCGCGGCGTGGTATCCGAGCAGATCCTCCGCGCTGTGCGTCCAGCCGATGACCGTTCCGGTCCCGGCGACCACCGCGGTCGCTTCGTTCGCCGTGTCGAAGGAGTGCTGAGGCGTGCTGGGCTGCGACGGTTCGGCTCCGGGCGCCGACTGCGAGCCTGCGGACGCCATACTGGCTCACCACCCATCCACTCCGTTCCGCTCCATGGTCCCGCCTTCGGCGCTCCCGTGCGAATGTCGGTGACCACGGACCGGGCGGGCGGCAGCCACCGCGGTGCGGCGTCAGGATCCGGGGGCCCTGGGTGCGACGCGGCCCGGCCCGTACGCGAGGACGACGAGCTGCGCCCGGTCGCGGACACCCGGTTCGGCCGTGGCCCGGCTGACACGGGTCTTCACGGTGTACGGGCTGACCACCCTGTGTGCGGTGGTCTCCTCGTCGGTGGGACCGCGGGCGGCCGGTGCGCCGGCCTCGCGCTCCCGGCAGCTGAGGTTCTCGAAACCGGACGCGGTGGTCCGGTCGGGTGGTCCGGCGACGAATGCGGCGATCGGACGACATGGCGGCGGCGGGAGCGGGGTGCCGCTCCCATACGAGACCCCGGACGGTGTGCTGATGCGGGCGGGTGGGGGGTCAGCGCCCGCCGCCCGGCCTGACGGAGGGGGCGGGTGCGGGGGGCCGGTGCTCGTACCAGCGGCGGTCGGCCTCCAGCTGGGCGGCGAGGGAGATCAGCCGTTCCTCGCTGCGGGAGGGGCCGAGCAACTGGGCGCCGACGGGCAGCCCGTCGGAGGTGAACCCGGCCGGCACGTTGATGCCGGGCCAGCCCAGTACGTTCCAGGGCCAGGCATACGGGCATGCCTCGGCCATCGTCACATCGGTGCGCCAGGCGCTCAGCCCGTCGAACCTGCCGATCGGGGGCGGGGGCAGGGCCGTCGTCGGGGTGAGCAGTACGTCGTAGCCGGCGCCGGCCCGGGACGTGTGGAAGAACGCGCCGATCCTGCGGTGCTGGCGCACCTCGCGCTCCCTGGCCGCGCGCACCACCCGGCCACCGAGCCGGGTGCCGGTACGCAGGGCACTGCGGGTGCGCGGGTCGAGAAGGGCGGGGTCGGGGTGGCGGGCGGCGAGTTCGGCGATGCCGACGGTGGCGCGCGGGACGAAGCCGAGGCCGATCAGTCCGTAGCGCGGCCTGGCCTCCTCGACGTCGTGGCCGAGGCGGGCGAGGGCCTCGGCCAGTGCGGTGACGGCCCGCCGCACGTCGGGGTGGGGTGCGGAGCCGGTGAGGGTGAGCGGGGGGCGCCAGGCGAGGGCGATGCGCAGTCTGCCCGGATCGCGGCGGGCGGCGGCCGATGCCTCGACGGGCGGCGGGCGATGCGGGTCGTCGGGGTGGGGGCCGGCGACCGCGTCGAGCAACAGGGCCGCGTCGGCGACGGTCCTGGCCAGCGGCCCGTTGACGGTCAGGCCCTGGAAGGCGTCGTTCTGCGGGTGGACGGAGATCCGGCCGCGCTGCGGTTTGATGCCCACGAGATGGGTCCAGGCAGCGGGGATACGGACGGACCCGGCGCCGTCCGAACCGAGCGCGGCGGGTACGAGCCCGGCCGCGACGGCGGCCGCGGAACCGCCGGACGAGCCGCCGGGGGTGTGCGCGGTGTTCCACGGGTTGCGGGTGGCGCCGAAGGCGGGCCCCTCGGTGAACGGCCACTGGCCCAGCTCGCAGGAGTTGGTCTTCCCGACGATCACGGCTCCGGCGGCCCGGAGCCTGCGTACGGCCTCGCTGTCGGCGGTGGCGGCGGGCAGCCGGCCGTCGCAGCCGAAGTAGGTCGGCATCCCGAGGACATCGGTGTCGTCCTTGACGGCGACCGGCACCCCGAGCAGGGGCAGCCGCTCCCCCGCCGCAAGCCTGCGGTCGGCCTCGGCGGCCTCGGCCAGCGCGGCCTCGACGCGCAGATGCCGGAAGGCGTTGAGGGTGCCCTGGCTCCCTTCGATACGGGTCAGGGCCGCGGAGACCTGCTCGGTCGAGGTGGTGCGGCCCTCGACCAGCTCCCGTGCGCTGTCGGCCAGTCCGGCCGGGCCGACCGGTTCGGTGGTTTCGACGGCTTCCGTTGAGGACATGGGCTGCCCGCCTTCCTCGCATCGGCGGGTGCGCGCGCCCGCACCTGTACGCCCGAACGAACTTACCGGAGAGTAACGAGTCGTGGGCGATCCGCTCAACCGTTCGGAGGAGACTGGCCGGAGAGTGTCCGTGCCCCTGGCCGGGTCCACCGGTGGAAGTGAACGGCAAACGTACTGGTGGGGAGTGCGTGAAAGCGGAGTTCGAGGGAGATTTCGAGACGCATCCGACGGTGCGGCGCGTCCCCCGACCGGTACGGGCACCGGAGCGGCCCGTCGGCCGCCGCGCGGCCTACGGCGACGGCTACGGCTACGGCTACGGCTACGGCTACGGCTACGGCTGAACGCTGATCTCGCCGATACCGGTCCCGAGGCCGGCACAGTGCGCGGTGGACTGACCGGACTGTCCCGGGTTGAGCGTGACGTGCTCACCGTCCACGTCCGGCGACCAGCCGCAGACCAGATGTACCCAGAAGGTCTGCGCCGCGCTTCCGTCGTTGCGGCACAGCGCGTAGCCCGTGTAGTCGTCGATCTCATGTTTTCCGGTCTCGCAGGACAGACCGGGCGGTGTCGCCCCCGGCGCCAGAGCGGTGGCGACGGTCGCGGGCATCACGAGCGCCGCGGCCGACCCGGCGACGACGACGCCCCGGAGCACGGTCCCGGACACGCTCCCCATGGACAGCTTCATGTCTTCCTGTTCCTCCTCGTCGGTGACGAACTCGGTGCGTCGGCAACCGTCCCCCGCCGTTCATGACACAAAACGAGGCAGAACATCACCCTGTGTACGCGCGACGGCGGCAGTCCGCCGTCGCGCGACCCCCCACTGCCCGGCGTACGCTCGAAACGATCGGATCGCACACCTGAACAGGCCCGACGGGCCCTTCGAGGGAGGCGCCGTGACCGGCCGACTCATCGGCACCCGGCAGGCCGTCTGGGCGGCGGTCGTGGTGCTGGGACTCACGAGCGGGGGCGTCATCGGCGGCGGTGCGGCGCGGGCGGACAACGGCATCGACAGGCTCTCCGCCCAGCAGATCGCCGACCGCTCCCGGGACGCGCTCCTGAGCGCCCGTTCCCTGCGCCTCAGCGCGCACGGTGACCTCGGCAGGGGCGGCAACCCGTCGATGGCCCTGGACCTCATCCTGGACCGGGACGGCAACTGCACCGGTTCGGTGGACCTGGGCAGGAGCCAGGGGTCGGTCCGGATCGTGAAGCGCGGCGACGACGTCTGGGTCAAGCCGGACGCGAACTTCTGGAAGAGCCAGGTTCCGGACAGCGGCCCGGCCTTCGCCGCGATCCTCAACGGGCGTTACATGAAGGGCTCGGCCGCCGATCCGAGGCTGCGCGACGTGGTGAACGGATGCGATCTGGACACCTTCCGGAACCTGTTCGGCGACCACGCGGACAACGGCCGCGGGACGCTGAACAAGGGCAGGAGGACCACGCTCGACGGGGCTCCGGCGGTACCGGTGACCCGCCTCGGCGACGGCAGGACGCTGACGACGTACGTCGCGGCCACGGGCAAGCCGTATCCGCTGAGGATCACGGTCCGGGGCGGCGGGGCGAACGCGGTCGTGGGCTTCTCAGCCTTCGACGAGCCGGTGCCCACGGCCACGCCGCCGCAGAATCAGACGTACGACATCAACGCGCTGCTGAGCCGTCGGATCTCGCCGTTGTGACGGCGGCGCGGGAGCGCCCGCCGAGCACCTCCGGTCCTGCGGTGGGACCGGTGGAAGGGGCGGTGTGGGTGGGACGGTCGACGTCATGGCGGCTGGACCCTTCGCTCGGGAGCGGTGCCGTGCGAGGCGGGGCGCAGGGCGTACGGACAACCGTGGGGGGACCGACCGGGGGCCAGGTGGTCGAGTGGTCAGGTGGTCGAGTGGTCAGGTGGCCAGGGCGGGGATGATCTGCGAGCCGTAGGCGTCGATCGTCGCCTCGCGCGCGTCGTGCATGTTGTAGACGGCGAACTGGTCGACTCCCAGGTCGCGCAGGGCCCGGAGCTTCTCGATGTGCGCCTCGGCGGGGCCCAGCAGACAGAACCGGTCGACGATGTCGTCCGGCACGAAGGCCGTGTCGGGGTTGTCGGCGCGGCCGTGATGGCTGTAGTCGTAGCCGGACCGTCCGGCGATGTACGCGGTCAGTGCCTCGGGAACGAGTCCGGAGTGCTCGCCGTACCGGGAGACCAGGTCCGCGACGTGGTTGCCGACCATGCCGCCGAACCAGCGGCACTGCTCGCGGGCGTGGCCGAGGTCGTCGCTCACATACGCGGGGGCGGCGACGCAGATGGTCACGGAGTCCGGGTCGCGGCCCGCCTCCGCCGCCGCGTCCCGTACGGCCTTGACCATCCACTCCGTGAGGAACGGGTCGGCGAGCTGGAGGATGAAGCCGTCGGCCTTCTGTCCGGCGAGGGCGAGCGCCTTCGGGCCGTACGCGCCCATCCAGACGGGCAGTCTGCCGTCCCTCACCCAGGGGATCCGGACCGGCTGCCCGTCGACGCTCGCCTCCCGCCCCTCGGCGAGGTCGCGGATGACATCGATGGCTTCGCCGAGGCGGGCGAGGGTGTTGGGCCTGCGTCCGGCGACCCGCATCGCCGAGTCACCGCGCCCGATGCCGCAGACGGTGCGGTTGCCGAACATGTCGTTGAGGGTGGCGAAGGTGGAGGCGGTGACCTCCCAGGTGCGGGTGGACGGGTTGGTGACCATGGGGCCGACGACGAGGCGCTCGGTGTGTTCGAGGATCTGGCTGTAGATGACGAACGGTTCCTGCCAGAGCACCGTCGAGTCGAAGGTCCAGCCGTAGCGGAAGCCGTTGCGTTCGGCGCGGCGCATCAGGCCGACGACGGTCGAGGCGGGCGGGTCGGTCTGGAGGACGAGTCCGAAGTCCATGACGGGTGCTCCTAGTCCAGGTACTGACAGGTGGCGCGCGGGGTGTACATGCCGTGACCGGCCCGGCCGGTGAACTTCCGTCCGTCGATGACGACTTCACCGCGCGAAAGGACGGTTTCGACCTGGCCGGTGATCCGCTTTCCCTCGTACGCCGAGTAGTCGACGTTCATGTGGTGGGTCTCGGCGGAGAGCGTCTGTTCGGCCGCCGGGTCGTAGATGACGACATCGGCGTCGGCGCCCGGGGCGATGGTGCCCTTCTTCGGGTAGAGGCCGAACATCCGGGCCGGGGAGGCGCAGGCGATCTCGATCCTGCGGCGGCGCGAGAGGTGGCCGTCCACGACCGCCTGATGGAGCAGGTCCATCCGGTTCTCCACGCCGGGCATGCCGTTGGGGATCTTCGAGAAGTCCCCGCGGCCCATCTCCTTCTGGCCGGAGAAGCAGAAGGGGCAGTGGTCGGTGGAGACGACCTGGAGTTCGTTGTTCCTGAGGCCGCGCCAGAGTGCTGCCTGGTGTTCCTTGGGACGCAGCGGGGTGGAGCAGACGTATTTCGCGCCCGCGAAGTCCGGCTCGGCGAGGTTGTCGGTGGAGAGGAAGAGATATTGCGGGCAGGTCTCGCCGAAGACCGGCAGTCCTTTGTGGCGGGCGGCGACGGCCTCGTCCGCGGACACGTGCACGATGTACAGCGGGGCCCCGGCAACACGGGCGCGCTGGACGGCGCGGTGGGTGGCCTCGGCCTCCAGCGCCACCTTGTGGACATCGCCGTGGTGGCGCGGATCGGTGCGTCCCTCGGCCAGCGCCTGCTCGACGAGGACGTCGATGGCAATGCCGTTCTCCGCGTGCATCATGATCAGGCCGCCGTTGTGGGAGCCCCGTTGCATGGCGCGCAGGATCTGGCCGTCGTCGCTGCAGAAGACACCGGGATAGGCCATGAACAGCTTGAAACGTGTGCGGGCGCGCCCTCGGACATCGTGACGTCTCCCCCGGCCACACCGCGCTTCGCGGGGCCGCCCGGGCGCGGGTCGAAGGTACCTGTGATGCAAAGGTCCGGTAGACCGTAAAGGGGCGGAACCGGTGTGCCGTCGTAGTCGCCCAGTGCGCATACCGCCCTCTTCCAAGCTCCGGTCTTCAGGTACTCAAGGGCACGCTGGTAGAGGCTCTGTGGGCGCTTCCCTTGAGTGACGTGCTCCGGCAGATCTTTCCACATGAGGCCGTGCCGAACCTTGTACAACGACGCCTCGAACGCGAGTCGCGGGGGAACAATCCTGGACCGCTTCTTGGGTCTTGGGAAGAGGTCCTCCACAGATGCCCACTGCTCATCCGTGAGCGTCGGCGGCACCATGCGCGTGCGCTCCTGGAACCAGGCTTCGAAGGGGCAGCCGGCGTTACGGAGGGCCTCGGTCGGTTCCCGCAGGTGATGGATGTCGTCTGTGCCGACCGCGACCGCGTCGACCCGGGGCAGGCCGTAGGAGGAGCGGAAAGCGGCCTGGACCTTCGTGGCTGGCGTGGGATTCCGCAGGAAGACCCGCGGGGCGAAGCGCTCCCACACCGCCTCGGCCGTACTTCCACCGAAGGGGCTCATGCCCCACACCTGCGACGGACACCACCGCTTGGCCATGGCCTCGGTCACTTCGAGGACGCCGACCCCAACCAGCAGCCCGCCCGGACCATGAGGACATCAGGGCACGGCACGTCGAAGTCCATGAGCGGGCGCGGATCCAGGTCGAGACACCCCAGGAACGGCAGAGTCCCGTGTGCGCAGCGCCGGCCAGGACCGCGCACGCCTGTGCCAGCGTCTCGGCGTCGGGGGACGGGGAAGCCCGGCCGGAGGCGGAAGCCGCCCCGCTACCGGCGACGCCCGATGCCGAAACTGCTGCGCGGCTTCACGGCCGGCGCTTCGGCTGCCGCGCGTTCGGAGGCAGCACCCCTGCGGGGGCTACCCGGGCCGTGCGCGGCACGGCCCTCCCGCGGCTCGCCGCCCAAGGGAGTCAATCCGACCGAACGAAGGGATCAGCGACTCTCCAGCAGCAGGTCCGGGCGCTTCCCCGCTCCGTTCTGCAGTAACTCGACGCCGGGCGAGGCTTCACCCCGTGCCCTGTCGCCGGTCGGAGGACCCAACGCTGCGGGTCTGGCTTCCCGGCCGGAAGGGGACCGTGCTCCTGGTTCCGCTCGACACCGCTGCCCTGTCCGCCCGTCCGCGCCGCAGTCGCGGGCTACCACCTGCGGGTCGGACGGACGGGAGCCAAAGCCGCCTGCTCGGATGGCGACTCAGAAGGTTGGGGGCTTTCAACTCCCGGCGGCGGGCCGGTGCACCCATCCCCGTTCCATGGAGGACAGCTCCTGGAAGCCGTACTCGCTGAGTGCTTCGACCTCCCCTGGGTCGTCCGCCGCAGCGCAGGCAAGCAGCCGGTCGACGCCGGCCAGCCGGAGCCAGCGGGCAACGTGCGCGAGGAGACATCTTTCGACGCCCGTGCCCTTGTAGCGCTCGTTGACGTGAAGGTCGGACAGGTCGGCCAGCCCTCCGTTTCGCGCGTACCGCTCGGGCCGGTCCAGGGACGTGTCCACCTCGACGTACCCGATGATGTTCTCGCCCTGTCGGGCGGAGAACCGGGTTCCGCATTCACCGAGGGTGCGCTGCACGGTAGTGCCCGGGAGCCTCGTTGCGGCCGTCCGTTCCGCGAGGTCGGTCACCTCGGCCATCAGCAGCGTCTCGGTGGGGCCGAGGGGAGCGAATCCGGCCCGCAGGTAGAAGGCCCGGATATGCGCCCATGCAGCCGGGACACCGCAGACTCCCGGTGCCGGGAGCTGCCCCTCGGCATAACGCCGTGCCACGCCCCAGCGCGTCATCTGCGCAAGGCACGCGGTCATCAGGACCTCGGCCGCGGACTCGGAGTCCGGCCAGAAGGAACTCGGCGGCCTGAACACGAACCATTCGATGACGCCGGCGTCACGGTAGTCCTCGCCGGTCGTGGGGCCGGCACCGTAGCGCAGCAGGTGGGCCGCCGCGACGACGTGTCGACGTTGCTCGGCAACGAGTGTGACGCGCTCGACGACCCAGGGGTCGAGGATGAGCTCGTCAGGACGTCGCTGCAGTTGGCTCAGCACCGTGTTCACGGAGACGGAGAGGCCGGGGATGACGGCGGCGACATGGGCGTTGACCAGTTCGGTCAGTTGATCACGGTCGTCGCGGTGGAACAGGCGCACCTTGAGAGATGACGGCATGACAAACCTCTGAGTAAGGAGAGTGTGAGAGGCCGCCAAGAGGTGCGGTACGTTCGAAGAGTAGCAGGTCAAGCACCGGCGAGCTCAGTAGCAGTTTTTAGCGCCACCGACGCTGCGGAAGCCCTTCATCGCGCGCTCGCGCTGCCTGGTGGGCTGGTGTGAGTTTTCCGCCCGGTTGTTCAGTCCTTTGTGGGAGCGATGCCCGACCGAGGGCATCACCTCGCGGTGGGCGGCGCTGTAGGAGCGGAGCTTGTCGGTGACGACCACCCGCGGCACCGTGCCGGTCTCTTTGAGGAGTCTGCGGAAGAAACGCCTGGCCGCGGCCTTGTCGCGGCGGGTCTGGATCAGGATGTCGAACACGTTGCCGTCGACGCCGTCGGCCCGCCACAGGTACTTCACCTCGCCGTTGACCTTGATGAAGACCTCGTCCAAGTGCCATCTGTCGCCGGGCCGAGGACGCCTGCGGCGCAGGCTGTTCGCGTAGGCCTGGCCGAACTTCAGGCACCACCGGCGCACCGTCTCGTAGGAGACGATGACGCCGCGCTCGAGCATCAGCTCCTCGACCTCGCGGAAGGACAGCGGGAGGCGGAAGTACAGCCATACCGCGTGCGCGATCACCTCCACCGGCTACCGGTGGCCCTTGTACGACGGCGACGCGGACGACACGAACGAATCCCTCCCCGGCACGACCAACCCAGAAGATCAACCCACCCGGCCAGTCAACGCGACAGTGCCCTCGGGACTGCTGCGGGAATCTGGACCAGCCAGGCTCCGCAGCACCTGCCAGGAACCGCCGGGCACACTCCGCACGCCCAGACGGCTCCATGAAAACCAGGAAGACAGCTGACGACCACAGTCGGCCACCAGCTGGCTGGGTTCCTCGGGGAACCGGCGACAGTTGATTAGGCGATCACACCAGTACCGAGGCCGGCACCGGTCAGAACACCGACAGCCCCGTCAGTGTGGTGAAGCGGTCCAGGGCCGCGACACCCGCCACCGAGTTGCCGCGTTCGTCCAGGCCGGGGCTCCACACGCACAGGGTGCAGCGGCCAGGTACGACGGCGATGATGCCGCCACCGACGCCGCTCTTGCCGGGCAGGCCCACACGATAGGCGAAGTCGCCAGCGGCATCGTATGTGCCGCAGGTGAGCATGACCGCGTTGACCTGCTTGGCTTCGCTGCGCGTGAGCAGGCGGGAGCCGTCGGAGAGGACCCCGTGGCGGGCCAGGAATCCGGCGGCCAGGGCGAGATCCGCGCAGGATGCTTCGATCGAGCACTGCCGGAAGTACTGGTCCAGGAGAACAGGCACCGGGTTGGTGACGTTGCCGTAGGACGCTATAAAGTGCGCCAGCGCGGCGTTGCGGGCGCCGTGCGCGGACTCGGAAGCGGCGACCTCCTTGTCGAAGGTGAGATCCGTTTTGCCGCTCTCAGCGCGCAAAAACTCACACAGGGTGTTCACCGCGTTCCCGGTCAGGGCCTGCAAGCGGTCGGTGACGACGAGGGCGCCCGCGTTGATGAACGGATTGCGCGGGATGCCATGCTCGTATTCGAGCTGCACCAGGGAGTTGAACGGGTTGCCGGAGGGCTCGCGGCCCACGTGCTCCCACAGGGTTTCGCCCTCTAGGGACAGAGCCAGGGCGAGTGTGAAGGCCTTGGTGATGGACTGTGCGGAGAACGGCACCCGCCAGTCACCGACGCCGTACACCGTCCCGTCCAGCTCCGCGACGGCCATGCCGAAGCGGCGAGGATCAACCGAGGCCAGGGCCGGAATGTAGTCGGCGGGCCGACCCCGGCCCGGCGTGTTCGCGATGTCGGTGGCGATACGGTCCAGGACCGGCTGGAAAGACGAGGACACGGTCACTCCGGGTTCGTGCGGTGGTTCATCGTCCGCAATTGTGCCGGTCGGCCGCGGTGACACGGCGGGCGGTACCCCCGCGCCACGCCGAGATCGCCGAGGTGGTGTGATGGCGATCGTCGTCAACCTGGACGTGCAACTCGCCAAAAGCAACATGTCGGTCGGAGAGTTCGCCGCCGCCGTCGGCATCACCCCCGCCAACATCGCCGTGCTGAAGAACGGGCGCGCCAAGGCGGTGCGGTTCACGACGCTCGACGCGATCTGCCGCACCCTCGGCTGCCAGCCCGGCGACGTACTGCGCTGGGTCCCCGATGACCAGGACGATGCGAGTGACGAGAACGACGGGGACGGCGAGGGCGGCGGAAGAAGCGCTGCGAGCCGCGAGAAGAGCGGCGCCGGACACTTCGGCTGAAACACCCGCCAAAGCCCGTTCCCATGGTTTATTAGGCGTCCAACGGCATCCGCGTGAACGCGGTGACCCCCGGGCCGGTGTGGACGCCGCTCATCCCGGCCACACTGCCCGACACCCGCGAGTTCGGCAAGCAGAGCCCGCTCGGCCGTCCCGCGCAGCCTGCCGAGATGGCACCGGCCTACGTGTTTCTGGCCTCGTCGAACGCCTCCTTCATCACGGGTGAGATCGCGAACGCGACCGGTGGCACCCCACTCCCCTGAACCCGGTACCGGGCGGACGGAGCCGGCGAACCTGGTGCGGGCTTCTCTGATTCCGGCCCGCCATGTTCCGCGACCGGATATGGGCGGCTGGAAATCATCGCATTACCGGACCTGCAGAGTGGGGAGGTTCCGACCGTCATTAACAGAAGGTGATCGGACAGATACATGAGGAAAGCGGACTTCGAGAAGGCCCTGCAAGGGCTTCAGAAGGAGCTGGCCGGACAGCTGGAGGCCCAGCTGAAGCCCGTGACGGACAGGCAGGAAGCGATACACCAGCAGTACCTGAAGATCCTGGAGACCGTCCAGGCAGGCACCTCCGGGCTGTGCGAGGAGAACCGGGAACTGCGCCGCCGTCAGGAACGGCTGATCTCGGACGTCACCGACACACGGCGAGACCTGGCAACGGCCCGCACCGAGCTGGCTCAGGCGCTGCTCGCCGCTCCCCCTCCCGCGCCGCCGGAGAACACCGACGCACCGGCTGCTGAGACCCGCCCCCTGCCTGAAACCGACACGTCTTCCGAATCCGAAGAGGAGCCCATGAACCACAGCGAGCCCGGCCCGGTCCCCCACACCTCCGACATCCGTCCCGCCGGGGTCGGCCCCCAGAACGGAAACGGCCAGGACGTGCTGAAGCAGGCGGCGGCGGCCGCGTACCGCGGCACGGCACCCGCCACGCAGTCCGGTCCGGTGATCCCGCCGCAGGCCCGCCGCCAGGAGCAGTTTGTTGTTGAGGGGCTCGCGCCGGAAGTGCAGCACGGTGTCCGGCTGATGAAGGCGGCCGGTGTCGCCCTGGCGGAGCTCGTGTGCCACCGCGACACGTGGGAGTACCTCACCGGCCTGAGCACCAATCAGACGCACTTCCGTACCCCGCCCAACGTCGACGACATCAAGGATGGACGGGTACGTGTCGCCCTGTCCGGGCGGTCGCTGATCGCGCTCCTGATCGCTCTGTGGGACACCCGGGACAAGGCCGAGTTCCTCACCGCCGACTGGGCCCTGGCGGCCACCGCGTACGACCGGTTCGCCAACGAGCTCGACACCGTCGGCAGGGGAACCCAGCACACGGTGCGCATCACGCTCGACGACGGCGCACCTGTCGCACGGCCCAAACTGGTTGAGGCCAGTGCTGAGACGGGCACACCGGACAAGTGACCGTGGCGGGGCGGTGGTGCCTTCCGCCGCCCCACGCCAGCCAAGCAGAGGCCCGCCTACGAGGAGCGCTGACACGGGCAACCCCGCCGACGCGGCCAGAGCATCTACCGTTGGGTGGCGCACAGCACCCGTCAACAACGGACTGGGCCTGCCATCACAGAGGGCGAGACCAGTACCGCAGACCGCGTAGCGCGCTGCTCCGCCCGGGGGACACCATTGTCAGACCAGGCCTACAACGTCCGTCGCAAGGCTCCGCCACAGGACGAAGGAGAAAATGATGGTGTTCGTCGGGGTCCACGGAGAGTGGGGGCGCATTGACGCCACCATCCCGATGTGAAGGGTCTTCACGCCGTTACGACGTGCGGACGGGTCGCGCAGCTCCAGCAGCCGCACCAGGTGGTCAGCAAGCGCCAGGTGCCGCGGCGGCCCGTAGAGCACCCGGTAGTGGACCAAGTCCGGCTGCTGGGCCATAGCCGTCTCGATCGCCGACAAGTACGCCTTCTCCCGCGACCGGCTTCCGGTGACGACCAGCTGCTCGCGCGCTCCGGCGGCAACGCCGACCACCGCCTCGACCAAGTCGGTCCAACGAGTGAGGACTTTGACCACCACAGCAGTACCGGAGGTCTCAAGCACGCTGGTGGCCGCGCCGTCCTGATGGGCGAACAGCGCCTCCGGGCGCTCCCGGTATAACCGGCACAGACCGGCCCGATTCCGTTTGCCCGTACGCCGCCGGCCGGATTCCCACGCGCTCATCAGGCTCGCGTCCGTCGCTCCGCCGGTGATTGCGTCAAGTGCGTCGGATGCTTCCTCCAGCGTCATGTTCAGTGCAAGTCGGGCCCGCTTGAGCGCCGAGTCCGTACTGCTGGTCGCGGCCACGGACACCGCCCCGTTCCCATCCAGCGACATGTCCCCGCAGTCCCTCCCGGCGCCTTGGAATCACACGCACCAGACCGCGTCCGCTACCCGATCGAAGGTCACCCGACAGGCTCTCAGTGTCCGGACGCCCGCATGCCCCTGGCTTGGGCGGTCCTCGACGCCGCGTCGGAGCGCAGGAGGTCGAGGACTTCGAGGGCACGGCTCGGCTGGGATGCGGAGGCCAGCACTCCTGCGCTGAATGTCGAACTGATGGCGGTGTCACCTGGCAGCGGGCCGACGATGGCAACGCCCGGCAGAGCCATCAGCTCGCTGTGCTGCTGGAAGCCCAGATCGGCCTGGCCGGATGACAGCAGACTGCCGACCGAAACCCCCGGTGGTGCCTGGACCAGCCGGTCGGAAAGCTCGTCGGCAAGACCCAGTCGGCTGATCAGATCGATCAAGGCCGTCCCGCTGGGACCGGTTGAGTAGGCGATCTTCTTTGCGGACCTCAGAACAGCCCGCAGGTCGGATTCCGAGCCGATCACTGGAACCGGTGATCCCTCTGGCACGGCAGCAATAACCTGGGAGATCCACAGCGGTCGCGCCGTGCCCGCCAGGAGGTACCCGTCCTTCTCCAGCGTGGCCAGCGCTCCGTCGGCGAGCACGAGCAGGTCGGCCTCGGCGCCCTCGCGCACCCGCCGGGCGATCTCGACCCCGCCGCCGGCCTCGAAACGCACGGGAAGCCCGTGCGCGAGCCGGATGTGTTCGGACAGCTCGGCCAGTATCGGCCGCGTCGCCATCGAGGACAGTCCAGAGATCTCTCGGTCCACGTCGCCTCCTTGGTGTCCGGCAGATGGTACGGCGCTCGATCGGGGAGCTCAACGCCGGTCTGCGAGACTGACCGCGTGAGCACAACCCGGAGCACGGCAGCTGGAAAAGTCCTCGAGGTTCTCTCGGTCTTCGACCGAGAGAACCCGTCGCAGACTCTGTCCGAGATCGCACAGCGCACGGGCCTGGCCTTGAGCACGACGCACCGGGTGGTCGCGGAGCTGGCGGAATGGGGAGCGCTGGAACGCGGGGAGGGCGGGTCCTGGCATGTTGGACTGCGGCTCTGGGAGATTGCTTCAGGCTGCCCCCGTACCCAGATTCTGCGTGATGTGGCTCTGCCGTTCATGCAGGATCTTTACGAGGCGACCCACGAGAACGTCCAACTCGCGGTACGCGAGGGCACGGAGCTCGTGTTCATCGAGCGGATCGCCGGGCACCGGTCGGTAGAGCTGCTGACGATGGTCGGGTCGCGGTTCCCCGTCGGTTCCACAGGGATGGGGCGGGTGCTGCTCGCGCACGCGCCGTTGGAGATTCAGGAGGAGGTCCTCGAATCGCCACTGCGGGCCTGGACTCCGCACACCGTCACTGATCCGAAGACGCTGCGCACGCAGCTGGACCGTATCCGCCGTGAGCAGGTCTTCGTCAGCGACCGGCAGCTCTCGCAGAGCACGGTTGCGGTGGCCGCACCGGTGAGGATCGGCCGGACTGGGCCCGTCAGCGCCGCCTTGGGGATCGTGATCGCGGCGCGCAGCGCGGACCGTGCCCGGGGTCTGCGTGAGCCGCTGCTGCGGGCTGCGTACGGGATCTCCGACGAACTCGGACGGCGTACCCGTACTACGGCCTGACATTCATGCGGGCTTCCGCCTGACGGAAACACCGGCGACCAGCTACGGTCCCGGGTGCCAACGTTCGGGGTGTTCGGAACGTTCGCAGTTGCTCAGGAGATGCCATGGCCGACGCCGCCGTCGACACCGTTGCCTCGGTTCCCGTCGCTGTCATCGGTGCCGGTCCAGCCGGCCTGATGCTGGCGCACCTGCTCGGGCGTGCTGGAGTCGAGACGATCGTCGTCGACACCCGCACCCGCCGCGAGATCGAAACGACCCAGCGGGCCGGAATCCTCGAGGCCGACGCAGCCCGGGATCTGGTCGAGACGGGCGTGTCCGACCGGATTCTGCGCGACGGCTGTGAGCACAAAGGGGTGGAGCTCCGCTTCGGCGGCCGGCCGCACCACATTGACTTCAAGGAGCTGTTGGGCGCGTCGGTGTGGCTCTATCCGCAGACCGATGTGTTCATCGACCTGGCCGACGCCCGGGACCGCGATGGCGGCGTGGTTCACTTCGGGGTCAAGGACACCGAAGTCCTCGACGTCACGACCGATGCTCCCCGGGTGCGCTATATCGCACCCGACGGGTCCCGCCACGAGATCCGGGCGCGGTATGTGGTCGGTGCGGACGGGTCGCGCAGCATGTGCCGCGACCTGGTGCCCGAGGACGGGCGGGTTCGGTACGGCAAGGAGTACCCCTTCGCGTGGTTCGGCATCCTGGCCGAGGCTCCGATGAGCGCACCCGAGCTGGTCTACGCCCACTCCGAGCACGGGTTCGCACTGATCAGCCGGCGCACCGAGACCGTGCAGCGGATGTACTTCCAGTGCGGCCCCGAAGAGTCCGTCGACGCCTGGCCGGACAACCGCATCTGGGAGACGCTCCAGGCCCGCGTGGCCGGCCAGGACGGCTTCCGCCTCAAGGAAGGACCAGTCCTGGAGAAGACGGTCCTGCGGTTTCGCTCGTTCGTTCAGGAGCCGATGCGCTGGGGCTCGATGGCGCTCGCGGGCGACGCCGCGCACACGGTGCCGCCGACCGGTGCTCGCGGCCTCAACCTCGCCTTGCACGACGTGAAGGTGCTCGCCGATGTCCTACTGAAAGCACTCGGCAGTGCGGGCGAAGCCGCGCTGGACGAATACCAGCCGCGTGCCCTGCAGCGGGTCTGGCGGGCGCAGAACTTCTCCTACTGGATGACCCAACTGCTGCACACCGCGCCCGGCAGCACGCCGTTCGACCTGCGACGCCAGCTCGGCGAGCTCGACAACGTGGTCAGCACCCGCGCCGGTCGCACCTATCTCGCCGAGCAGTACACCGGCTGGCCCACCCGTCCCCACTGACCAGGACGACCACCAGGAGACAACCCATGATCATCGACTGTCACGGTCACTTCACCACAGCGCCGCCGCAGTTGGCGCAGTGGCGGGACCGACAGGTGGCGGCGGTCGGCTCTCCCGAGGAGGCGCCCGACCCCGACGACTTGGTCATCACCGACGACGACCTGCGCCTGGCGATCGAGGGCAATCAGTTGCGGCTCATGAACGAGCGCGACAGCGACTTGACGATCTTCTCCCCGCGGGCCAGCTTCATGGCCCACCACATCGGCGACTTCCAGGTCTCCTCGGTGTGGGCCAGGATCTGCAACGACCTGGTCCACCGCGTCAGCACGCTTTACCCCGGCCGTTTCGCGATGGGCGCGATGCTGCCGCAGTCGCCGGGCGTCGACCCCGCGACCTGTCTGCCCGAGCTGCGCCGCGCAGTCGAGGAGCTCGGCGCGGTGACCGTCAACCTCAACCCCGATCCGTCGGGCGGCAGATGGACCGCGCCTGCGCTGACCGACCGCAGCTGGTACCCGGTCTACGAGGCGATGTCCGAGTACGACATCCCGGCCATGATCCACGTCAGTACGTCGTGCAACCCGGCCTTCCACACCACCGGCGCCCACTACCTCAACGCCGACACCACGGCGTTCATGCAACTGATGCAGGGAGACCTGTTCACCGACTTCCCGACTCTGCGGTTCGTGATCCCGCACGGCGGCGGCGCGGTGCCCTACCACTGGGGCCGGTTCCGCGGCCTGGCGATGGCGCTGGGCAGGCCGGATCCCGAGACACTGCTGGACAACGTCTTCTTCGACACCTGCGTCTACCACCAGTCCGGCATCGACCTGCTCACCGAGGTCATCCCCAGCCGCTCGATCCTCTTCGCGAGCGAGATGATCGGCGCGGTGCGTGACATCGACCCGTGCACCGGCCACCACTTCGACGACACGAAGCGGTACGTCGAGGCCACCGCGAACCTCTCCGACGAGGAACGCGCCGCTGTCTACTCCGGCAACGCCCTGCGCGTCTACCCCCGACTCGCCGCCCGCCTCACCGCCGCCGGCCACTGACCCAGGAGAAGAACCATGGAACACACCGAGATCGGTGTCGTCCACACCTCGATCACCCGCGCCGACCCCAAGGACGTCGCCGCGCTGTCGGCATTCGGCGTCGCCACGATCCACGAGGCCATGGGACGGACCGGGCTGATGCGCCCCTACCTGCGCCCCGTCCACCCCCACGCCCGGCTGTGCGGCACCGCGGTGACCGTGCTGCTGCAGCCCGGCGACAATTGGATGCTCCACGTCGCCGCCGAGCAGATCCAGGAAGGCGACGTGGTGGTCGCGGCCTGCACGACCGAGAGCGAGGACGGATTCTTCGGCGACCTGCTCGCCACCTCGTTCCGCGCCCGCGGTGGCCAGGGCCTGGTCATCGACGGCGGTGTACGCGACGGGGCGACCCTGGAGGAGATGGACTTCCCGGTCTTCTCCCGGGCGATCAATGCCAAGGGCACGGTCAAGGCCACCCTCGGCTCGGTCAACGTGCCGGTGGTCTGCGCCAACGCTCTTGTGCGGCCCGGCGACGTCGTCGTGGCGGACGGCGACGGTGTGGTGGTGGTACCGCGCGAGCGGGCCGCTGAGGTCGCCGAGGCGGCGGCCCGGCGCGAGGCGGGCGAGGAGAGCAAGCGGGCGCGGTTCCGCGCAGGCGAGCTCGGCCTGGACATGTACGGCATGCGCGGCCCACTGGCCGAACTCGGCCTGCGCTACGAGGACTGATGATGACGAACTTCGAGAAGACTCCTGGCTGGCTGGACTGGTACGCCGGTCCGAGCCGGCCGCGATTCCAGATGCCCGAGGGCGCCGTCGACGCGCACTGCCACGTCTTCGGTCCGGGAGCCGAGTTCCCGTTCGCGCCCGAGCGGAAGTACACCCCATGCGACGCGTCCAAGGACCAGCTCTTCGCGCTGCGCGACCACCTGGGTTTCGCCCGCAACGTCGTGGTCCAGGCGACCTGCCACGGCGCCGACAACAGCGCCATGACCGATGCTCTGCGGGTCTCCGGAGGGCTGGCCCGGGGCGTCGCCACCGTACGGCCCGGGATCTCGGACACCGAGCTGCGGGAGCTGCACGAGGCCGGTGTCCGCGGCGTACGTTTCAACTTCGTCAAGCGACTCGTCGACGCGGCACCGCAGCAGGACCTGCAGGACGTCGTCGAACGGATCGTCTCCTACGGCTGGCACGTCGTCCTCTACTTCGAGGCAGCTGACCTCGCCGACCTGCGCGACTTCTTCCTCTCGATCCCGGTGCCCCTGGTCATCGACCACATGGGCCGGCCCGATGTCACCAAGGACCCGCACGGCCCGGAGTTCGAGACGTTCCTGGACTTCCTGCGGGCAAGACCCGACATCTGGTGCAAGGTGACCTGCCCGGAGCGGCTGTCGGTGAGCGGCCCGCCGGCTGTCGACGGCGAGCGGCAGGCCTACCGCGACGTCGTGCCGTTCGCCCGACGCGTGGTCGAGGAGTTCCCCGACCGGGTGCTGTGGGGCACCGACTGGCCCCACCCGAACCTCACCGACCACATGCCCGACGACGGTCTGCTGGTCGGCTTCATCCCGCACATCGCACCGACCGCGCAGCTGCAGCGCAAGCTCCTCGTCGACAACCCCACGCGCCTGTACTGGCCGGAGGCCGACTGACCCGCCCACGACCGGAGGCCACCATGTCACTGGACAAGACCTACAAGCTGGTGCCGGGGACCACCATCTTCGACGCCGAGCAGTCCGCCAAGGGCTACCACCTCAATCAGTTCTGCATGTCGCTGATGACGGCGGAGAACCGCGAGCGCTACCTCGCCGACGAGCGCGCCTACCTGGACTCCTGGCCGCTGCGGGAGGAACAGAAACAGGCCCTGCTCGACCGCGACCTCAACGCCGCCATGCGCGAGGGCGGCAACATCTACTTCCTCGCCAAGTGGGGCGCGACCCTGGGGTTCTCGTTCCAGCAGATGGCGGGTTCGATGACCGGCATGACCGAGGAGCAGTACCGCGCCATGATGGTCGGTGGCGGCCGCTCCGTCGAGGGCAACCGCATCGACCACGCCGTCCTGGAGGCGGCGCACGCCGACCCGGCGCCCCCGGCCGAACACGCCACGATCACCAGTGCGGTCTTCACCTCCCACGTGCCCGCGATCGGCGCGGCGATGGACCACGACAAGACCGAGGAGCCCTACTGGCGGCCGGTCTTCGACGGGTACGAGTTCTCCAAGGAGTGGGAGAAGGAGAACCTCCCCGATGTGATCTTCCTGGTCTACAACGACCATGCTTCGTCGTTCGACCTGTCCCTGATCCCGACGTTCGTGCTCGGTACGGGCGCGGCCTACGCCACCGCCGACGAGGGGTACGGGCCCCGTCCCGTCCCCGGCATCGAGGGTGACCCCGACCTGGCCGCGCACATCGCGCACTCGCTCATCAGGGACGACTTCGACCTCACCCTCGCCAACGAGATGACCGTGGACCACGGCCTCACCGTCCCGCTGTCGCTGATGTTCGGCGATGTCGAGAAGTGGCCGTGCAAGGTGATCCCCTTCCACGTCAACGTGGTGCAGTACCCCGTGCCCTCGGGCGCCCGCTGCTTCGAGCTCGGCCGGGCGCTGCGCAGGGCGATCGAGTCGTACAACCGGCCGCTGAAGGTCCAGGTGTGGGGCACCGGCGGCATGAGCCACCAGCTCCAGGGCCCCCGCGCCGGTCTCATCAACCGTGAGTGGGACAACGCCTTCCTCGACCGGCTGGTCGAGGATCCGGCCGGCCTGGCGCGGGTGCCGCACCTGGAGTACGTCGAGGAGGCGGGCTCGGAGGGCATCGAGCTGGTCATGTGGCTGATCGCCCGCGGTGCCCTGAGTGATGTCGACGGGACCGGGAAGGTCGAGGTCAAGCACCGCTTTTACCATGTTCCGGCGTCCAACACCGCCGTCGGCCACCTGATCCTGGAAAACCGCCCGCGGGCCGACGAGCCCGCTGTGAAGGAGTGACATGACTGACGACCGAACCCTCCGGGTTGCTTTGGCCGGAGGTGGCGCCTTTGGCGCCAAGCACGCCGCCGCGCTCCGGCGGATCGAGGGCGTCGAGGTGGCCGCCGTGGTGAGCAGTTCGCTGGAGAACGCCCGGAAGTTCTCTGCGGAGCAGGGCATCGGCCGTGGCGTCGCCACTCTCGACGAGGTGCTGGCCATGGACGACATCGACGCCGTCGTCCTCGCCACGCCCACGCCGATGCACGCCGAGCAGACGCTGGCGTGTCTCGAAGCGGGCAAGCACGTCCAGGTCGAGATTCCGCTGGCCGCCTCGCTCGGCGACGCCGAGGCTTGCCTGAAGGCGCAGCAGCGCACCGGGCTGGTCGGGATGGTGGGGCACACCCGCCGCTTCAACCCCAGCCACCAGTGGGTGCGGCAGCGGATCCGGGCCGGCGAGCTCGGCATCCAGCAGATGGACGTGCAGACGTACTTCTTCCGTCGTACGAACCTCAACGCCCTCGGCCGGCCGCGGTCCTGGACCGACCACCTGCTGTGGCACCACGCCGCGCACACCGTCGACCTGTTCGCCTACCAGACCGGTTCGCCGGTCGTGCAGGCCAACGCCGTCCAGGGCCCGATTCACCCCGAGCTCGGCATCGCGATGGACATGTCCATCCAGCTGCGCGCGGAGAACGGCGCCATCTGCACCCTGTCCCTGTCGTTCAACAACGACGGGCCGCTCGGTACCTTCTTCCGTTACATCGGTGACACGGGTACGTACATCGCCCGGTACGACGACCTCGTCACCGGCAAGGACGAGCCGATCGACGTCAGCGGTGTCGATGTGTCCATGGACGGCATCGAGCTCCAGGACCGCGAGTTCGTCGCCGCCATCCGCGAGGGCCGCGAGCCGAACTCCTCCATCGCCCAGGTGATGGCCTGCTACCGGACGCTGGCGGCGCTGGAGCAGCAGCTCGACTCCTTCTCCCGCCCGTGACCACGACGACGGAAGCGGCCCCGGGCCGCGCGTCGCGCCGGATCGGCCCCTTCGAGGTGCCGGCGCTCGGCCTGGGCTGCATGAACCTGAGCCACGCCTACGGAGTCGCGCCCTCGGCAGAGGACGCCGAGCAGCTGCTCCTGACGGCGCTGGAGGAGGGCATCACACTCTTCGACACCGCCGCGCTCTATGGCTTCGGCGCCAACGAGGAGCTGGTCGGCCGGGCACTCGCCGGCCACCGGGACCGGATCGTGCTGGCCAGCAAGTGCGGCATGACCGGTGTCGGTGGCCGACGTGTCATCGACGGCAGGCCCGAGACCCTGCGGCGTACCGCCGACGAGGCGCTGGCCCGGCTGCGTACCGATGCCATCGACCTCTACTACCTGCACCGGCTCGACCCGCGGGTGCCGGTGGAGGAGAGCGTCGGGGCGATGGCCGGGCTCGTCGAGGCCGGCAAGGTACGGGCGCTCGGCCTGTCCGAGGTGTCCGCCGCGACTCTGCGGCGGGCCCACGCCGTGCATCCGATCGCCGCGCTGCAGAACGAGTACAGCCTGTGGTCGCGCAATCCGGAGCAAGGGACGCTGGAGGCAGCCCGTGAACTTGGCGTCTCCCTGGTGGCGTTCAGCCCGCTGGCCCGGGGGTTCCTCACGGCCGCCCCGCCGGACCTGGCAGTCCTTCCCGCCGACGACATCCGGCGGAACATGCCCCGCTTCGACGAGCGCCACTATCCGGCCAACCTGACGTTGCGGGGCGATCTGGAGAAGATCGCCGACGAGGCCGGGCTCACCCTGCCCCAGCTGGCTCTCGGCTGGGTCCTCTCCCGGGGACCTCACATCGTGGCCATCCCGGGGACCCGGTCGGTGGACCACCTGAGGGAGAACCTGTCCGTACTCGACGCCGAGATACCCGCCGAGGTGCTCAACGCGGCAGGACGAGTGCTGAACGCCACAACGGTGCACGGGGCCCGCTACAACGAGGCCACGCTGCCCGAGATCGACACCGAGCGCTGCGGCCGCGCCGGCTGAGAGCCTGCCGGGTGACCTTCGACCGGGTAGCGGACGCGGTCTGGTGCGTGCGATTCCAAGGCGCCGGGCTCGTCTGCGTACGTTCGTGGCAGGACGAAAGGGGCGCGGTACCGGTACCCAAGTGGTCCCGGTACCGCGCCCCTTTCGTGCGGTTGGAAGGCCGCCGACCCGGAGCCGACAGCTGTCCGTCAGGCGTAGTGGCGGTAGACCGCCTCCGCGACGCAGGCCGGCTTCTCGCTGCCCTCGACCTCGACGGTGAACGTCAGCGGCATCTGCACGCCGTTGCCCTTGACCTCCTCCACGGTGCCGACGGCGCCGTGCAGACGGATCTTCGCGCCGACCGGCACGGGGCTGGGGAAACGGACCTTCTCCAGGCCGTAGTTGACGCTCATGGAGGTCCCGGTGATCTCCAGCAGTTCACCGAAGAGCGGGATGATGAGGGAGAGGGTGAGGTAGCCGTGGGCGATCGGGCCGCCGAACGGGCCGTCTTTGGCCTTCTCCGGGTCCGTGTGAATCCACTGGTGGTCGTCGGTGGCGTCGGCGAAAGTGTTCACCCGCTCCTGGGTGATGTCGAGCCAGTCGGTGCAGCCGAGGGCGGCTCCGGTGAGTGCCTTGAGCTCGTCGAGGCCGTGGGCGGTGGTGGGCATGGCGGATCCTTCCGATGGCGCGGGCGACGAGGGACGCCGCCCGCAGAGGTGGGGTGCCGGGCGCCTGTCAGGCGTGCGGACGGTCTCCGGGACCGTCCGCGTACGCGTTGCGCACGGCGGCCTTGATGATCTTGCCGGAGGCCGTACGGGGCAATTCCCCGGTCAGGACGAGGGACTTGGGGACCTTGTACTTGGCGAGCCGACCGTGGAGGTGGCCGAGGATCTCGTCCTCGTCGGCGCGGGCGCCGGGCCGGAGGACGACGACGGCGCGGCCGACCTCACCCCAGACCGCGTCGGGTACGCCGATGACGGCGCACTCGGCGACGGCGGGGTGGGTGAGGAGCACGTCCTCGACCTCGGCCGGGTACACGTTCTCGCCGCCGGAGACGAACATGTCCTTGACCCGGTCGACGATGTACGCGTAGCCGTCCCCGTCCAGCCGGGCGACATCTCCGGTGCGCAGCCAGCGCCCGCCGTCGTTCTCGTGGGTGAAAGCCGCCTCGGTGACCCCGGGCCGTTCCCAGTAGCCGGTCATGACGTGGGGGCCCTGGACCAGGATCTCGCCGCGCTCGCCCGATCCGGCCTCGCGGCCGTCCGGGAGCACGACGCGAGTGTCGGTGAAGAAGTGCGGCACCCCGGCGGAGCCGGCCTTGGCCGAGGTCTGTTCCCGGTCCAGGAAAAGAACGCCGGGGGACGCCTCGGTCATGCCATAGCCCTGGCTGAAGGCGAGGCCGCGGTCGAGGTACGCGGCGATGGTGCGGGCGGGCACTGGGGCGCCGCCGCAGTTGAGGGTACGCAGGCTGGACAGCTCCGTGGTCGCCCAGCGGGGTCGGGCGGCCATGGCGTCGTACATCGTGGGGACGCCGAACATGTACGTCACGCGCAGGTCCTCGATCAGCTCCAGGACGCGCTCGGCGTCGAAGGCGCCGAGGAGGACCACCCGGCCGCCCTTGAGCAGGGTCGGCAGGCAGGTCATGTTGAGCCCGGCGGTGTGGAACAGCGGGGCCATGACGAGGGTGACCTCGTCACCGGACAGGTCGGTGTCGACGAGGACGTTGACACTGTTCCAGGTGATGTTGGCGTGGGAGAGGACGGCGCCCTTGGGACGGCCCGTGGTCCCGGAGGTGTACATGATCATGCACGGGTCCTCGGGCACCACGGCCTCGTCCAGCGGGCCGGTCCCGGCGCCGGCGAGCAGTTCCTCGTAGCCGAGGGCTCCGTCCCTGTCGGGGCCGGTGAGCGCAATCCGCTGCCGTACGCCCGCCTCGTCCGCCGCGGCACGGGCCGCGGCGGCCTGCTCGGGGGCGTGGACGAGGACGACGCTGCCCGAGTCGGACAGGTTGTGGGCCAGCTCCGGCGCCGCGAGCCGGGTGTTGAGCGGGACGAAGACCGCCCCCAGCGTCCCGGCGGCGAACAGGGTCTCCAGGAAGGCAGGGTGGTTGGGCCCGAGGTACGCGATCCGGTCGCCCCGCGACACGCCGAGCGCGCGCAGGGCGTGGGCGAGGCGCAGCACGCGCAGGTGCAGCTCGCGGTGGGTCAGAGTGCGGTCCTCGTGGACGACGGCCACCCGGTCGGGGGTCTTGCGGGCCCGGCGCGCCGGCCAGGAGCCGATGCCTTGATTCAGCACGGCGTCTCCTTCAGCCCGTGGTCAGACCAAGCAGGCGGGCGGCGTTGTCCTTGAGGATCTTCGGCC
Source organism: Streptomyces sp. NPDC015032 (assembly GCF_043080425.1). Classification (NCBI taxonomy): domain Bacteria; kingdom Bacillati; phylum Actinomycetota; class Actinomycetes; order Kitasatosporales; family Streptomycetaceae; genus Streptomyces; species Streptomyces sp. NPDC015032. The sequence goes on along the minus strand of NZ_JBIBVN010000017.1, from coordinate 126,554 downwards.
GGACCTCGGGTTTGATGTCAAGCTTCCCGAAGTCGGCGAGCCACCGGTCGGGCGTGATGACCGGGTAGTCGGAGCCGAAGAGCACCTTGTCCTTGAGCAGCGTGTTGGCGTACCGCACCAGCTGCGGCGGGAAGTACTTCGGCGACCAGCCCGACAGGTCGATGTACACGTGTGGCTTGTGCGTGGCCACGGCCAGGGCCTCGTCCTGCCAGGGGAACGACGGATGGGCCAGGACGATCCGCAGCTCGGGGAAGTCCACGGCGACGTCGTCGACGAGCATCGGGTTCGAGTACTTCAGCCGGATGCCGCCGCCGCCCGGGACGCCGGCACCGATGCCGGTCTGGCCGGTGTGGAACAGCGCGGGCACGCCGAGTTCCTCGATGGCCTCGTAGAGCGGGTACGCCATCCGGTCGTTCGGGGAGAACGCCTGGATGCTGGGGTGGAACTTGAACCCGCGCACCCCGTGCTCCTCCACCAGGCGACGGGCCTCCCGCACGCCCGCCCGGCCCTTGTGGGGGTCGACGCTCGCGAACGGGATGAGCACGTCGGCGTGGGCGGCGCAGCTCTCGGCGACCTCCTCGTTGGGGATGCGGGGGTGGCCCGTGGCGTGCTCGGCGTCCACCGTGAACACCACCGCGGCCATGCGGCGTTCACGGTAGTGGGCGGCCGTCTCATCGATGGTCGGCTGCCGGTGACCGTGCGCCTTGAAGTACTCCTCGGAGGCGCCGAACAACTCCGGGCTCAGGGCCCCGTGGCCGTCCTTGGAGATCTCCGCGTGCGTGTGCACGTCGATGGCGGTGAGCCGGTCGAGGTCGAGTGCGAGGTCGCCCATGTCACGCCTCCGGGGCCTGGGGCGCGGGAATGCCGTAGGTCTCGGGGTCGGCGCCGACGCCGTCCAGCCACTCAGCAGCGATGACATCGGCGCTCCACCCGCCGTCGGCGAAGGCGACCGCCTTCTCCTTGGGGTGCGCCCACAGGGCGAGCCGGTCGCCGCCGATGCCGATGGCCTGGCCGGTGACCCCGTCGGAGTCGTCCGAGGCGAGGAAGGTGATCAGGGCGGCGACGTCCTCGACGGTGCCGAGGCCCTCGTCCTTGCGCAGCCAGTCCGGCAGCGGGACGCCGGTGCGCTCGGACTCCTCGATGACCGGGGCGAACGCCGGGATGGTCTTGGTCATCTCGGTGGCGGCGACCGGCACGACGGCGTTGACGGTGATGCCGGCACGGCCCAGTTCCATGGCCCAGGTGCGGGCCATGGCGACGATGCCCGCCTTGGCGGCGGCGTAGTTGGTCTGGCCGAAGTTGCCGCGCTGGCCGGCCGGGGAGGAGATGAGGACGAGCCGGCCGCCGGTGCCCTGCTCGCGCATGCGGACGGCGGCGGCGCGGGCGCAGGTGAAGGTGCCGCGCAGATGGACCCGGACCACGTCGTCGAAGTCCTCGTCGGTCATCTTCCACAGCACACGGTCGCGCAGGATGCCGGCATTGGTGACGAGCACGTCCAGGCGCCCGAACTCCTCGACCGCCACGTCGACGAGCTGCCGGGCGGCCTCGCTGTCGCCCACGGCCGCGACAACGCCGGTCGCCCTGCCCCCCTCGGACGTGATCGAGGCGACGGCGGCGTCCACCACGTCCTTGCCGACGTCGTTGACGACGACGGCGGCTCCGGCGGCGGCGAGGGCCTGCGCGTATGCCAGTCCGAGACCGCGTCCGCTGCCGGTGACGACAGCGACCTTGCCCTGAAGATCCATGAAAGGTGCCTCTCGTGAGTGATGGACGAGGAATGCCGAAACGCCGGCCCGAGCCGGGATCGACAGGAATCCTGATGACCGCCAGTCTGAACAATCAGCAGGATTCCTGTCAATGCTCTAAGGTGGGACGGCCGCCGCCCCACGCGGACCGACACGACGGGAGGAAGAACGTGAGCACGTCACTGCTCTACCTGGTCAAGAGGACGGAGCTGGCAGTGCGCGCCCGCCTGGAGGAGCTACTCAAGCCCGCCGGGGTCACGGCACTGCAGTACACCGCCCTCACCGTGCTGGAGCGGCACGACGGGATCTCCGCAGCGCAGCTCGCCCGCGACTCCTTCGTCACCGCCCAGTCCATGGCCGACATGGTCCGCGCCCTGGAGAGCCGCGGCCTGATCCACCGCGAACCCAACCCCGCCAACCGCCGCGAGCGCCTCATCCTGCTCGCAGCGCCCGGGCGGCAACTGCTCTCCGAGTACGCCGAGTCGGCACGCCGCCTCGAGGAGCGCATGACCAGCGGCCTGAGCGTCGAGGAGACCGACGCGTTCCGGGAGGCGCTGAACGAGGCATGGCGGTCCCTGTCCTGACCGGACACACCCGCCCCCGTCGCGACCCGCGCGAGGAGTGCGCGGGCCACCGCGGCCGGCTACTTGAGCGCGCACATACGGATGACGACGGCATTGTCGCCGTACGGGCCGGTGTCGTGTCCCGTACGCGTAGACCTGCTTGAGCAGGACAGCGTCGCGCCCGGCGGCCGGCTCGAAGGTCGCGGCCGGGCGCGAAGTCCGGCTGCCGCAGCCGGACCACGCGCCCGCACCCGCCGTTGACAGCCAGGAGCGGCCAACCAAGGGCTGGGTCAAGGTTCTTGCGCGCCGCCGGTAGCCGGCAGCGCCTCCCCGGCACAGGTCCGGCCTCCCACAGAGACCGGGCCCGACGCGCGTCTCGTACCGTTTCAGCGGTGCCGTACAAGGGGGTGACGTACTCCAACGACGGCCTGGTGGTCGTCGGGCTCCAAATCCACCAGGCGTGCAGAGCTTTCTCCCATGGAGCGATGGCCGCATCAGGAACTGGCAGATGTGCGTGGCGTCGTCTTCATCGATGTCGCCGGTCGGCTGCCCCGACCGCGCATCCTGATGGACCTTTGGCCGGCCCGGCGTGCGGCTGTACTGAGGCCTGCGGACTACTCGGATGCTGCGGCCACTGGTTCGGGAGACAGTTCCCGCGGCTGCGGTTTTCTCACCGCTACGACGCACACCAGGGAGGCAAGCAGGGGGATGGTGAAGAGGAAGAAGATCTTCTGTGGGGCCCATCCTCCGGAGAGGAGGTAGCCGACCAGGATGGGCGCGAAGATGGACACCAGCCGCCCAATGCCGATCATCCATCCCATGCCGGTGGCGCGGGCGGCGGGGGCGTACAAGCTCGGTGCCACGGTGTAGAACCCGGCGATGGCCGCGGTGGTCAGCAACCCCAGGAGTGCCACTACGGCCATGGCCACACCCATGTGTCCGAAGATCTGTCCGAACAGCGCGTAGGAGACGGTCGCCGCGGTCAGCGCGCCGGCCAGGAGGAGTCGGCTGTGCCATCGGCGGGCGAGGGCGCTGAAGAGGAAACAGCCGATGATGCCACCCAGGTTGGCGACCGTTCCCACGGTGACGCCCAGCGCATCATCACCCGAGACGGAGGCCATGATTTTCGGCATCCAGGTGTTGGCGAAGTAGTACGCCGCCACCAGGCAGCCGTAGCCGGCCCAGAGCTTGAAAGTCTGTGAGCGAGTGGTCCCCGTCAGGATCTGCCGTGCGGCGCCCTGCGGACGCTGCATCTCCTGCCGCACCGGCAACTCGGTCAGGGCCGGGTGGCCCAGTTTCGCCAGGATCGCGTTGGTTCTGCCGAGCGCGTCGGCGGGGCGGCAGGTGAGCAGGAAGTCCAGCGATTCGGGCAGACAGCGCCAGGTGATCACGAGCAGGATCACGCTGAGGGCTGCCCCCGTCACGAATACCGCACGCCAACCGAAGTGCGTGATCAGCGGGTTGGCGACGAAGCCTCCCACCGTGGCCCCGATGGGATACCCGGCGGCATAGATGCCGATGACGGACCCGCGGCTCTTGTCCGACGCGTACTCGGATACCAGGACGTTCAGGTTGGCCATCATGCCGCCAACGCCGAACCCGGTCAGCGCACGGAAGGCCATCAGTTGGTTTGCGTCCTGGCTGAAGACCGACAGCACCATGCCCATGCTGACGATTGTCATGGAAAGCAGCGTCAGCTTGCGGCGGCCGATGCGGTCCGCCGCCGGGGTGAGGAGGACAGACCCGGCGGCCATGCCGAGCAGGCCGGCGCTCAGCAGATAGCCGAGTGTCACCGCGTCGATGTGCCAGGCGTGCGACAGGCTGGGCGCCGCATACGCCATGACGGAAACGTCGAAGCCGTCGATGAGGATAAGCACGAGGGCCACCGCGACCGCTCTGATCTGGAAGCGGCTCATCCGGGACTGACGGATTTCCACCAAGAGGTCCATGAAACTCTCCCTGTGTCCGTGCGGGTGGGAAATCGGGTGGGGCCGGCCGGGAGGGGTCATTGCCGGACATAGGTCAGGGCGTTCTTGTACTCGCCGAGGGGGATGGCGCCGTGCCGAAGGAACTCGATGGCGACCCGCACCCGCAACTGCTCGAGCACCGCCGTCTCGATGCGGGCAGCCAGGTCGCCGGCGGATCCGGGCGCGCGGCCCTCGGGCAGTTCGATCTCCAGTGGGATCGCCTCATCGAAGCGGACCTGGTCGGCGTGCGCCTTGCGCAGCCGTAGCGGACCGGAGATCTCGGCGGCGAAGCCGTCCACTACGACGTCCCGGATGGCGCTGGGGAACACGTTCATGGCCTTGTAGATCAGCATGTCGTCGGTGCGGCCGACGCAGCGGATCAGCGGCGAGGTACGGCCGCACGGGCAGTCCGTGCTCACGACCCGGACGTGGTCGCGGGACCGGAACCGCACGACCGCGGTGGCCTGGCGTGTGAAGGTGGTGTAGACGGCCTCGCCGTGGGCGTCGAGCTCCCAGGACACGGGCTCACCCGTCGTGGGGTCGATGAGCTCGACGAAGACGTTACGGCCGGCGGTGAAGTGCATGCCGCGGCCTTCGGGACACTCGGCCCACATGCCGGGCATGACGTCGCAGAGCCCCATTACCTCGCTGATCCGGTCCGCGCCCCAGCCACTGCGCACCCGTTCGCGCATCGCCTCCTGGCCCATGCCCGGCTCCCCGCCCGCGATGACGGTGCGCACCGAGAGCTGGTCCGCCGGGACGCCGAGGACCTCCTCGCAGCGGCCGGCGAAGAACGTAGCGAAGGAGGCGGTACCGATCAGTGTGTCGACCTTGAGCTTCTGCATGATCGTTGCCATCCGGGCCGTCGTCTGGCCACCGACCCACACGAGGGTGGCGCCGATCCGGCGCACCGCGTCGGCGTACGGCATGCCGCCCGCCACCAGGGGCATGCCGGTGGTCAGCGCGACCACGCTGTCGCGGCGGACACCGGCCGTGAAGAACATATTGGCGACGCTGTCCAGCCAGCTCCGGCGGTCCGCATCAGTGAGGCCGAAGAAAACGGGGATTCCGGTGGTCCCGGAGGACGCGACCACTTGGACGATGTCACCGTTGTCGACGCCCTGCAGATCGCCGAGGAGGGCATCGGTGGTGGCCGCCTGCTGACCCGCGCGCAGGTCGTCCTTGGTCGTGAACGGGACCGCTGCCCAGACAGCGGTTGATCCCGCCTGGCCGAGGGGGACCCCGTCGAGCCGCTGGGCGTAGAAGGGGGAGCTCTTGGCCAGGCTGGTCAGGAAGGCGGCGAACTGGCCGCGCTGCCACGTCCTCAACTCGTCCCACGGCATAGTGTCGAACTCGGCATCCCAGTAGGCATCGGCCATGGCGATGGACTCCTTCATCGGGTGGAGGCAGGGGGTGGATGGGAGAAGGGGGTGCTGCCTCCGGTGCTCGGGGGCGGCAGCCCCGCGCGCTTTGCCGACCCAGTAGGCCCGGGCCCCAGCAAGGGGGCGTTGCTGCGCGAGGCGGGAGGCGGCTCCGGGAGGTCCCACTTTTGGCGGCTGACCGGAGCGCTGTGACGAGCATGCTGCCCTCGACCTTCTGGCCAGCGCAATGGTTCAGTGTTCTAATTCTGTTATGCAGAACCAGATGCCGTCGTATCCGATCGAGTCCGTCGACCGGGCCCTCCAACTGCTCGCGATGCTCCAGTCCGGCCACCGCCTGAGTGTGAAGACCGCCGCGGAGAAACTGGGTGTTGCTCCCTCAACGGCGCACAGACTGTTCGGCGCGCTGTGCTACCGCGGGTTCGCCCGGCAGGACGAACAGCGCCTGTACTGGGCCGGCCCGGCCCTCAACCAATGGAAACCAATCGCCGTCTCACACACCGCCCTGAAGAAGGCGGCGCGCCCGGCCCTGGAAGAACTGCAGCTCCAACTTGGCGAATCGGCGAACCTCATGGTGCTCCAGGGCACTTACATCCGCTTCCTCGACGGCGTCGAGAGCGAGCAGATGCTCCGTGTCGGACTGCGGAACAACGGCACGATGCCGGCGTACTGCTCTGCCGGAGGCAAAGCAATCCTGGCCGCACTCGATCCGGCCGAAGTGGAGGAGGTGCACCGCGACGGCCTGCCCCGCTGGCCCACGGCGAAGATCTTCACGGTCGGCGAGCTCGCGAGCCATCTGGCGGAGGTCCGGCACCGCGGCTACGGGGTAAGCCTGGAGGAGACCGAAGAAGGCGTGGCTGGTGTGGGCGCCTGCCTGCGGGACTCACACGACCGCCCCGTGGGCGCCATCACGGTGGCGGTCCCCACTATGCGTTTCTCCCAGCACGATCTGACGCATTACGCCGAGCCGATACGGAAAGCCGCCGGATCGGCAAACCGCCGGATCGGCGAGCAGTGCGCAACGTGAACACTTCCCAAAACGGACCGGTCGTGGACGCCGCGGCAACTGGCTTGCCCGCCCCCATATTTGATCCGAGCAAGCAGCGCCGCCGCTGGGATCGGCCCCGCCGAACCATGTGCACCATGCCGGGGGGCTTTGTCAGGTTGAGCGGTGGGGCTTGAGATGATCGTCGTGGAGATCGTCTCGGGGAGGGGTTGCTCGTGGACACGCCGCCGTCGTACAAGCGGTTCCGGTTCCCGGCGGAGATCATCTCCCACGCGGTGTGGCTGTACCACCGTTTCCCGCTCTCTTTCCGCGAGGTCGAGGAGCTTCTTCTGGCCCGCGGGATCATCGTCTCCCACGAGACGATCCACCAGTGGTGCGACCGGTTCGGCCCTGAGTACGCCGCCTCCTTACGCCGCCGTCGGCCCCCGGCCGGCGACAAGTGGCACCTGGACGAGGTGTTCATCAAGGTCAACGGCGCGCGGCAGTACCTATGGCGAGCCGTTGACCAGGACGGAAACGTCCTCGACGTCCTCGTCCAGTCCAAGCGGGACGCGAAGGCCGCGAAGCGGTTCCTGGCCAAGCCGATGAAGAAGCAGTGCCGGGCCCCCAGGGTGCTGGTGACTGACAAGTGCCGCTCCTACGGGCCGGCCCACCAACACCTGATGTCCTCCGTCGAACACCGCAGCCACAAGGGCCTGAACAATCGGGCCGAGAACAGCCACCAGCCGGCAAGGCAACGCGAACGGGCCATGAAAGGCTTCCGCTCGCCCCGCTCCGCGCAGAAGTTCCTTGCCGCGTTCAGTGAGATCTCGCCCCACTTCCGGCCCCGGCACCACCTCCTCACCACCTCCGGCCACCGCACCGAGATGCAGCACCGCTTCACCATCCGGAACCACATCACCGGCGTCACTGCCCCGCCTGCAAAGGCCTGACCACAACCACCGCCCCCGGCCCTACCACGACCTGACACACCCCCACCCAGCCACCCACAGTTAACTTGACGACGCCCTACCTCGGGCTGATCGTGACCCTGTAGGTGGCTCCGGTCCTGCCGTGGGTGCGCACGGTGACGGTCTGGCCGTGGTCGTCCCAACGGGCCTTGCCGCCTTGGATATCGACGCGGTAGCCGCCTGGGTAGGTGTCCCTGGGCACGGTGATCCGGGTGGGCCCCTCCGCGTTGTCGCGGGTGCGGAAGGTGAGCGTGTAGGTGCGGGTGGCCGGGTCGTACGCGAACGTGAGCGGGTCGCCCGCGACGGCCTGCGCGTACGGCTGGACGAGCAGCTGGGCGTTGGGCTTCGAGGCGCCCGTCTGGTCGAGGAAGCAGTAGCTGCCGCCCCGGCACCACTGCCACCACGTCCAGCCACTGGAGAAGCGGTCCAGGGAGGCCGTCATGTCGGTGACGAACTGGCTTCCGTGCGGAATGTCGGGGTTGGCGCCCCACTCACCCACGATCACCGGCATGCGGTGACGGGTCGGGTAGTCGCTGATCGCGGCCTCGTAGTCGGGGATGAAGGTGCCGTTGGGGTCGTAGTCGGCGCCGGTTTCCATCGCGGTCTGGTAGAAGTGCGGCGCGTAGCCGGCGTGAGGGTCGTCGATGTGGCCCATCTGGGTGGGGACACCGGTACCGACGATGACGGTTGGTTCGACGAATACCCACGACCTGTGGTCGACCAGGCGGATCGCGCGGGCAAGGCGGTTCCACAACTCGGTGAGCTCGGTGGACTCGAAGCGGGCCGCGGCGGTGGGGAGGTCTTCGCCTTCGAGGAACTTCGCGAACGGCTCATTCATCAGGTCGTACCCGAGCAGCGCCGGGTGCCTGCCCAGGGCGAAGGCGACCGTCATCCACATGCGAGCGTGCGCGGCGCGGAGGTCGGTGTCCTTGTACAGGTGGTCAAAGGCGGTCTGTACGGATGGCTCGAAGTACTCGGAGAACCAGTCGTCGGGTATCGGCTCGAACGGCAACCCCTCGTCGCGGGTGGCCCAGTCGGGCATGCCGCGGGAGCCGAAGTGGGGGCCGTATACGTCCTGGTGGGCGTCGAGGATGACCTTGATGTGATAGCGGTCGGCCCAGTCGAGGATGCGGCGCATCTTGCTGAGGTAGCCGCGGTCGTAGTGCCCGGGGGTGGGTTCGAGGTCATCCCAGAAGAACGCGAGGCGCGCGAGGTTGAAGCCCCGGGTGGCCATGTCTTTGAGGTCGCTCTCGTGGATGCCGGCGAACGCATTGCTGCCTCGGCTGCTCTTGTCGGCGAGGTTGAAGCCGCGCCACTGGAGCGCGCGGCCTTGGCCGTCGGCGATGAAGGTGCGGTCACCGACCGTGACCCGGTCGGGGGCGCGGCCGGGGTGGGCCTGGGCCTGCGCGGGGAGGACGCCGAGCAGGAGGGCGGCCACGGCGAGGGCGACGCGGGAGGATAAGCGCATGCAGGAGACCCTTTCGAGGGGGCTGCTCGGGCGTCGTGCTACTGGCCGGTCGGATGCTACTGGCGAGTGGGTCAAGTTCACAGGGGTGTGCGGGAGTTGGCGGGACTTCTTTCTTCAAGGGCTTCCCGGCGTCATCGCCGGGGGTTTCCCGCGTGCCCGTCGCATACGGCGCCGGCCTCCGGAGAAGAGCGTGGGCCGCCCGCCAGGCGCTATTCCGCTACCCCCGTGGCGCCGTGGCCCCGAGGCGCACCCGCACCACCGTGGTGCCCAGGCGGGGGATCTCCACGAGGATGTCGTCCCCGTCGAGGGTGACGGGGCCGCCGGGGTGGCGGATACGTGTGCGGCGGCGCTGTCCGAGCGGGACTGGCCCGGCGATGACATCCTCGCCGGCCAGCTCGACACGGCCGCGGCCGGTGCCTCGCTCTCGTTGCGGCCGCTCCCCGTTGCCCTGGAGGAACTTGCCATGCTGCTGGAAGGCGACCCGGCCTTCGGCGGTGGCCGTATCGACCGTGTCACCGGTGTCTGCTAACCCGACGCCTGCCTGGACGCATCCGAACCGGACGAGGCCGGCCCTGCGCACGGGGACGGGGAGGAGCGGTGGCTGTATGTGGCCAGTGAGGGCGCGCGGGACGGTTACCGTGACATGCGCGAGTTCACCGCCGCCCTCGGAGACCGGCTCCTGGCCCGCTTCCTCGACATCAGTCTCCAGGGTCCCGGCGCGTTCCGCCGGTTCAAGGACACCCTGGCCACCGACCCCGAACAACAGCTCCGCTACGGGCTGTTCTCCACCGAGCGCCAGTACGGCCGCGCCCGCGCTTACGTCGCCGCCCACCGCTACCGCCCCGCCCCACCACCCGCTGATGACACCGGCGAACGTCTCGCCGTCGGCCCGGCAGACCGGACACCTGTCCTGGCCCATTCAGGCAGCGGAGTTCCCCAGCCTGAACGGGCCGGACCGTCGGCCGAGCCGAAGCAATGTCAGCGCCGGGCGTGGCGGGCGATGAGTCCAGTCACGGTGGCGAGCGCGGAGAAGAGTGCGAAGAGACGGTGGCGGTATGGCCGTTCAGGCGGACAGGCGGGGCACCAGGTGCATCTCGAGGACTTCGGTGCGCGGGCTGGCGCCGTTGATCATCTCGAGTGCCAGCTGGGCGGCGAGCTGCCCTTCTCGGGCGAGGGGTTGCGCGATCGTGGTCAGGGGTGGTGACGCGCTTGCGGCGATGGTGTGGTCATCGAAGCCGACGACGGCGACGTCCTCGGGCACGCGCCGCCCTGCGGCATGGAGGGCGGCGAGGGCTCCGAGAGCGATGCGGTCCGATCCGGCGAGGATGGCGTCGATGTCGGGGTGCGACTCCAGCAGGTGGGCCGTCGCGGAGAGCCCGCCTGCACTGTCCCAGCCGGTGTGCACGACACGCGAGGGGTCCAACCGGTCCCCGAGTACCTCCTCGTACCCTCGCCGCCGGTCGCCGGTCGCCGGGTTGTCCGCGGGTCCCAGGACGGCGGCCACTTGGCGGCGGCCTGCCGCGACCACCCGCTGTGCGGCGAGGCGGGCTCCGCGCACGTCATCGGAGTAGACTGCGGAAAAGATGCCTTTGTAGGGGGAGTTGACGAGCTGCCCGCACAGGACCACCGGCAGCCCGGTGCCCGCCAAGGAGCCCAGCAGGTCGCTGCCCCGGTAGGGCGTGAGGTGGATGACCGCGTCGACTGACCGGCGGCTGAAGCTGCGCAGCGCCAGGGCGCGCTCAGGCTCGCTGGATGCCTGAACGATGAGCGGCAGGAAGCCGCTGCCCGCCAGCCCTTCCGTGACACCACGCAGCACCCGGCCGTAGGTTGGGTCGTCGAAGAGTTCGTCCAGCGGTTCGGTGATCAGGACTCCGACCGTCTCCGCGCGCCCGGTGGCCAGAGCGCGGCCGCGCGCGTTCATCACGAAGCCGGTCTGTGTGATCGCCTCCTGCACGGCGCGCTTCGTCTCGGCCGTGACGAGGTCCGAGTCGTTGATCGCGCGGGAGACGGTCGCACGGGACACGCCCGCCTCGCGGGCGACGTCGGCGATCGTCACGGTACGCGGGGCACCGCGCCTGCCTGGTGGCATCAAAGACCTTTCGCGGGGGCGGGACATCCGTGGTCAGGACGGACAGAACTGTTGCGAGGCCAGTATCGCGCAGACGGTGCACCACACCACCGTTGCCTCCGTCGCGCGGGACGGTAGCGGATCCTCATCGTGATCCCGGGGTGTTGCCCTCACAGATGAAACCGGTTACATTCCGGATTATGCCTCTCCGCTTCACGGATTCATCGTCGTCTGCGGGCGCCTCTGGTGCACATGACTGGGAGAACCCCGCTCTCACCGGCCGCCACCGGTTGCCTGCGCGGGCCTACTTCTTCGGCTATGACTCGGCCGAGCTTGCCCAGACCATGGACCGCCAGCGCTCGCGCGGTTTCGTCGATCTCACCGGCGAGTGGCGGTTTCGGCTCTTCGACCATCCCGCGCGTGTCCCGGCCAAGGTACTGGCCTCCCCTGCCGACGGGTGGGACGGGGTCCGCGTGCCACACCTGTGGCAGGCCGACGGGTATGGACGGCTGCAGTACACCGACGAGGGCTATCCGTTCCCGGTCGACCCGCCCCGCGTGCCCGCCGACAACCCGACCGGCGTGTACCAGCGCACCGTCGTCCTGCCCGAGGCCCCGCCCGGTGAGCGGATCGTGCTGCGGTTCGACGGGGTGGAGAGCTACGCCGAGGTGTACTGGGACGGCGCATTCGTCGGGATGACCAAGGGGTCCCGGCTCAGCGCCGAGTTCGACGTGACGGACGTGGCCCACGCCGGTGTGAACCATCTGGTCGTCAAGGTGCTGCAGTACTCGGACGGCACCTACCTCGAGGACCAGGACATGTGGTGGGCGTCCGGGATCTTCCGCGACTGCTATCTGCTGACCCGGCCCACCACGCACCTCGCCGACTTCCAAGTCCGCACGTACCGCCTCGTCGGCGACCGCGCCGAGGTCGTGCTGTCCGTGAGCACCGCAGGAGGGCCCGAGGTCACCTGGGAGGTGTACGACGGCGAGCGCCTCGTGGCGTCGCGGCCCGTTACGCCGGGCATCGACGCCACGCTGTACGTCGAAGATGCGCGCTTCTGGAACCCCGAGGAACCGTTCCTGTACGACATGCGCCTGGTCGTGCGCGGCCCCGACGGGACCGTGGAGCATGTGCCCCACCGGCTCGGCCTGGCCGAGGTGACGATCAGCGGCGGCCGCCTTCTGCTCAACGGCACGCCGTTCATGATGCACGGCGTCAACCGGCACGACCACGACGACCGCCGCGGGCGCGCCGTGGGCCTGGCGCGCGTCGAGCGAGACCTGCATCTGATGAAGCAGCACAACATCAACGCCGTGCGCACCGCGCACTATCCCAACGACCCCCGCTTCTACGAGCTGTGCGACCGGATCGGCCTGCTCGTCGTCGCCGAGACAGACCTGGAGACACACGGCTTCGCGAACGTCGGCGACCTGTCCCGGCTCACCGACGACGAGGCGTGGCAGACGGCGTACGTCGACCGGATCGAGCGGCACGTACTGGCGCAGCGCAACCATGCCTCGATCGTCATGTGGTCGCTGGGCAACGAATCCGGGTACGGACGCAACATCCCCGCCATGTACCGCCGCTGCACCGAGCTCGATCCCTCCCGCCCGGTGCACTACGAGGAGGACCGGGACGCCGAGGTCGTCGATGTCATCTCCACGATGTACTCCCGTGTCTCGCAGATGAACGACCTGGGCGAGCACCCCCACCCCAAGCCGCGCATCATCTGTGAGTACGGGCATGCGATGGGCAACGGCCCCGGCGGCCTCGCGGAGTACCAGCAGGTGTTCGAGACCTGGGACAGCATCCAGGGGCACTTCGTGTGGGAGTGGTGCGATCACGGCCTTATCGCGACCACGGCTGACGGCCGCGAGTACCACTCCTACGGCGGCGACCACGGCGACGCCCCGCACAACGGCAGCTTCTGCATCGACGGCCTGGTCTTCCCGTGGCAGGAGCCGAGCCCTGGCCTGATCGAGTACAAGCAGGTCATCTGCCCGGTACGCGTCGACTACACGGACGGTGTGTGCACCGTGACCAACCGGCGATGGTTTACCGACCTTGGTGACGTCGTCGTCGTCCTGGAGACGCTGCACGACGGGCGCGTCGTGGGCTCCCGCACGCTCACCCCCGGCCCCGTGCCGCCCGGCGGGTCGTGGAGCGAGCCCGTCCACCCGGACATCGCGGCATACGGTGAGACGCACCTGACTGCCCGTGTCCTGTCCACCGCCGCACACGAGTGGGCGGAGCCGATGCGCGAGCTGGGCCGCTACCAGGTGCTGGTCGCCGACCGTCCGCGACGGCCGGCGGCGACCGCCCCCGCCGGGGCCGTCATCGCCCGTACTGAGGGCACCTCGCTCCTTGTCACGGCCCCGGCATCCGACCACTTCACCGTCGACCTGCTCACCGGCGACCTGTCGTGGCGCAGCCACGGCCGCGAACTCCTTCCAGAACCGCCCCGGGTCGGGTTCTGGAAACCCCTCGTGGACAACCACCAGCAAGAACACGATGAACTCTGGGCGCCGCGGTTCCTGTCGCTGATGCAGACCTCGGTGCGGGAGGTGTCGTGGCGGGAGCAGAACGGTGCCGTCGTCGTGGAAGTCCTGGCCCGCATCGCACCGCCCACCCTCGACATCGCCATGCAGGCCGCGCTCACCTGGACGCTGGCCAGTGATGGTGTGCGGCTTGCCGTCACCGGCGAGCCCGTCGGTGACTACCGCGACATCGTGCCCCGGATCGGGCTGTCCTTCGCGGTCCCGGGCGACCTGCGCCGCGTCGACTGGTACGGGCTGGGGCCCGGCGAGAACTACCCGGACTCCCGCGCGGCCGCCACGGTCGGCCGCTGGCACAGCACGGTCGATGAGATGTTCACCCCGTACGTCGTGCCCCAGGACTGCGCCAACCGCGGGGACGTGCGCTGGATGGCGTTGACCGACCCGCACGGCGACGGCCTCGCCGTGCGCGCGGCGGACTCGGGCCCCTTCGCGTTCTCCGCCTGGCCCTGCTCCGCAGAAGCGATCGACGCCGCGCGCCACCGCACCGACCTGGCGGCTGAGGACCGCGTGACGGTCAACATCAACCACCGGGTGCTCGGCCTCGGATCGAACTCCTGGGGCAGCGAGGTACTGGACCGCTACCGGGTCCGCTTCGAGCCGTTCCGCTTCGCATTCGACCTGCGGTCCCTGTCCACGACCGCACCCCACCACACCGAAGGGTTCCCGTCGTGAGGATCTTCCGCGACCACGCTCACCTCGAAGAGGTCCTCGGTGGCGTGACCAAGTGGGACCGCACCCTCCAGGCGCTGCGCGCCGACAGGCGGCTCCCCGGTGTCATGTACTCGGTCGGCGACTCGCTCACGGCCATGCGGGAGCGCACCCCCGCGCTGGCCACAGACCATCTGGTCGCACGACGGCGCTACCAGCACGTGCTGTCCCCCGTGGACGGGGACGCCGAGGTCGAACTCGCTCCCGTGGCCGCACTCGAAGCAGTCGGCGGGTACAACGACCTCACCGACCGCCAGTACCTGCGCGGCGACGGCAAACGCCACACGGTTCCCCGCGGAGCCGTCCTCGTGGCCGGCCCCGACGAAGCGGTCCGAGTCCTGCCCTCCCCCGACACGACGGTGACCGTCGCCTACGTGACCGTCGAGGGCGCCACGTTCCACAACAAGTAGCCCAATCCCACCCCCGCAGCTCCGGAGCATTCCATGACGAATCGCCGGTCGATCGGTGCGGTGATCCTGTTCAGCATGGTCATCGCGGCAGTCTTCAATTTCCGTAACGTGATCAACAACTACGTGGCGATCGGCACGCTCGCCGCCCCGATCTTCCTGATCGCCACGATCCTCTACTTCGTCCCCTTCACCCTCGTGATCGCCGAGATGGTGAGCCTCAACCGCAGCGCGGAGTCGGGCGTCTACCAGTGGGTGAAGTCGTCTCTCGGCGGCCGGTGGGCGTTCTTCACGGCGTTCTGCTACTGGTTCGTGAACCTTTTCTACTTCATCTCGCTGCTGCCGCTCGTCCTGGTGTACGCGGGCTACATGATCCTGGGCCAGGAGTGGGCCATCCAGCCCTGGCTCATCGCCGTACTGTCCGTGGCGGTCTTCGCCGTCGCGACGTGGGTCTCGACCAAGGGCGCCCGCTGGATCGGCACCGTCACCTCGTTCGGGTCCACCCTCATGCTGGTCATGGCGATCCTCTTCATCGTCGCCGCGGTGGGTGGGCTCCTCGGCGGCATCACCCCGGCCAATGACATGTCCCCCGGCGGGATGCGCCTCGACCCGGGCTCCGGCCTCACCGTGTGGGCGTTCCTGGGCACGCTGGCGTGGATCATCCAGGGCGTCGGCGGCGCCGAATCGATCGGCGTGTACCTCAACGACCTCAAGGGCGGGGTGCGGGCCTTCGTCCGCACGATCATCGTGGCCGGCGTCGCGATCGGCCTGCTCTACGCGCTCGGTACATGGCTGATGGGCGTGTTCGTGGAGAAGAGCAGCGTGTCGTACAGCAACGGCATCTTCGTGACCATGCAGGCGGCCGCCGGGCACTTCGGCCTGCCCGGCGACGTGGTCGTGCGGATCGTCGGCTTCATCATGCTGGTCGCGACCCTGGGCGGCCTGCTGATCTGGACCTCGGCGCCAGTGAAGGTCTTCTTCTCCGAGATACCCGACGGAATCTTCGGCCGTCGCGTCGGAACGCTCAACCAGCACGGCGTGCCCGTCGTCGGGGCCTGGATCCAGTTCGCCATCGTCGTGCCTCTGCTGTTCATCCCAACCCTCGGTGCGGGCAGCTCGATCAACGACCTGTTGAAGACCGTCACCAACATGACGGCCGCCACGGCCCTGCTCCCGCCGGCGCTCATCCTCATCGCTTATCTGGTGCTGCGGGCCCGGTTCGAGGACGCCGTGCGTGCCTTCCGGTTCGGCTCCCGGGGCGTGGGCCTTGCGATGTCCGTGTTCCTCCTGTCGGTGTTCGCGGTCGCCTTCGTGGCCTCGACGTTCCCCGAGGGGCAGGCCCTGTGGCTCACGCTGGCCTACAACGTCGGTGGCGTCGTCATCTTCCTCGGCGCCGCGCTGCTGTGGTACGAGCGCTACCTGCGCCGGCTCCGCGCGCTCTCGCCCGAACAGGCTGTGGCCGAACTCGCACCGACCGCCCCGCTGCGCTCGGACGAGAACGCCCGGGCAGACCAGGACGCCCAGGAGTGGCACGCGAAGGACCGTGCAGCCGCGCAGTAGGCGGCGGACACTCTGGGAGGTGGCTCCGCCGAGGACGGCGACCAGGCACAGCGTGAGCAGGGAGCCAAGACGGTAGCGGCGGCCCCGGACCCGTCGGGGATCGGGTATCCGGCCCAGCACGTCCGCCAGGCAGGTGAGCTGCGGCGGGTCCGGATCCGGACAGGTGGAGTCGATGTCTGCGCAGTGGCGCCGCAGGACACCGATCAGGGAGGATGACACGCGAACGCGACCCCTGTTCGTGATCAAAGACTTCGACAACCTTGATCATCAGGAGTCGCGTTCACTGCTGCCAGCCGGGCCATTCGGTCACTGCTCGATCTATCGGGGTGAACCGCTCATCGCATCCGCCCTGGCTGCTCACGCCGCGGTGAACCGTTCAGCGGCATCCCAGAGTTCGCCTTCACGCTGTGGGTCGTACGACTCCTCCGACGAGCGGTCCGCACGGCTGCGGTCGACGTAGGAGCCGGTCGGCGCCTGGGTCGCGCCGAGGACGACGTCGGCGAGGTAGCGGCCCGCCGCCTTGCGGCTGGTGGCGAACGGGGTGAGGGTCATCGCTGGCAGGATGCGGCGCATCGCGAACCGGGAGACGGGGTCGGCGTTGCGGGCGAGACCGGTGCCGGGGACAAATCCCGGGTTGTAGGCGACCGCGTCGATTCCGGACGGCAGGCGGCGCGCGTACTCGTGCACGAGGTAAATGGCTGCCAGCTTGCTCGTCGAGTACGCGGTGCGCCCGGCGACCCTGGTGTCCGGCTTGGGGAAGGCGCCCGTGCGGGCGAGGGCGTCCGGGGACTTCCAGGCCGGGCCCGGCACCATGCCCATGTTGTGCTTGAAGTCGCCGAAGTGGGTGTCGCTGACAGTGATCACAATCCGGGCGGGGGCGGCGAAGCGGTCCTGGAGCAGGCGTACGAACAGGTGGTTGGCGAGCACGTTGACTGCGAACGTGGCTTCCAGTCCGTCGGGTCCCTCGGTGAGCGCGTTCGTGTACTGGATACCCGCGTTGCCCACGAAGCCGCGCAGTGGCGGCAGGCCAGCGCGGTCGAGCCGGTCGCGGATCTCGGTGGCGGCCTGGCGGACGCTGTCCAGCGAGCCGAGGTCCGCCGGGACGTGCGAGACCGTGTGCCCGCCCGTGGCGAGTTCCGCAGCGAGCCGTGCGCCGGAGGATTCGCGGGCGACGACGAGGAGGTGTGCGTTCGGTGACCGGCGCAGGATCTGCTCCGCGGCGACGCGGCCGATCCCGCGGCTCGCGCCCGTCATCACGATGGTGTGCTCCATGGAAGGCTCCTTCACTGGTCAGCCGATGTCGCCCGGCTTGGGCGCAGCCCCACGTTCGCTGTTTGCGCCAGCGCCAACCAGTGCCGTCCCCGTCACTAGGACCGGCAGTACCCAGGCTGATGCGGCGCCGCACGGCGAGAATGAACCCATGGCTGCTTCCCGCTCCGATTTCGCCGCCCTCCTGCGCGCCTGGCGCGACCGCCTCTCCCCGACCGACGCCGGCTTCACCGTGACCGACGGCCGTCGTGCCCCGGGACTGCGCCGCGAGGAGCTGGCGCAGCTGGCCGGGCTTTCCGTCGACTACGTCCTGCGCCTGGAACAGGGACGCGCGACCAGCCCCTCGGCCCAGGTCGTCGGTGCCCTCGCCCGGGCCCTTCAGCTCTCCCGCGCCGAGCGCGACCAGCTGTACCGAAGCGCCAGGCTCCTGCCGCCCCAGGATGGGACGGTCAGCACCCACGTCCCTGCGGGGATCCAACGGCTCGCCGCGCGCCTGAACGACGTCCCGATCGGCGTGTTCACCGCCGACTGGACCCTGGTGTGGTGGAACACCACGTGGAGCGCCCTGCACGGCGACCCCGCCGTCATCCCGACCGCCGAACGGAACCTTGCCCGCGCACTCTTCGGCAACGGCGCCGCACACGCCTCAATGCTTCCCATCCGGTCCGAGCGCGGACCAGACGCCTTCCAGGCGTCGGTCGTCGCCGACCTCAAGGACGCCGTGTCCCGCTATCCCGCGGACGCCCAGCTCGATCGTCTCGTGCAGGAACTGCGAGAAATATCCGACGCCTTCGCTCAACACTGGGCCACGCAGACGACCGCCGCCCCACACACGACTGACCGCAAGACGATCCGGCATCCGGAGATCGGCGACATCCTGCTCGACTGTGACGTCCTCATCGTCCCCGGCGCGGACCTGCGCATGGTCACCTACACGGCAGCGGCCGGAAGCAGCGACGCGGGGAAACTGGACCTTCTTCGCGTCACAGGTGGCCGCCGTACCGCCACCTCGCTCCCCTGACCGGCGGCTGCTGGGCGGTTTCGCCAAACCGACTGGGCGAACCTCACCGCTGCCGCCGGCCACTATCGGTCACGGACCGAGCACGCGCTCGACCTGCTTCATCTCGCAGCCTGAGAACGCATCAGCCCTGCCTGCCGAGGTGTCACCCGGACGGAAGAACAAGGGATTTCCCCGCGGGGAATCTGTCAGTTCGCGAACTGACAGATTCCCCGCGGCAGATAGGCCCCGTGTCCCGCGTGGCCCACATAAGTGCGCTTGTCGATCACCGGGAAACCGCGTGACAGCACCGTCTCTACCCGCCCCGTCACCTGTTTGCCTTCGTAGGCCGAGTAGTCGACGTTCATGTGATGCGTCTCGGCGGACATGATCTGCTCAGCATGCGGGTCGTAGATGACGATGTCCGCGTCGGCCCCCGGAGCGATCGTGCCCTTCTTCGGGTACAGGCCGAACATCCGGGCCGGCGCCGCGCAGGCGATCTCGATCCAGCGGCGACGGCTGATGTGCCCGTCGACGACGGCTTGGTGCAGCAGGTCCATACGATTCTCAACACCCGGCATGCCATTCGGGATCTTCGAGAAGTCTCCGCGGCCCATGTCCTTCTGCCCCTTGAAGCAGAACGGGCAATGATCCGTGGAGACCACCTGCAGATCATTCCCCCGAAGTCCACGCCACAACGCTGCCTGGTGCTCCTTCGGACGCAGCGGAGTCGAGCAGACATACTTCGCGCCCTCGAATTCAGGCTCGGCCAGGTTGTCGGTCGACAGGAAAAGGTACTGCGGGCAGGTCTCGCCGAAAACAGGAAGACCCTCGTCCCGAGCCCGCGCCAATTCGGCAACGGCCTCCTGCGCCGACACGTGCACCACGTAGAGAGGAGCACTCGCCACCTGGCTCAGCTTGATCACTCGATGCGTCGCCTCCGCCTCAAGAAGGGCCTTTCGGACTTCACCGTGGTAGCGCGGATCCCTCTCGCCGCGCGCCAGCGCCTGCTCCACCAGCACGTCGATTGCGAGACCATTCTCCGCGTGCGTCATCACCAGCCCGCCATTCGAGCCGGCGCGCTGCATGGCCCGGAGAATCTGACCGTCGTCGGAAAGAAAGACCCCCGGGTACGCGGTGAAGAGCTTGAACGAACTGACGCCGGCCGACACGAGCCTGTCCATTTCCTTGAGCGAGGACTCGTTCACATCGGACATGATCATGTGGAAGGCGTAGTCGATCGCGCACTTTCCGTCCGCCTTCTCATTCCACGCATCGAGCCCTTCGCCGAGCGCTCCGCCCTTGGGCTGGATAGCGAAATCGATGATTGTCGTCGTGCCGCCCCAGGCTGCGGCCCGAGTTCCGGTCTCGAAGGAGTCGGAGGCGAACGTGCCGCCGAAGGGCATCTCCATATGCGTATGGGCATCGACCCCGCCCGGGATCACGTACTTCTGCGCAGCGTCGATGATGTGGTCGGCTGTCCACTCATGAGTGTCATGGGTGGCCATGGCTACGACGCAGCCACCGTCGATGAGCACGTCGACGTGGAGCTCGTCGGAGGCTGTGATGACCAGGCCGCCAGTGATCAGAGTGCGTGTCATGGCTTCTGCTCCATTCGCGTCGGATACGGGGTACTCGCTCGTGGACCGTTCTGCCTGCGCGATGCGCCCGGTGGGGTGTCACCGGCGGGGGCGATGAGGAGATACCGCCCCGACGACAGGCCGAGATCGGCGCGTTCCTACAGGTCAGGGCCCTACTCGGGCTGAACATCCCTGGCCTTCGACACCGCCCGGGATGACGTATTTGCCGGTGGCGTCGATCCTCCGGTCGGCGCTCCAGCCCTCGGCCGTGTCGCTGTCATGTGCGGCGAGGGCAGCGATGCGGCCGCCCTCGATGAGTACGTCGGCATGGATTTCGTCGGACGCGGTGATGACGAGACCACCGTGGATGACGGTGCGGCTCATGTACCCCTCCTCACTGTGGTGGAACGGGTCTACGCACGTAGACAAGGTGCGTGGTGAAGAACGTAGAAGTGGGTTACCCACTGTGGCAATACCGCTGCGGCCAACCGCTGAAGACGTTTCTGATTCCCCCGCCCGGCACTCCACCGGCCCACAGCACGGCACGGTGCGGCGCCGTTCCCGGCGGGGATCGGTGTCGGACAGCTCTACCAGCGCTACCAGGACGGTATGGAGGACCAGATCGGCGCCCTTGGGCTGGTCCTCAACGCCCTCGTGCTGTTCACCACCCGGTACATGGGTGCGGCGGTAACCCAGCTGCGGGCGGACGGCTTCGACGTCCGCGACGAGGACGTGGCCCGCCTCTCCCCGTTCGTACGGCACCACGTCAACATGCTCGGCCGACACTCGTGCCAGCTGCCCGACCTGCCTGGCGGCCTGCGCCCGCTGCGGGCCCCCGATACCGCCGATGATGCGTAGGAAGGTGTATCAGCATTCTCGGTGGCGGAATTGGCCGTGCGGCTTGGGCTTCGGGGCAAACCGGGCACGGGGACAGTGGTGGACCTGGCTCAGATGCCGGGTCCCGAGCTCTGGCTGCCTGCGGCGGTGTTATCGGTGCAGGTCTCGGTCGGCGGCGCTTCGACGGGGAAGAGGATCGGGCTGATCAGGTACTGCGTGCGGTCGGGTGATGGCTCGTTGGCCAGGTGGGGGGCGATTGCCTCCCGCATCCCGTCGATCATCCCGTGCAGTTCCCCAGGGCTGAGCCAGACGGCATGCTGCCGGTAGCCGACCAGGTCGGCTACCGGGTCGGCCGTGTCGCGGTCGAGATACGCGGTGAATTCGGCAGTCAGGACCGCCAGAGCGGCGGCGAATGCGCTGCGATGGTCGTCGAGCGAGAGTGAATTGGCCGTTGCTGTATTGATCCCCGCGCGGTCGCGGCGCAGCCGGTAGCGGCGCTCGACCGCGCCGCGCACGCGCCGCTCCAGGGCGACTTCCAGGACCCCGCCGGCTGCGAGTAGGTCGACGTGCCGGTAGACCGTGGCCTTCGAGACGTCCCGGATGCGGCCGCACAGGTCGGCGGTGGTCAGTTCCCTGCCGCCGCGCATCGCATGAACCACTCGCAACCGCACCGGGTGGGCCAAGAGTTCGAAAGCATCCATCCCGTAATGATCTCACGCCATGCTACCGTTCGCATCCATTGAGAAAGGTTGTGATGGAATGCCTGACGGCTCTGCGACAGAGTCCATGACCGGCTCAGAACTCGTTTGGGTGCCACCGCCCTATGCCGAGCCCGGCCGCTTCAGCGAGCACGAGGTCACCGTCGGCACCGGCCCATTCGCGGTGTCAGGCACGGTGAGCGTCCCCCGCGGGCAGGCTCCCGGCCCCGGCGTTGTGCTGCTCGCCGGTGGTGGACCGTTCGACCGCGACGAGACCAGCGGGCCGAACAAACCGCTCAAGGACCTGGCCTGGGGGCTCGCCAGCTGCGGGACGACGGTGCTGCGCTTCGACAAGGCGACATACGCCCACCGCGATGTGGCCGCGGCATCGGACCTGACGATGACGCAGGAATACGTGCCGCATGCCGTCGACGCGGTCGGCCTGCTCCGTAGCCACCGCTCGGTGGACCCCGAGCGGGTCTTCGTCCTCGGACACAGCATGGGCGGCAAGGTCGCTCCCGCCGTCGCCGTCGCCGCACCCGCGGTGGCGGGCCTGGTGATCATGGCCGGTGACACGCAGCCGATGCAGCACGCCGCTGTCCGCGTCGTCAGCTACCTCGCCACCGTGCTCCCCGACCAGGTCCCACCGGCGGTCATCGAAACCTTCCAGCGGCAGGCCGCCCTGGTCGATAGCGCGGACCTCACGCCCTCGACCCCCGCAGCGGATCTGCCGTTCGGGCTGTCCGCGCCGTACTGGCTGGAACTGCGTGACTACGACCCGGTCGCAATCGCGGCCGGAGTCAGCAAGCCGATGCTCATCCTCCAAGGAGGACGCGACTACCAGGTCACCGTCGCCGACGACCTGGTGCGATGGCGGACGGGCCTGGTCGGCCGCCCGGAAGCCGATATCCGTGTTTACGAAGCCGACAACCACCTGTTCTTCCCCGGCGCGGGACCATCCACCCCCGCCGAATACGGCACTCCGCAGCATGTCGACCCTGCCGTCATTGCCGACATCGCCCATTGGCTCAGCCACGGCCAGAGATGAGCGTTCGCGCCGCCTGTGAGCCAGCGGTCGGCAGCCTCCTGCACCAGCACACTGCCGACCCTGCGTACCAGGGGGTGTGCCCCGCTCGCCCTCGCGACAGCGCCGACAGGCCGGGTACCGCCGAATTCAACGCCTGCCGTCGCTCGGCGCGAGCAAACTCGTGACCTCGGCGATTGCCTCTGCGGAAGGGTGGAAATAGCGTCGGACGTTCTCCGACTTCTTGTGCCGCGACTTGGCCATGAGCATCAGCAGGCTCGCCCCTCCCTCGCCGAGGTGGGTCAGGCCGGAGTGCCGCCACTCGTGCAGATCCCAGCCCGTGCCCGGCCCACCACCGAGGGCGGTGGTTCGTCCAGCAGCATGCGGGCCTGCCCGTACGAAAGACGTGCAAGCCCGGTGTCCGGACAGATATCGCGCGGGCTGACGACCTTGCCAGGGCCGGGCTTGCGATGAGTGACGAACACTGGGCCGCGCGTACGCCCCTTGAGTAGGCGAGGCAACAACCGGGCGGTGCCAGCGTCCCAGTAGACCGTCTCCAGGACGAAGTCCTCGCGGACTGCGCCGCGACGACGCGTACGAGGGCGGGCGCCCTTGCCCTTCACCGGGGCCTGGCGCCCGGGAGGTCCAACTCCTCGATGTTGACGCCCAGGATCTCCTCGGCGCGGGCGGTGGTCTCGTAAAGCATCCGCCACAGCGTCTTCTCCCGCAGATGCACCTCCCGCTGCGCGATCAGCCAGCCGATCGCCATTTTCGAGCGGGCCGGCGCCTCGGAGTCCGGCGGGGTAAGCCGCTTTGCCCAGGCAGGGACCGCTGGGCCGTCGTACCCTCGCTCATCGCATCAGCCCAGCCACCAGAGCACCGACGCGCGCCGGGCGTTCCAGGTGTTCACCGCGGAGGTGCCCCACAGCAGTTCCAGGGCCTCGCCGATCTCGTCGCCCGCGACGGACGCCAGCGGCCGGCCCTCGCCGAGCCGCTCGGCGGTCTTGCCCGCCCCGATCCCGTAGTTGCGGACCGTGTTCGGGTTGCCGAGCGATTCGAGGAAGACGTCGGCCGCCGCGCGGACGGTCAGCGCCTTCCCGGCGGGCAGTTGTACAACGGCGGGCACTGTTTCCCCCTTGCCGCAGACAACAGGACCGCTTCATGTACGGCCTGGCGGCCGTTCCCGCAGGTCGCGATCAGCCGTCCCGCAGATAATAGGGCGATATCTGCGGGACACCTTCAGACTGACCCCGAGTCGACGCTCCGTCAGCCGCCCACCAGGGCCGACGGATCCTTAGCGGACGATCTGACAGGGATGTTCCTCAACCCCCTACCGCCGGGGGAGGGAACCTCCCGGACCTCACGGGACCGGTCGGGCCGCCACGAGGATCCCCGGCCTATCTTCGGCCCATGATCAGAAACGGAATCATCGTATCAGCGGCGGCCTGCGCCGCGATCACCTCGGCGGCCCTCGGGGCCCGGGCGGCCGAACCGTCGGACGGATGGCACCGGGTCGGGACCGGCATCCAGGGAGGTGTGAGCGGCATGGCACTGGCCGAGGGCGCACCCGTGATCCCCGACGGGGCCGATGCCGTCATCGTGCGGGACAACAAGGCGGACCGCGAGAGCCGGGTGGCAACCGTGCGGATGAGGCCCGGCAGAGCGCCGGTCACCACCGAACTGCCCTGGCGCGGCGTCCTGCCGAAGGACCTGGAGGCGGTCGACGCGGTGCCCGGCCTCGTCGGCCACTACATCGTCCTGGCCGGCAACGGCGATGCGTACCACATCGTCGTGGCGAACGGTCGCGCGACCGTCCAGGCCGGTCCCGTC
Organism: Streptomyces sp. NPDC015032; assembly: GCF_043080425.1. Lineage (NCBI taxonomy): Bacteria > Bacillati > Actinomycetota > Actinomycetes > Kitasatosporales > Streptomycetaceae > Streptomyces > Streptomyces sp. NPDC015032. The sequence continues at coordinate 101,937 of NZ_JBIBVN010000017.1, read as the reverse complement.
ACCGTGCCGGACAGACGCGACGGCGACAACTACGAGAGCTTCGCGCTGCACCGCGACGAGTCGGGGAAGGTCTTCGCGGTGTGGGCCACCCGGGGCAGCGGCGAGCAGAAGGCCGTCGTACGCGCGGCGTCGGCGACCATCGGCGCAGACGGTCTCGGCTTCGGCTCCCCCACCACCCGGCAGGAGTTCGCCGTGCCGTTTCCGAAGGAGGACGAGGTGCGGCACATCAGCGACCTGAAGGTTCTGGCGGACGGGACCGTCCTGGTGTCGTCGGCGTCAAATCCCCGTGCGGACGACGGACCGTTCAGCTCCGCGGTCTACGACGCCGGACGGCTCACCGTGAACGACGCGCACGTCGCCGAGCTGCGGCTGAGAACGGCCGACGAGCTCACCCCGCTCCGCCGTTTCACCAAGCAGGACGACCGCAAGGTGGAGGCGATCGCGTTTCTGCCCGGCGGGCGGGCCATCTGGGGCACGGATGACGGGAACCACGGCGGCTGGGTGAAGTTCGACCGCGTCACGCCGTAGCTGTCGCGCATCCGTACGCCTCGGTACGCGCACGCCGCCGTGAAGCCGTCAGGACTGCGGGGCGCCGGAACGTCGGCGTCCCCCTGTCCCACGGGAAGGTCCCGCAGCCGCACCGCCGTCGCCATGGCCCGCCTGACAGGTGATCAGCGGCGGGCCGTCCGGGCCCGTCGTGGCGAAGAGCGGGGCGAAGAGGCGCCGGTTGTCGTCGGCCGACGACAACGACGGCCGAGAATAACGAAATGATGACAGGTCTGGTCCACATGTCGGGTACGGCTCATGCGCTGGTCCCGTACGCGGCGTGGTCCGATCACCACCGACGGCGAACCTCGGACACAGCACCGGACGCCCCCGATGGCCGGTGCCCACCGACCGATCCCGGAGGATCACGTGTCCCTGTCGCGCTCCGCGCGTACGGTGCCGGCCGCCGCCGTCGCCCTGCCGCTCGCCACCACGGCCGCCCATGCCCAGGATTCCAAGGCGGCGGCCGCCGCCCCGTACGCCGGTCTGCCGTCCGGTACCAAGCAGGCGAAGACCCTGGTCATCGGCATCGACGGCGCCACCTTCGATATCTTCTCGCGCGCCGATGTGCCGCACATCGAACAGCTGATGGTCAAGGGCCTGACCGCGCGGAGCAACCTGTACGCCAACCCGATGGCCCGACCGTCTCCGGTGCCGGCTGGCCACCCGGGCTGACGGCGGCAGGGGAATGTGACGACGGTGCGGGGATGTGACGGCGGCCGATCCGCGCACCCCCGCAGCGGTCCGCCGCCGCACCCCGGGGTTCAGCGGCTTCTCATCGCACCGACCGCAGAGCCTCGGCCATGATCTCCGCGCCTTCCTCCGCCTCCGGGATGGTCAGCGAGAGCGGCGGCGCGATCCGCAGCACGCTGGTGTTGTGACCGCCGCCCTTCCCGATGAGCAGGCCGTTCTCCCGGGCCGCTTCGAGCACGGCCGCGGCCGCCTGCGGATCCGCCTCATCGGTGCCGGGCTTCACCAGCTCGATGCCGATCATCAGACCACGGCCACGCACCTCGCGCACGCACTTTGCAGCCGCGCCGACCGCGCGCAGCCGCTCGATCAGCAGTCCGCCGACGCGCCGGGCGTTGCCCTGCAGATCGTGTTCGAGGAGGTACGAAAGGTTGGCGAGGCCGGCCGCCATGGTGACCGGGGAGCCACCGAAGGTCGAAATGGAGTTGGCGTCGAGGCAGTTCATGACATCGGCGCGGGCCACCACACCGCCGATCGACATACCGTTGCCGATGCCCTTGGCGAAGGTGAGGATGTCCGGCGGCCCGTTCTCGCCGTGCGCCTGCCAGCCCCAGAAGTGTTCGCCCGAGCGGCCCCAGCCGGTCTGCACCTCATCGGAGATCCACAGCACACCGTGGCGGTCGAGGACCCGCCGGAAGGCCGCGTACAGACCATCGGGCGGCGAGGTGAACCCGCCGACCCCCTGGATGGGTTCGGCGATCAGGGCGGCGGGCTCGCGGATGTGGCCGAGCAGGTCCTCCAGGTCGGCGACGCAGGCCGCGATGAAGTCGGCGTCGCCGAGGTGCGCGTACGGCCCCCGGGTGCGGACGCCGCCATGCACGTACAGCGTCTGCAGGGGCGACAGGCTCGTGGGCGACCAGGCGTTGTTGCCGGTGATGGAGACCGCGGAGAAGGATCTGCCGTGGTAGCTGTTGCGCATCGCGAGGATCTGGTTCGACCTGCGGTACGCGGTGGCGAGCAGCAGGGCCGTGTCGTTGGCCTCGGTACCGGAGGTGGTGAAGAAGACCCGGGCGTCCGGGATGCCGGAGAGCGTGGCGATGCGTTCGGCCAGCTCGACCATCGGCCGGTTGAGGTAGAGCGTGGAGGAGTGGATGATCCGCCCCGCCTGCTCGCTGACCGCCTTGGTCACCTCGGGCAGGGCATGGGCGGTCATGGTGGTCAGGATGCCGCCGAAGAAGTCGAGGTAGCGCCTGCCGTCGGCGTCCCAGACGTACCGGCCCTCGCCGTGGGTGATTTCCAGCGGGTCCTTGTAGTAGAGCGCCAGCCAGTCGGGAGTGACAGCAAGATGGCGTCGGTGCAGGCTGCTCACGGCTCCACCAGTCCTTCGTATGCGTCCGGGCGGCGGTCGCGGTAGAACGCCCACTGCTGACGGACCTCTTCGATGAGGCCGAAGTCGAGGTCGCGGACGACGAGTTCCTCTTCCTTGTCGCTGGCCACCTCGCCGACGAACTGGCCGCGCGGATCGACGAAGTAGCTGGTTCCGTAGAAGTCGTTGTCGCCGTACTCCTCCTGGCCGACGCGGTTGATCGCGGCGACGAAGTACTCGTTGGCGACGGCGGACGCGGGCTGTTCCAGCTGCCAGAGATAGCTGGACAGGCCGCGTGAGGTCGCGGACGGGTTATAGACCAACTGGGCACCGTTGAGCCCGAGTTGACGCCAACCCTCCGGGAAGTGCCGGTCGTAGCAGATGTAGACGCCGACCTTGCCGACGGCGGTGTCGAAGACCGGCCAGCCGACGTTTCCGGGCTTGAAGTAGTACTTCTCCCAGAATCCCTTGACCTGCGGAATGTGGTGCTTGCGGTACTTGCCGAGGTAGGAGCCGTCGGCGTCGATGACGGCGGCGGTGTTGTAGTAGAAGCCGGACTGCTCGATCTCGAAGACCGGCACGACGATCACCATGCCGGTCTCGCGGGCGAGTTCCTGCATCCGCCGGACGGTCGGCCCGTCCGGGACTGCCTCGGCCCAGCGGTAGTGCTCGGGTTCCTGCACCTGGCAGAAGTACGGGGCGTTGAACACCTCCTGGAAGCCAATGATCTTCGCGCCCCGGCGGGCGGCCTCGCGCGCGTGCTCCTCGTGCTTGGCGATCATGGATTCGGTGTCGCCGGTCCAGGTCGCCTGGACGAGTGCGGCGCGTACGACTTGGGACATGAGCTGCTCCTTCGACGCGGCGTCAGAGAGCCTCTACGCGTTTCTACGCCCGTAGACACGTGCGTAGAGGAGAACGTAAGCCCCGTCACACAGCGGGGCAAGACCATCGCCGTGAACCGGCGGAGTCGATCATGTTTCACACCCGTGCGGTCCACACGCTCGCACCGCTCCCCGAGCCGGAGAGCCGTTGTGTGACCGGCCGCACCGCCCGGCCGGCGCCGCGGTCCCGGTGACCGGTGGGGGCCGCGGCCCGGCCGGCGACGCCTCGTGGCCGCCCTGGCAGACTCTGCGCCGTGAGACCTGACGTGACACAACTGCGGGACCTGATCGCGGGATCACCGGACTTGGGCCGCCGGCCGGCCGCGGGCGTGCCGGAGGCGCTGATCCGTGCGGCCGAAGCACGCGTGGGACCGTTGCCGGCGTCGTACCGGTGGTGGCTGGCCGAGTTCGGCCGCGGCCGAACCGGGAGCGCGGACATCGCGACGGTCACGCCCGCCGAGTTCGCCGACGACGCGGACGCCGTCACCGCCGACTGGCGGCTCAGCGGTGACAGACTGTGCTTCTCCTCCGAGCCCGACTGCGGTGACAGCTACAGCTTCGCCCTCGATCTGCGCGCAGAGGCCGGGGACGGGGAGTACCCGGTGGTGTGCCGGGACGGTACGGACGGCGACGAGTACCCGGTGGCGGAGTCCTTCGCCGGATTCCTGGCCGTTCGGACGGCGCGGTCGAGCGGGCTCGGGGACGGCCCCAATCCCACGGTCGCCCGTCTGTGGCGGTCGACGCCGGGCGTGCTGCTCGACAACGGCGTTCTGGTGTACGGGCCGCACTGCATCGCAGAACGCAACGAGACCTTCGAGGTGCCCCGGTACGCGCCCGAGTGGGTGCTGGTCGGGGACGACAGCGGTGGCGGCGGGCTGTTCATGCGCCGCCACGGCCGCGACCGCACACGTGTGTTCCGTCTCGGTCTCGGCGCGATCGGCGCGGACATCGAAGGGGTGGGCGAGCCGGTGACGGACGACCTGCTCGGCTGGCTGCGCGCGGGCGCGACCTGACCGGCCCGCCGCCGTCCGCCCGCCCGCCCGGGATCCGGGCGCACGGCCCGGACGGCCGGTCGACCCGCCCGGCTCACGCCGGTGTACCGTCGGCATCCGGGCCGGTGGCCCGCCGTGGCGGTTTGCGCCCTCGGCCGGTGCCACCCCATTCACGCGGCACCTGTGAGAGGAACCACCATGACCACCGAGCCGAGCCCCGACACCTCGACCGGGCGCCTTGAGCGGGCCCGTCAGGACTACCGGGACCTCGTGGCACTCGGGCTCTCGCTCGACCTCACCCGGGGCAAGCCGGCACCGGAGCAGCTCGACCTCTCCGAGGAACTGCTGAGCCTGCCCGCCGGGCGGCACACCTCCGCCGACGGCACGGACATACGCAACTACGGCGGGCTGCAAGGACTGCCGGAGCTCCGGGAGATCTTCTCCGGGATACTGCAGGTGCCGGTCGGGCAGCTGCTCGCGGCCGGGAACTCCAGCCTTGAACTGATGCACGACTGCCTGGTGCACGCCTTGCTGAGCGTGGCGCCGGGCGCCGAGTCGCGCTGGGTGGAGCAGGAGCGGATCGCGTTCCTGTGTCCGGTGCCCGGCTACGACCGGCACTTCGCGCTCTGCGAGCGGTTCGGCATCGACATGATCCCGGTGCCGATGACCGCCGAGGGCCCGGACATGGAGACCGTGGAACGGCTCGTCGCCGAAGACCCGGCGATCAAGGGCATCTGGTGCGTACCGAAGTACAGCAACCCGGACGGCGTCTGCTACAGCGATGCGACCGTGGCCCGGCTCGCCTCGATGAGCACCGCCGCACCCGACTTCCGGATCTTCTGGGACAACGCCTACGCCGCCCACCACCTCACCGACGAGCCCGTCGAGATCGCCGATCTGCTCGCGGCCTGTGCCGAGGCGGGGAACGCGGACCGGGCGTTCGTGTTCGGCTCCACCTCGAAGATCACCGCCGCGGGCGCGGGCGTCGCCTTCTTCGGCTCGTCGCCCGCGAACGTGCAGTGGCTGCTCGGCAACAACGCCAAGCGGTCGATCGGCCCCGACAAGGTCAACCAGCTGCGGCACGTGCTGTTCCTGCGGGACGCCGACGGGGTGCGGGCCCACATGGAGCGCCAACGCGCGCTGCTGCGGCCGAAGTTCGACGCGGTGGCCCGGATCCTGGACGCCGGGCTCGGCGGGACCGGGCTGGCGACCTGGACCTCCCCCGAGGGCGGCTACTTCGTGACCCTCGAAGTGCCGGACGGCTGCGCCGAGGAGGTCGTACGACGTGCCGCCGGGGCGGGCATCGTACTGACCCCGGCCGGTGCCACCCACCCGTACGGCGACGACCCGCGCGACGCGGTCATCCGGATCGCGCCCAGCTACCCGTCCCTCACCGAGCTGGAGCAGGCGATCGAGGGGCTCACCGTCTGCGTCCGCCTCGTGGGGTACGAGCAGCAGGCCCGGTAGGCGGCAGCCGTTCACGCCGCAGACGGCGCCGCCCGGCCCGTGCCGCCAGGGGCCGGGCGGGCGGCGCCGGCGCCGCCCGCCGCCGGGACAGCGAGACCACGGTCGTGGCCGGCAGCCGGCTCCGCCCCATCGGCGACCGCGGGCCGGCCTCTTCGACCGCGGTGCCGTCCGTTTTCGCGTGCGCCGTCAAGGCCCGCCGCATTCCTTCCCGTTCGGGTGACATACGGCATGGCGCGAGGATCCCGGAACGGTCTGGGCAGTCTCCAGGCGACCAATTCCGAGAGGGGATGCCGTGGGGCTGTCACGCGAGTACGAACGCGCCATCAGCGAGGGACCGACACCTGCCGATGCCGCGGGGGTGCCTGCCCTGCCCTGTCCGAGCGGCTGGTCGGCACTGGCCTTCTCCGACGAGCTCCGGCCCGGGACCGTCCTCACCCGGCCTCTGGCGGGCCAGGACGTGGTGCTGTACCGGCTCGGTACGGGGGCGGTGCGCGCCATCCGTCCGTACTGTCCGCACCTCGGCGCCCATCTCGGTCTGGCGAAGGTCGACGGGGACGATCTCGTATGCCCCTTCCACTTCTTCGCGTTCGGTCCCGACGGCACGTGCGTGCGGACGGGGTACGACACCAAGCCGCCGAGGTCGCCGCTGGCGCAGCTGCCGGTGCATGAGGTCAACGGTGCCGTCTTCGTCTGGCGGCACCACGACGGCCGGGCACCGGACTGGTTCATTCCCGACTGGCACGAAATCGGCCACCGGCCCGCCCGTCAAGCCGCCTGGGAGCTGGCCGGCAATGTCCAGGAGGTCATCGAGAACTCGGTGGACCTCGGGCACTTCGCCACCCTGCACGGCTGGGCCAAGGCCGAGATCGGCGGGCCCGTCGTCTACGACGACGCCGCCTTCCACGTCTCCATGCGGGCCCATGAGTCGGCGCCGCTCCTGGGGGACTTCGTCGTCGAGGTGGAGGTGGACGGCTACGGGCTGGGCTGCCTCCACGCCGACGTGCACACACCCCGGGTCGGCCTGCGGATGTGCACCATGGTGCTGCCGACGGCGATCGCCCCCAACCGGATGCAGTTCCGTCAGCGCAACCGCGTCGCGTTCGCGGAACCGGCCCGGCTGCCGGCGCCGCTCGCGCGGTTGGTGAGCCGAACCGCGGCGCGGGTGCTGGACCGTGCCATCTTCCGGTCGAGCTGCGAATTCACCGCCGCCGATTTCCCGATCTGGAATCACAAGCAGTACCAGCAGCCGCCCCGGCTCGCGCCCGGCGACGGTCCGATCGGCCCGTTCCGGCGCTGGGCCCGGCGGTTCTACCCACCGCCCCAACACGGGGACGACGCACGGTTCGACCGGAGCGAGCGAACCGACGGTGTCGAAGTGCCGTGAGCCTTGCGGGCCGTCTCCGGACCCGCCGCTCCGAACAGGGTCAAACGCGTGGTCGGCGCCGCGGCCTCGGTGCGCGAGTCACCGGACCCGGTGGTTTCCGAGGGGGTGCCTGATACGCGTGTCCCCGCGGGTGGCTGCTCCGTCCGCGGGGGCGCAACTGGTCAGTGACTCACGTAGTGGGCAGCAAACCCAAAAAACCACCAGGCAGGCAGCGGCCCGCGTGCCGCTACCCGGCCAGCGGCACCGCGTCCGGCTCCGGGGCGCAGCGGACGAGCAGTTCGTCCATCGAGAGTCCGAGCGCCCCGGCCAGCGCCGCGACGGTGAAGAAGGCGGGGGTCGGGGCGCGGCCCGTCTCGATCTTGCGCAGTGTCTCGGCGGAGATTCCGGCGCTCGCCGCGATCTCGACCATGCTGCGTCCACCGCGCGCCTCGCGGAGCAGCGCTCCGAGGCGTTCGCCGCGGCGATGCTCTTCCGGGGTCAGGGGGGTTCGTACCATGCCGTCATTCTAATACCGCCGTGACCGGTATAGTAATTGGCATGGTGCAGCTCAAGACAGACACATCCATCGAAGCGATGCGCGAAACCGGCCGGGTCGTGGCGCAGCTGCTGACGGCCGTACGGGAAGCGGCGGCGGTCGGCGTCTCGTTGCGCGAACTCGACGAGCTGGCCCGCGATGTCCTCCGCGAGGCGGGGGCGGGGTCGCCGTTCCTGAACTACCGGCCGCATTTCGCCCCCACTCCGTTCCCCGCCGTGATCTGCACGTCGGTCAACGACGCGATCGTGCACGGCATCCCGACCGATCAGCGGCTGCGCGACGGTGATCTGGTGAGCGTCGACGCGGGCGCGACGCTCGGCGGCTGGGCGGGCGATTCGGCGATCAGTTTCACTGTCGGGCGCGCGCGGCCGGCGGACACCCTGCTGGTGGAAACGGCGTTCGCGGCGCTGGAGGCGGGCATCGCGGCGGCGGTCGTCGGCAATCGGATCGGCGACATCGCGCATGCGATCGGCACGGTGTGCCGCAGGGCCGGTTACGGCATTCCGGAGGGGTTCGGCGGCCACGGGGTGGGCCGGTCGATGCACGAGGACCCGGCCGTCCCCAACGAGGGGCGGCCGGGCCGCGGTATGCCGTTGCGGCACGGGATGGTGCTGGCGATCGAACCGATGCTGATCGGCAGCGGCGCGGATGCGTTCCGTCCGGACCGGGACGGCTGGACGTTGCGCACGACCGACGGCAGCCGGGCGGCGCATGCGGAGCACACGGTGGCGATCACCGACGACGGTCCGCGAATCCTGACCGCACTGTGATCAACCCCCGTTCTTCCGGGCCTAGTTGTTCTGGATGAACTGCTTGGCGAGCGCTTCACCGGCAGTGACGGCGGCGCTGTGACTCTCGATCGGCGACACCTTGGAGTTCTTGAACAGGATGTAGGTGACACCGGATTCGGCACCACCCGTCTTCGGGTCGGGGTCGATGCCGAGGGCTTTGGCGGTGGCGTACGACGCCTCACCGATGATCTTGTTGGGACCGGTGTCGCCGACGACGGCGTACTCGACCTTGTTGTTGTAGATGACGGCGACAACGCCACCGCCCTTGATCCCCGCGCTGCTGTAGTTCCAGATGCTGCTGCTGCTCGGCACGACGACGTACGGCAACTTCTCCGCGTTCAGCGGCTGGTCGCCGGAGGTGTGGAACGCCGTGTCGTCCTGGAACCACGGGTCGGTGTTCTTGTTGCAGGCGGCGGTGATCTGCCCGTCGCAGTCGATGTCCATGTCGGCCTTCCAGAACACGGCACCGTTCTTGCCGCAGACCGGAACGGTCGCCGACGTCTCTTCGTCCGTACGGTACTTGCCGTTGGAAATCTGCGAGCACGAGGTGACCTTGGCCAGCAGGTCGGCCGCACTGACGGAACCCTCCTGGATGCCCGCCGCGCCACGTCCGGCGGCGCCGGATTCCGCCCGTGACGCGGCGGCGGACACGGCGCCCGAGGCGGGGCGGGCCTCGGCCGCGGGCGCCGGCGTGGCGGCCGCGAGCAGGGCGGCGCCGGAGGCGGCGGCGAGGGCGAGCGTTCGAGTACGCACAGTGGGGTGCCCTTCCATTAGGAAACTTTCCTTACCGACGCGGCCAAGATGACGCTCAAGTCATGCCCCCGTCAAGACTGCGGGGCTGGTTCATTGCCGACAATCGGCGATGAACCAACCCCGCGGAAAGAATTATCGATGGACCGTCATGGCCGGCCGACCGGATTCACGACCATGGCCGAGCCCCCGCCCCGGCGCGCCTTCTCGGCGGCCGCCAGCCACCGCCCGTCCGGCAGCCGCTGCACACCCGTCGCCGCGCCGATCTCCGGATTCGGCTTGAAGACATGACCCAGCGACTCCAGTTGCGCCCGCACCGGGCTGTTCCACAGCCCCGGTTCGAGCTCCGTCGTGGCCGAGTTGCGCTGGCTGGCACGCGGCGCCGCGATGGCGTCGACCAACGGCAGCCCGCGGTCGACGGCACCGATGAGCGACTGGAGCACGGTCGTGATGATCGTGGCGCCGCCCGGCGATCCGAGGGCCAGCACCGGCTCGCCGTTCCTGAGCACGATCGTCGGCGAGATGGACGAACGCGGGCGCTTGCCCGGACCCGGCAGATTCGGGTCGTGGACCGCCGGGTTGGCCGGCGCGAACGAGAAGTCCGTCAGCTCGTTGTTGAGCAGATAGCCGCGCCCCGGGACGGTGATCCCACTGCCGCCCGTCTGCTCGATCGTGAGCGTGTAGGCGACGACGTTGCCCCACTTGTCGGCCGTCGTCAGATGCGTGGTGTTCTCCCCCTCGTACGTCGTCGGGGCGGCCGTACCACCGGCCCGGCAGTCGGCCGGATGGCGGGGGTCTCCCGGCGCCAGCGGGCTGGTCAGCACCGCGTCGTCCTTGATCAGGCACTCCCGCGAGTCGGCGAACCGCTGACTGAGCAGCCCTCGCGTCGGTACGTCCTCGAACGCCGGGTCGCCGACCCACCGCCCGCGGTCCGCGAACGCGATCCGGCTCGCCTCGATGTAGCGGTGCAGGTACTGCGCCTCGTTCGCCTTCGAAAGGTCCGTGGACTCAAGGATGTTGAGCGCCTCGCCGACGCTCGTGCCGCCGGACGAGGAGGGTGCCATGCCGTACACATCGAGGCCGCGGTAGCCGACCTTCGTCGGTGCCTGCCGCAGCACCCGGTAGGACCGCAGGTCCTTGGCCGTGAGGTCGCCGGGGCGTACGACCCGGCCGGCCTCAGGGTCGACGGGCGGGTTGCGCACGGTCCGCACGACGTCGTCGGCCAGCTCACCCCGGTAGAGCGCGTCGACGCCCTTGCGGCCCACCTGTTCGTACGTACGCGCCAGGTCGGGATTCCTGAAGACCGAGCCGACCACCGGCAGTCGGCCGCCCGGCAGGAAGAGCTTCCTGGACGCCGGGAAGTCGGCGAACCTGGCGCGGTTGCCCTCGGTCTGCGAACGGAACGTGCTGTCGACGACGAAGCCGTCCCTGGCGAGCCGCTCGGCCGGCTTCAGCACCTGCCGCAGCGACTTGCTGCCCCAGGTGTCGAGCGCGGCGGCCCAGGTGGCCGGGGTGCCGGGGGTGCCCACGCTCAGTCCACTGGTGACGGCGTCGTCGAAGGCGAGCGGCTTGCCGTTCTCCAGGAACAGCGAGGAGTCCGCACTGCGTGGTGCGGTCTCGCGGCCGTCGATGGTCTCCACGGTGTGCGTCCTGGCGTCGTAGTGGACGAAGTAGCCACCACCGCCGAGACCTGCCGAGTAGGGCTCGGTCACACCGAGCGCCGCCGCGGTCGCCACCGCGGCGTCCACCGCGTTGCCGCCCTTGCGGAGCACCTCGATGCCCGCGGCCGACGCATCCGCGTCGACGCTGGCCACCGCCCCTCCGTAGCCCACCGCCACGGGCGACTTGGGGGTTGGCCCGGACGGTGGTGCGGACGAGGACGGGGCCGCCGCGCCCATCGTGACGGCGGCGGCGAGAACAACCGACAAGGACACGTTCCGCGCGACGGGTCGTCGCATGCACACCTCCAGTGAAGGATTGTCCGCCGCAGGGTAACGCCGCGCCGCCCGCCTCGTCATGACCACCCGTGAACCCGGGTCCCGTCGCCCGCCGAGATGCCCGCCCATGACTGACGACCTACGCACCATCGTGCCGGGCGTGCCGGTTGCCGGAGTCAGCACCGCGCTCTCTCCACCGGGCGGCCTCCCGCTATCTGGCCCGCAACTACGAGAAACCGCCACGCCAGCACGGCAACAACACCTTCTGCCTGCTGCTGAAGGTGGTCAACTCGCAGGCGTACGGCCGGGTGGCCTGCGGGTTCACGCCCGCCGCAGCCGCCCCCGGGCCGCCGCGATCACGGTGCTGATCTCCCGCAGCCGGAGCGGCCCGGCCAGCAGCGCCACCGTGAGCAGGAGCACGACGGTCCCCGCCCCCACTGCGGCGAAGTCCCCGTATCCGGAGCAGGCGTGGGCGGTCAGGTACCCCAGCAGCCCGGCGGGCACGCTCGCCACCACCAGGCGGACCTGTGCCCACAGCCCGGGCGACCGCAGCAGTGCGGGCCGGGCGGCGGCGCCGGAGACCCTGCGGTGCAGCACGTACGCCGTGACTCCGAAGCCCACGAACAGCGCCACGGAGTACGCCCCCGCCATTCCCGTCACGGCCCAGCGGACCGGCAGCAGCAGATACGCGGCGACGCAGAGCCCGGCGTTGAGCGCGGCGATGACCAGGTTGAGGAGGAACGGGGTGCGGGTGTCGCTCATCGCGTAGAAGGCCCGGGAGAGCACGTACTGTCCGGAGTAGGCGATCAGCCCCGGCGCGTACGCCATCATCATCCCCGCCATCGCCGTGATGTCCGCACCGTCCGTGCGCCCGTATCCGTACACGGCCCCGATCACCCACGGCGCCAGTGCGAACAGCACGGCCACCGCGGGCACCACGGCCGCGGCCGTGGTGCGCAGGGCGTACGAGACGTCGCGTCGCACACCGGTCAGATCGTCGTCCGCGGCCGCCCGGCTCATCCGGGGCATCAGCGCGGTGACGAGCGAGACGGTCACGATGCCGTGCGGCACCACCCACAGTTGGTAGGCGTAGCTGTACGCGGTGTAGCCCACGCCGCCCGCCACATGCTGTTCGACGGCGTGCTGACCGGTGGCGGTGGAGAGCCGGGTGACCACCCAGTAGGCGATCTGATTGGTCAGCACGAGCAGGACGAGCCAGCCGGCCGCGCGCAGCGGGCGGGTGAGGCCGCTGCCCCGCCAGTCGAACCGGGGACGCCAACGGAAATTCGCGGCGCGCAGCGCGGGCACGAGGGCAAGGGTCTGCACGACGATCCCGGCGGTGGTCCCCCAGCCGAGCCACTGGGCCTGCGCCGCGGTCAACGTACCGTCGGAGCCCGCCGCGACGCCCAGATAGATCCCGAACACCGCGATGATCACTACATTGTTGAGCACCGGGGTCCACATCATCGCACCGAACCGGTCGCGGGCGTTGAGCACTTGGCCGAGCAGCGTGAACAGTCCGTAGAAGAGGATCTGCGGCAGGCAGTAGCGGGCCAGGGCGATGGTGAGATCGGCCTGTTCGCCGTGGTAGTCGGGGGCGTACACCGAGACGATCCACGGGGCGCCGACGACGGTGACCGCGGTGAGGACGAGGAGTCCGATCGTGCAGAGGGTGAGCAGCCGGTCGGTGTACGCGGCTCCGCCGTCGGCGTGGTTCCTGGCCGCCCGCACGAGTTCCGGCACGAAGACGGCGTTGAGCGCACCGCCGATGAGCAGCGTGTAGAGGATGTTGGGCACGGTGTTGGCGACGGTGTACCCGTCTGCCTGGAGCCCGGTGCCGAGCGCGGCGACGACGACGGCCGAGCGGACGAAGCCGGTCGCCCGGGAGACGATGGAGCCGGAGGCCATGACCGCGCCGCTGCGCAGCACCGAGCCGGACGTGCGCTGCGGGGTCTTCGCGGGCGTCGTCCCGGTGGCCGTCATCGGCAGGCCAGGTATGTCCGGAACGCCCGGTACAAGGTGTTGTTGGCGGCTCCGCCCACCGATGTCTCCCACTCTCCGAGGGTCTCGACGACCTGACCGCCGGTGCCGAGCTTCCCACGCAGCAGCCCGAAGGGGCGGTCGTCGGGGTCAAGGGTGGAGGGTACCCCGCGCATGTCGTGCCCATCGGCTCCGAGCCGATGGGCATCGAGCATCATCTTCCACTGCAGCGCGTTGCTGGGCCGGACCTCCCGGCGGTGGCCGGCGGAGGCGCCGGTCTGGTACCGGACCCGCCGACCGGTGCTGATCACGGTGTGGGCGGCCAGGATCTCACCTCGGTGGACGGCGAGGCAGAGCTTCATCCGGCCGGGGTGTTCGGCGTCGAGTACGGCGTACTGCTGTTGGCAGTACGCGAGGGAGCGGCCGAGCCGGAAGCCGTCGCACTCCTCGGTGATCCGGTGGTGACGGTTGCGCTGCGGTCCATGTCACACAGAAGATTTCCTGGTTATTTGGTCGTTTTGTGGAACCTATCGTCGGGTGAAACGCCTCATTACCGATGAGAAGCAAGGTCTTGGAGGTTTTTCCGTTGTTCTCTGCACGCCGGCGCCCGCGCCGTACCGCCTCGCTCGTCCGCCCGGTCCGGCTCACCCTGATCGCCGGTACCGCGGTGCTCGGCGCCACGATCACCGCCTGTTCCGGCGCCTCGGCGTCGGACTCGGGCAAGGGGGCGTCCGGGGTCGCACCGGCACACGAAACCAAGATCTCGGTGAATCTCCAGGGCACCAAGGCCGCTCCCGGACAGCCGGTGAAGGTGACCCTCGGCGCCGGAAAGCTGAAGGCGGTCACGGTGAGTACGGCCGAAGGGGAGGCGCTCACCGGCCGGATGTCCGCCGATGGCAGGACCTGGACGTCGGACCGGGTGGCCGCGCCCGGCACCACGTACAGCGTCGAGGCGAGGGACACCGAGGGCGGCAGCGGCAAGGCCGGGTTCACCACCGCCGGGGCCGACAAGGTCAACAAGCTGACGCTGGTCCCCGGCAAGAACGCCACCGTCGGCGTCGCCCAGCCCCTGTCGGTCGTCTTCGACAACCCGGTGAAGGACCGGGCGGCGGTCGAGAAGGCCCTGAAGGTCTCCACCTCGAACAACACCGAGGGCTCCTGGGGCTGGCTGCAGGACTACTCCGGCAAGGACCGCGTCGACTGGCGGCCCAAGGAGTACTGGAAGTCCGGTACGAAGGTCACGCTCGACGCCGATCTCAACGGCATCGACTCGGGCCCGTCCGGTGGCTGGTTCGTCCGCGACTACCGGACCACCTTCACGATCGGCGCCGACCAGGTGGTCAAGGTCGACCTCGACCGTCACCGGCTGGCACTGAAGCGGGACGGGAAGACCGTCATGGACGTGCCCATGTCGGCCGGCACCCCGGGCGGCGAGAAGGCGTCCTGGCGCGGCACGGCCGTGCTGATGGCCAAGGAGGGCACGATCAACATGCGCTCCGAGACGGTGGGCCTGGGCGATGCCTACGACAAGATGGTCGACTCGTCGATGCGGCTGACCTGGTCGGGGATGTACGCCCACGCGGCGCCGTGGAACGCCGCCTACTTCGGGGTGGCCAACCACAGCTCGGGCTGTGTCGGAATGAGTGACGCCAACGCCGCTGCGCTGTACCAGCAGGTACGGGTCGGCGACCCGTTCGAGATCACCGGCGCCGACGCCAAGGGCACGGTCGCGGAGGGCAACGGGTACGGGGCTTGGAACGTGGCGTGGCCCGACTGGCAGGCGAAGAGCGCGCTGAAGTGAGCCGCACGGCCGCGCGGCGCCTCGGACGCCGCCGGTCACCGGCTCGCCCTGACGATCGACACGGTCGGCCCGCTGTGCGCGGAGCACGACCCGACCGGCGCGCAGCTGACCTTCTCCTCGCTCTCGGCGGGCCCGTCGTACGGGCCCGTTCCCTTGCGCGAGAAGTGATCACCGGCTGCCGCCGGACGGGCACTGCTCCTCGGAGACCGCTTCGCAGGGTCCCGGCTACTGCACTCCCGGCAGCAGCGTTCCTGGTTCGGCCGGTGCGACTTCCACGGCCTTCGTCTTCGGATTGCGCCGCTCCCGCTTGGCCACCCACGTAGCGAACCAGGAGAGCAGCATGCACATCCCGATGTAGATCGGCGAGATCACCATCACCACGGGGATGAAGGGAAGATCGTAGTCGAGATTGGACGCGATGAGCTTGCCCGCGTGCAGGAATTCCTCGTAGGTGATCAGGTAGCCGAGCGAGGTGTCCTTCAGCGCCACCACCAGCTGGCTGATGATCGTGGGCAGCATGGCACGCACCGCCTGCGGGGCCAGTACGAAGGTGGTGACCTGGGTCTTGCGCATCCCGAGGGCGTACGCCGCCTCGCGCTGGCCGCGGTCCACCGAGTTGATTCCGGTGCGGAACACCTCCGCGAGCACGGAGCCGTTGTACAGGGTCAGACCGGTGACCAGTGCGGGCAGGGGCTGCACCTTCAGGGCCACGAAGATGAAGAAGATCATCACCAGCACGGGCATGGCCCGGAAGAACTCGACCAGAAGCGTCGAGAGCCGGCGTACGGCCCGGTGTTCGGAGAGCCGGCCGACGGCGAGCACCGCACCGAGCACGAGGGAGAGCACCGCGGCGTACCCGAACGCCTTGAGGGTGTTGCCCAGTCCGTGCAGCAGCAGCTTCTGGATGCCCTGGTACTCGAAGGGAGTCCATTTGGCGGCGGTGAACTGTTCGGTGTGGAAGAGCAGATAGACGATCCAGCCGACCAGAGCGAGGATCAGGGCCGTCGAGACGACTCCGTACAGCCGGTGGCGTCTGCGGGCGACCGGGCCCGGGATGTCGTAGAGCGCGGTGGCGGGCGGCACGGTGCGGGTGGTCATCGGGCGACTCCCCAGCGCTTCTCCATCACGTTGAAGAGCGCACTGATGGACAGGGTGATGATCAGGTAGCCGACGGCGATCCAGACGAAGGTCCAGATGATGCTGTAGCCCAGCTCGTTGAGGGTCTTGTAGGTGCCGAGCAGCTCGGTGACGCTGAAGGCTCCGGCGATCGCCGAGTTCTTGGCGAGGGCGATCAGTGTCGAGCCGACCGGCGGGATCACCGAACGGAACGCCTGCGGCAGCACGATGCTGTGCAGCGTCTGGCCGAAGGTCAGGCCGAGGCTGCGGGCCGCCTCGCCCTGCCCCGTCGGCACGGTGTTGATGCCGGAGCGCAGCACCTCACAGATGAAGGCGGAGGTGTAGCAGCCGAGCGCGAGGACCGCGAAAACCTTGAAGGGAAGCACCAGTCCGAAGCGCGGGAGCCCGAGCAGGACGGCGAAGAAGAGCAGCGTCAGCGGGGTGTTGCGCAGCACCGTCACCCAGACCGTGCCGAGTACGCGCAGCGAGCCGATGGGGGCCACCCGGAAGGAGGCCATGAGGAAGCCGAGGAGCAGGGCCAGGATCGAGGAGTAGACGGTCAGCTCGACCGTGCCCAGGAAACCCTTGCCGTAGAGCGAGAAGTTCTCGGTGAGTACGTCCATGGTCGATGCCCGCCCTCTCAGGTCGCCGGGTAGCGGTCGATGGGCGGCGGCTCCGGCGCGGGCGCTCCGGACAGACCGAGTGTGGCCTCGAACGCCTTTCTCCAGTTGCCGTTCCTCTCGTTCGCCTCCAGGGCGTCGTTGAGCGCGAACCGCAGCACGTTGTCGCTGCGCGGGACTCCGATGCCGTACGGCTCCCGGGAGAACGGCTTGCCCACGACCTTCATCTCCTTGGGCGCCTTGGCCGCGAAGCCCAACAGGATGGCGTCGTCGGTGGTGACGGCGTCGACCTGGTAGGTCAGCAGGTTGTCGACGCAGATCGAATATGTGTCGTAGGAGACCAGGACCGCCTTCGGATAGTCGGCGGCGATGCGCTGGTACGGGGTCGAACCCGCGGCCGAGCAGACCGTCCTGCCGGCCAGGTCCTGCGGGCCGTGGATGTCGTGCTCGTCGGTGCGGACGAGCAACGACTGCCCGGCCATGAAATAGGGCCCGGCGAAGCCGACGAGCTTCTTGCGCATGGCATTGATGGTGTAGGTGCCGACGTAGTAGTCGATCTGCCCGTTCTGCAGTGCCGTCTCACGGTTGGCGGAGGCGATGGTCTTGAAGCGGATCGTCTTCGGGTCGAAGCCGAGCGAGGCCGACATCATCTTGGCGATCTCGATATCGAAGCCGGAGTAGACGCCGGAGGCCGGGTCCTTCTCGCCGAGATAGGGCTGGTCCTCCTTGGCCCCGACCCGGAGGTATCCGCGCTTCTTCGCCTTCGTCCAGGTCGGTGATCCGGGCAGCCGGAACGCGGTGTCGGTCTTGTACACCGGCAGCTGCTCGGGCTTCGGACCCCTCACCGGCGGGCTGCCCTCCTTGCCGCATCCGGCGGCGAGTACGGCCAGCAGGAGACCGGCGCAGGCGGCCAGCACTTTTCTCGTACGCAACGCGGAGCCCCCGTCAGTGCTTGAGGATCTTGGACAGGAAGTCCTTGGCACGGTCGCTCTCCGGAGCGGTGAAGAACGCCTCGGGAGTGCGGTCCTCGACGACGCGCCCGTCGGCCATGAAGACCACGCGGTTGGCGGCGGAGCGGGCGAAGCCCATCTCGTGGGTGACGACGACCATGGTCATCCCGTCCCGGGCGAGCTGCTGCATGACCTCCAGCACCTCGTTGATCATCTCCGGGTCGAGTGCCGAGGTGGGCTCGTCGAAGAGCAGCGCCTTGGGGTCCATGGCGAGGGCGCGGGCGATGGCCACCCGCTGCTGCTGGCCGCCGGAGAGCTGGGCGGGGAGCTTCTCGGCCTGCGCGGCGAGTCCGACCCGTTCCAGCAGCTCCCGGGAGCGCCGGTCGGCCTCGTCCTTCTTGCGCTTGCGAACCTTGAGCTGGGCGAGCGAGACATTGTCCAGCACGGTCTTGTGCGCGAACAGGTTGAACGACTGGAAGACCATGCCCACTTCGGCCCGTAGCTGGGCCAGTCCCTTCCCCTCCTCGGGGAGGGGCCTGCCGTCGATCGCGATCTGGCCCGACTCGATCGTCTCTAGCCGGTTGATGGTCCGGCAGAGCGTCGACTTGCCGGAGCCCGAGGGGCCGATGATCACCACCACCTCCCCGCGGCCTACGGTGAGATTGATGTCCCGCAGTACGTGCAACTGCCCGTAGAACTTGTTGACGTCCCGCAGTTCGATCAACGGATCGACGGCCATACCCTGCCCCACCCACTTGTCGCTATGTCGAGGTCAGCGCAAACTATCCAGCGCGAAAAGGGACTTCGACTTCGACACGCACAAATGGGGCATAAGGCGTCTTATCTGGTTTTAGTGAAAGCTCTACCCCTCGGCCGACTCCGAGTACACCTGCGAAAGTTCGGGGCTGCCCGTCATCGCCCAGCCCAGTCCGGCTTCGACCACATCGATCTCCCGCCCCGAAGCGAGCCGCACCACGGGCTGCCCGCTCGGCCAGATGCTCCACATCGCGCCGGAGACGTTGCGCACCAGCACCGTGCCGAGGTAGAGCCCCGCGTCATTGCCCAGCCAGGGCAGCTCCTCCGGATCTTCGCGCCAGCGCGGCGGCAACTGGTCCAGAGCCGCCAACGAGGCCGGGCTGTCGTCGAGTTCGAGTCCCCGCTGAGCCGCCCGGACGCGCAACAGCTCGCACTCGGCGAGCAATTCGGCAACCCCCTCGGGATCGACCGCCACGGCGGCCGCGAGTCCCGTCCCGCGCGTACCCTCGTGGCGCTTGCGCCAGTTGTCCAGGAAAGGGATGTTCATGATCGAATCCCCTGCGCCCCATCACTGCCGGATACGGACGCCACACGGTCGGCATCGCACCGGAAAACCGGGCCGTCGGCCCCGGCCGGCACCCGTTCACCCACGTTCACCATGACCATCTCCCACTCGACTCCCACCGGACCCCCGTCACATCAGCGCCACGAAATGCGAACATCAGCTCACCATGACACAAAACCGGCCCCGGGTCGCCGCACCTCGGGGTGTGAGCCGCGACCGGACCGGCATGGTGACCGCCGGCGGAATCCGCCTCCCGACGGCCGCAACCCGATCAAGTGAACGCGCGTTCGACTGTGTGCGCTCGGGAGCACTCACTGTCCACCGACCACACCTGTGCGGGCGATGGCGTTGAGCGTGGGCAAGAGGTCGACGGGCGCGCCGAAGTCCCTCCGGTTGCTCCAGCCGGTCCGGCTGCAAAGGGGTGGAGACGAGGAGATCCAAGCTGGTAGTTTCATGACCATGTCCAGCCCCGAGTCCGACAGAGGCTAGCCACCGGTCCGCCGGTGGCCGAACCGCTGTCGAATCGATCCCACCCGGCCGAGTACCGGTGAGAGGACCGGTTCCGCCCGGCTGCCGCCGCAGGACCACCCCGTTGTGGGCTGCACTTTCCCCGTCAGCGCCCCTGACGCACCCGTACGTGCGTGCGTGCGCGGATTCCCCGGCACCGGCGCCTGCCGCGCGTTGCCGAGTCCCGTCCATGAACACTCCGGACGTTCTTCCGCGTTGCCACCCGTCGTGATGGGCGGGCGCGGCCCACACCCCCTGCCTGGTCCATCCATCAGCCGTTCATGGGGTTCCTTCATGCCTTTTGCCGTGTACGCGCTCGGGCTCGCCGTCTTCGCCCAGGGCACATCCGAATTCATGCTTTCCGGTCTGGTCTCGGACATCGCCGCCGACCTCCACGTATCCATTCCGGCCGCTGGGCTGCTGACCTCGGCCTTCGCGATCGGAATGGTCGTCGGGGCGCCGTTGATGGCGCTCTTCAGCCGCAACTGGCCGCGCCGCCGCGCCCTGCTGTTCTTCCTCTGCGTCTTCAGCGCCGTCCATGTGGTCGGCGCGCTCACCCCCGGCTACGGGGTGCTCCTCGTGACACGCGTCGTCGGCGCGCTGGCCAATGCCGGGTTCTGGGCCGTGGCCCTGGTGACCGCGGTCTCCATGGTCGGGCCCGAGGCCCGGGCACGCGCCACGTCCGTGGTGGTCGGGGGCGTCACCATCGCCTGTGTGGCCGGGGTACCCGCCGGCGCGGCGCTGGGCGGGCAATGGGGGTGGCGGTCGGCGTTCTGGGCCGTGGCGCTCGTCTCCGTACCGGCCGTCGTCGTGATCGCCAGGGCGATTCCGGGGACGCGGCCGGAGACCGTCCCCGCACGTGCCGGCGTCGAGCTGCGGGCGCTGGCCCGCCCGCGGCTGCTGCTGACACTGCTGACGAGCGCCCTCGTACAAGGGGCGACGTTCTGCGCGTTCTCCTACCTCGAACCGCTCGCCACCCGGGTCACCGGACTCGGTGCCGGTTGGGTGCCTGTGCTGCTCGCACTGTTCGGCCTGGGCTCGTTCGTCGGGGTCACCGTCGCCGGCCGGGTCGTCGACGCGCGGCCCCTCGCCCTCACCGCGGCCGGTCTGGTCGCTCTCGCCGTCGGCTGGGCCGGGTTGGCGCTGGGCGCGGGAAGCCCGCTCGCAACGGTCGCGCTCGTCTTCGTCCAGGGAATGCTCGCGTTCGGTACGGGGACGGCGCTGATCTCGTGGGTGTTCCGGCTGGCGGCCGCCGCACCGACCCTGTCCGGCTCCTTCGCCACGTCCGCGTTCAATGTGGGCGGCGCGCTCGGCCCCTGGCTCGGCGGGCTCGCGATCGGTGCGGGGCTCGGTTTCCGCTCGCCGTTGTGGGTGAGCGCGCTGCTGATGGTCCTGGCGCTGGGCACCGCCTGGGCGTCGCTGGGGACACTCCGCGCGGCCGGCCGGCGCCGTGACCGGATTCCCGCGGTCCGACAGGAGGTGGCTGAGGCCCCGCCCGGCGCTGAACGGGCGGGGCTGTCCTGGTCACAGCAAGCAGCCAGCAAGCGGGATAAGGACATCGACCACCGTATCGGCGACCACTGACAACGACGGGCTCGTCGGCCGGGATGCCCGGCGCCCGGAAGCCGAAAGGCGCCGGTTCTGCCGTGGCGCACGGAGCCGCCACGCACGAAGCCGCGGCTGCGGCTGCGGCTGCGGCTGCGGCTGCGGCTGCGGCTGCGGCTGCGGCTGCGGCTGCGGCTCAGGGTCGTCAGACGTCGAGGTCCACGACCACCGGAGCGTGGTCGGACGCGCCCTTGCCCTTGCGCTCCTCCCGGTCCACGTAGCTGTCCTTGACCGCCGCGGCGAAGGGGGCGTTGCCGTAGACGAGGTCGATCCGCATGCCCTTGTTCTTCGGGAAGCGCAGCTCCCGGTAGTCCCAGAAGGTGTACGGGCGGTCGTACTTGAGCGGGCGGGGCATGACGTCGGACAGCCCTTCCTCGCGCAGCGCGGCGAGGGCGGCGCGCTCGGCGGGAGTGACGTGGGTGGCGCCCTCGAACAGCGCCGGATCCCAGACGTCCTCATCGGTCGGGGCCACGTTGAAGTCGCCGAGGACCGCGAACGGCTTCGGGCCCGCGGCGTCCGCGGCGACGGCCTTCTGCAGTGCCTCGAACCAGCGCAGCTTGTACGCGTAGTGCGGGTGCTCGATCTCGCGGCCGTTGGGTACGTACACCGACCAGACGCGGACCGGGCCGCATGTCGCGGAGATCGCCCGGGGCTCCTGCACGCCGTCGTACTCGGGGCCTCCGGGCAGTCCCTGGACGACCCCGGACAGACCTGCGCGGGAGACCAGCGCGACGCCGTTCCACCGGCCCGTGGCGTTGACCGCGGACTCGTAGCCGAGTTCGCGGAGCGCGTCCGCCGGGAACTGTTCGGCGGTGCACTTGGTCTCCTGGATGCACAGCACATCCGTGCCGGTGCTCTCCAGCCAGGCGAGCAGCCTCGGGAGCCGGGCGGTGATCGAATTGACGTTCCAGGTTGCGATGCGCATGTACGTAAACCTAGCCGCTCCGACTGACAGTCGCCGGACCGGCGGAGGTCACAGGCCGGTCGAGTCCCCCGGGGTCAGTCGGCCGTGGTCGGTGCCGCCGAGGCTGCCGATCTGGTGGTCGTAGATCGGGCGGGCGAGATCGGTGAGCAGCGCGTCGTGGATGTCGATGGCGCGGCGCGGCTTGACCTCACGTACGTAGTCGATGACCTCGGAGATCTTGTTCCAGGGGGCCATCACCGGGAGCATCAGGGTGTCGACCGGCCGCTCGGGGACGGTGAGCGCGTCGCCCGGGTGGAAGACCGAACCGTCCACCAGGAAGCCGATGTTGGTGATCCGCGGGATGTCCGGGTGGATCACCGCGTGCAGCTCGCCGTGCACCTGTACGTCGAAGCCCGCGACGGAGAAGGTGTCGCCGTGGCCGACGGTGTGGACGCGGCCGGGGAAAGCCGCGGACAGCCGGTCGGCGACGCTGCGCAGGGTCCAGATCTCGGCGGCCGGGTTGGCCTCCATGCCGGCGCGCAGCCGCCCCTCGTCGAAGTGGTCGGGGTGTTCGTGCGTCACCAGCAACGCGTCGGCTCCGACGGCGGCGTCCTGCTCCGAGAAGCCGCCCGGGTCGATGACGAGCGTCCGCCCGTCCTTCTCCAGACGGATGCAGGAGTGCGTCTTCTTGGTCAGTGTCACGTGCACGGGGTTCACAGCGCTCATGGCTCCCATCCTGCTACGGGCGGGGCGTCGTTTCTTCCTGAATCACGGTCTGGGCGATCGAGAACGCGGCGCTCGCGACCGGCACACCGCAGTACACGGCTGTCTGCATCAGCACCTCCTTGATCTCGTCCGGGGTGAGGCCGTTGCGCAGCGCGGCCGTGACATGCGCGGCCAGGCTCTCCAGACGTCCGGAGGCGACCAGCGCGCTGAGCGCTACGCAGCTGCGGGTACGGCGGTCCAGGCCCTCCCGGGTCCACACCTCGCCCCAGGTATAGCGCGTGACGAGATCCTGGAAGTCTCCGGTGAAGTCGTCGGAGGCGCCCAGGGCCCGGTCCACATGAGCGTCGCCCAGCACCTCGCGGCGCACCTTCATGCCGGGCTCGTACGGGTCGGCGCGTCCGGTGGTGCCGGCCTCCGGCTGCACGGTGGCGGCGGTGATCTCCGCGACGGGCAGCACGGGGGTGGAGAGCTGCGGAGTGGAGGGCGGGACGGGAATGGCCGCGAGGGTGTCCTGCCAGGCCGCGGAGAAGTGGGTGAGCAGCAGGTCGATGACGGCTGCGGGCTGCTCGACCGGGGCGAGGTGGGAGGCGCCGGGGACGAGGGCGAGCCGGGCGTCCGGTATGCCCGCGACCAGGGTGCGGGCATCACCGGGTCCGGTGACCCGGTCCTCGGCTCCGACCAGGACGAGCGTCGGGACGGTGATGCGGCCGAGTTCGCCGCGGATGTCGAAGGCGGCGAGGGCTTCGCAGGCGGCGATGTAGCAGCCGGGGTCGGTGGTGCGGACCATCTGGACGGCCCACTCGACGATGGCCGGCTGGGCGGCGGCGAAACCGGGGGTGAACCAGCGTTCCGGCGCGGAGCGGGCCATCGGCTCCAGGCCGTTGGTGCGGACGACGACACCGCGCTGACGGAATTCATCGGCGCTGCCGAACCGGGGTGAGGCGGCGACCAGGGCGAGCGAGGCGATCCGGTGCGGGTGGCGCAGCGCGAGCTCGGCGCCGATCGCGCCGCCGAGGGAGCAGCCCGCATACCCGAAGCGCTGGACGCCGAGCCCTTCGAGGGTGGCCAGCAGCCGGTCGGCGAGTTCGCTGACGGCGGAGGCCGGGTGGGCGGGGGCGCCGCCGTGGCCCGGAAGGTCGAAGCGGAGGACCCGCCAGTGCTGGATGAGCTCCGGTATCTGCCGGTCCCACATGTGCCATGAGGTACCGAGAGAGGGCCCCAGGACCAGGATCGGTGCGTCTTCCGGCCCGTCAAAGCGGTATTGCAGGGTTTCAGTCGTCGTCTCACTCACCCGTTCACGCTCCCATATCCCACGAGATCTCACGTCGCCGGGGGAACCCAGCGGTTTCCGACCTTCTC
The DNA here is from genome assembly GCF_043080425.1 of Streptomyces sp. NPDC015032. Taxonomy (NCBI): domain Bacteria; kingdom Bacillati; phylum Actinomycetota; class Actinomycetes; order Kitasatosporales; family Streptomycetaceae; genus Streptomyces; species Streptomyces sp. NPDC015032. The sequence goes on along the minus strand of NZ_JBIBVN010000017.1, from coordinate 77,709 downwards.
TTGGCGACGGGCCCGGGCACTGCCGGGGCCCCGGGGATCAGGTAGGTGGTTGCCCGGCGTGTACGGCGGCGGGCCCAGATGGTGCTGCTGTCCGCCCAGCGTATGGGCGTGGTGAAGATCCGGTACCCGCTCCGCGTCGTGCCATGACCAGGCCCAGGAGGAGCGCCACCGCCAGCAGCGCCGGGATGCCGATCGCCAGGGCGGTGCTGCCGCCGACCAGTGTCGTGAGGTTCTCCAGGATCAGCACGAAGAAGGCCAGCAGACCGACCAGACCCAGCCCCGGCGCGATGGTGTTCGGCCAGGCCCTCGTCCGGTGTTCGCGGTGCCGGGCGAAGAACACCACCACCGCCGCGCTGGGCTGTCGCCCGTGCCGGCGAACACGCCCGCCATCCCGCCCCGGACGGGCTGATCCCACTCACCTGCAACGAGATACAGCGCCTGTTCACGGCACTCGACGTCCGGCCCGCGCACAATGCGGCCCACCGGCTCGGCTGGTCCGCCCGGCGACGCCGCCACCAGGCCCGAGCCCAGGCCGGCTGCTGCCGCCGGCAAGCCGCGAACCAGACATGAAGATCTGTCACCCAGCACGCCGGCCAACCAGTGTGCTTCGTAGCCGGCCGCGAACTGTGAGCGATGAGTCTGCACCATCCGGAGGGTCCAAGTCATCGACAGACCCATCACAGCCTCATCCGGAGAACACATGACCACTAACCCGACTGACACCACTGCTGTCGGCTCCCTCAAGGTGCCCGGCGCACGTCTGCACTACGAAGTGCGCGGCAAGGGTCCTCTCATCGTGCTGGCCGGTGCCCCGATGGACGCCGCAGCCTTCGCCCCGCTGGCCGAGCTGCTCGCCACCGACCACACCGTGCTCACCACCGACCCACGCGGCATCAACCGCAGCAAGCTCGACGAACCCGACCAGGACTCGACACCCCAACTGCGCGCCGACGACCTGTCCCGGCTGATCACCCACGTCGACGCGGGACCGGCCATCGTCCTGGGCTCCAGCGGCGGCGCCGTCAGCGCGCTGGCCCTCGCCCGGACCCATCCTGGCCAGGTGCACACCATCGTCGCCCACGAGCCACCGCTGATCGAACTGCTGGAGGACCGAGAGCAACTGCGCACAGGAACCGAGGACCTCATCGCCACCTACCTCTCCGGCGACGTGACGGGGGCCTGGAAGAAGTTCTTCGCCCAGGCCGGCATCACGATGCCCGAGCCCGTGATTGAGCAGATGTTCGGCGGGGAGCGCGATCCGCAACAAGTGGCGGACGAGCGCCGCTGGTTCGCGCACGAGATGCGCGCCAGCACCTACTGGCAGCCTGACCCGGCAGCCCTGCGCGCGGCGACCACTCGCATCGTGGTGGGCATCGGCGAAGACTCCGCCGGACAGCTCTGCGACCGAACCTCCCGCGCGCTCGCCCAGGCGCTGGGCACCGAGCCGACGATGTTCCCCGGCGGCCACACCGGGTTCGTCGAGACCCCCGACGTCTTCGCCACCCGCCTGCGCACGGTCATACACGAGAACTGAGCTACAGGAACACGCACCGAGCGCGGTCTCAACTACGCGGTTGAGACCGCGCTCGGTGCGTACCCGGTGCGCCTCGCGAAGCAGAACAGGCTGATCGCCGAAGTGACCGACTGGAGTGCCCAGTCACAAGATCACGATCTACGGCTGGAGTATGAGCCGAGGATAACAATGTCAAATTTCTCTCATGCTCGGCGTTTCGGCCTATGCGATGGGTTCTTGCCAGCCCTCGAGGATCGCTCGAATGAAAGCCCCCTGCACTGATAGAACTGGCGATGTCATTTCATGACGTGAAGCCGGGAAGCGATGAATCGAACGCTCGTCGCATTCGGTATCGCCCTTCCGGCGTCATGATCTTAACCACTGCGCCGGTAAACTCCGCACCCCTACGGGTGGCGGAAATTCCGCAGAGCCCACTGGCATGCACACTGAATGCTTCGACTCAAGACACAGCGAAAGGTTTCCGAACATGATCCGCAGTTTGAAGACTCCGCTCCCGTCGGCAACACCGAAAAATATCACCGCCCAGCGAGGGAAGCGACTAAGTCCCGCATGGACCGTGACAGTAGCTACCACACTTTGCCTTTCGGCGACGACGGCTGTACCCGCCAGCGCACAGCCCGTGCCTGCCACCCCGGACCAGACCCAGACCCAGACCAGCGCATACGCCGACAGTTCACACCGCCCCATTGTATTCGTTCACGGTTGGAACTCGGACAAAAATGTCTGGTCCGGCATGCGGAATTATGCTAAAACGCAGGGTTACAAAGAGAGCGAACTGCATAGTTACGACTACAGCGAGATGACGAAAAGCGGTAAGGATAATCCCGGAATCGACGTCATCGCCGAGGACTTCTCCAAAGAAGCTAACAGAATTGCAAAAACATCACCGGATGGGAAGGTTGATGTCGTAGCCCACTCGATGGGAGGTCTCGTCGCACGCGCCTACATCAAGAAGTTAGGCGGAGTGGACAAGGTGAAGCATTTCGTATCCATGGGAAGCCCCCACCACGGCACAATCGTGGCCGATGTGGGGACTGGAGCATCCGACGTTGCCCGGATTGCAGCTTTCTTATGGAGGAACAATGGACTGGTAGGGCGCGCAGCAGAACTTGCCAAGAAGTGTGATCAGCAGTGCCGGGACATGGCAAGCGGGTCAAGCTTTTTGCGGTCTCTCAACTCGGGTGACGAGGCACCGCAGGGGATTGACGGGTACCCCCGATACACAACCTTCCGCTCAAATGTAGACGACGAGCCGGCAATCCACACGAACTCCAGAAACGGAGGACTGCCTCAGATCGGCCTGTGTGACGGTGTCGTATTCGGAATTACCGCACAGGGGAGCTGGGCATACGAAGGGAATGGTCCGAATGTACGGGGTGGAAAGACTTCTACCCTCCGGGGGGCGGATAACGTGGTCACGACATGCCTGTCGCATGACGGCTACTATAGCGATCCATGGACGCAAGAAAAAGCCCTGGACGCGCTCACCGAAACCACCAACGGGGAAAAAGACAAGCATGCGCCCAAGATGCGAAACAGGACGGAGTGCAACGAACTATCTCGGACCAATAGTGGCGATAACTGGGTTCAAGCATGGCTGCAGTCCTGCCTGGAAGTCAGCCCCGAAAAAGAGGTTACCCCGGTCCTCCGGATCCGCGGATGCGGGCACTATCGGCAGCCTTTCGGAATCACCTTTTGGTATTACACACCGCAAGGGTACGGAGATAACGTGCAATGCGTTATGACTCGCCAAGATCTCTCGCTCAGCCGAAAGGAAAGCAAGAATAGGAATGAGCCTGGCAGCCATGAGGCGGCCTTCGCCACCCGAGCCGGCGAGGTCAGAGTTGCCAATCTCTCCCTCCAGGGGGCAGGAAATTATCAACTCTACAGCGCGAACCGGTACAATCCCCACAGCGCTCCTCAAGTGAGCGTGAAAATCCAGACGTGGAATGATCGTGACAACTATGCGGCCCTGAATCCCCCTGTCGAGGGGCCGAGCGTAACAGTCCGCTAACCTCGCTGTTCCGCTTGAGCGGCGTCCGGGTCTTGGGCGGGAACACGAAAGTGCCTTCCGAGTTGGGACGATGAACCTTGCCGAGGGGGTTCTGTCGGTCCAAGCGGAGGGCACTTTCTGCATGCAGGTAACGGTTCCCGTCCCAAGCACGTCTCCACCGACGGTTCGGGGGTGATCGGGCACACGGGCGCACGTTTGCCGGCAGATCTTGCCGATGCCACTAATGTGACCACCGCCTGCTCCACTGCGCTCAGGCCGCTGCGACCGCGTGGCACCGGGCACGATCCAGGTCGGCGCCGGGGCCGCCGAACCGACCGGCATGGTCCCCTCCGCCTGCGGATCTCGGCGACCTGGCCCTGGAGACATGCCGCGCGATCGCGGATCAAGAGCGCCCCCGAAAGCATTACAGGGAGGGCGGAACGCAGGGCGCGTCGTCAGTACCGCGCGCCGGCGCAGCCAACCTCACGCAGGAGCCTCACCGTTGCTCCGGTGCACGGTGGAGGCGGGGTTGCCGGGCAGGTCCCGTGTCACATGTCACGTTCCGGGATGTGAAGAGCGGTGCCCCGGGAACAGCCCAGCCTCTAGTCTGGCCGGTGCAACTGGTTCGCCCTGTCCGCCAGGCAGGCGCGTCGTAAGAGGGAACCCGGTGGGAATCCGGGACTGCCCCGCAGCGGTGAGTGGGAACAACCGCCGTCATACGCACTGGATCCGGGCCTCGGATCTGGGAAGCGACGGCCAGTAGGTGTCCGCCTCGGCGGACGTGCCCTCGAGTCCGAAGACCTGCCCGTTGTCCGCACGTGACCGATCGCGTGCGGATATCCCGGTGACCTCGTGGGCGGGTCGGCGTACATACCAGACGGACGAGCACCCCCGAGGTGCGACCGATCCGTCCGGTTCGTCACCCTTCGCGCCCGTGTCCCGTCTCCGGGATCTCAAGGAGTCATCTCGCGAAGGAGATTTCCGTGACAGCGAAGCCCGCAGCCGCGGCAGCACGGGCCACCGTGTACGGCTACCCCCGCCAGGGCCCGAACCGGGAACTGAAGAAGGCCGTCGAGGGATACTGGAAGGGCCGGGTCATCGCCGACGCCCTCCGCGAAACGGCGGCCGGTCTGCGCCGGTCCAACTGGCAGCAGCTGGCGGATGCCGGTGTCCACGAGGTGCCCACCGGCGACTTCTCTTATTACGACCATGTCCTGGACACCAGTGTCATGGTCGGCGCCGTCCCCCGGCGGCATCGTGAGACGGTCAGCGCCGACGCACTCGACGGCTACTTCGCGATGGCCCGCGGCACCCAGGATGTGGCGCCGCTGGAGATGACCAAGTGGTTCGACACCAACTACCACTACCTCGTCCCCGAGCTCGGCCCGGACACCGTCTTCACCGCCGACTCCGTCAAGCAGGTCACCGAGCTGAAGGAAGCCCTCGCGCTCGGACACACCGCCCGTCCTGTGCTGGTCGGCCCCGTCACCTACCTCCTGCTCGCCAAACCCGCCCCCGGGGTGGCGGCCGGCTTCGAACCGCTCACCCTGCTGGACCGGCTGCTGCCGGTCTACGCGGAGGTACTCGCCGATCTGCGTGCGGCCGGCGCGGAATGGGTCCAACTCGACGAGCCCGCGCTGGTCCAGGACCGCTCCCCGGCCGAGCTGGACGCCGCTGCCCGCGCCTACCGTGGACTCGGCGATCTGACCGACCGGCCCAGGCTGCTCGTGGCCTCCTACTTCGACCGGCTCGGCGAGGCGCTCCCCGTACTGGCGAAGGCCCCGGTGGACGGCTTGGCGCTGGACTTCACCGACGCCGCGGCCGCCAACCTCGAAGACCTCGCCGCCGTCGGCGGGCTGCCCGGCAAACGGCTCGTCGCGGGCGTCGTCAACGGCCGCAATATCTGGATCAACGACTACGAGAAGTCGCTGGCCACCCTCGCCACTCTCCTCGGCCTCGCCGACCGGGTCGACGTGGCCGCCTCCTGCTCCCTGCTGCACGTCCCCCTCGACACAGCGCCCGAAAGGGACATCGACCCTCGGATCCTTCGCTGGCTCGCCTTCGCCGAGCAGAAGACCGCGGAGGTCGTCACGCTGGCGAAGGGACTGGCCCAGGGCACTGGCGCCGTCGCCGCGGAGATCGCCGCCAACCGCGCCGACCTCGCCTCCCGCGCGAACTCCCCGATCACCCACGACCCCGCCGTACGGGCCAGGACCGCGGCCATCACCGACACCGACGGCCGTCGCTCCCAGCCGTACACCCGGCGTGCCGCCGCCCAGCGTGCCCACCTCGGGCTGCCGCTGCTGCCGACGACCACCATCGGCTCGTTCCCGCAGACCGATGAGCTGCGCGCGGCCCGCGCCGACCTGCGCGCGGGCCGGATCGACACGGCCGGTTACGAAGAGCGGATCAAGGCCGAAATCGGCGAGGTCATCTCCTTCCAGGAGAAGACCGGCATCGATGTCCTGGTACACGGCGAGCCCGAACGCAACGACATGGTGCAGTACTTCGCCGAACAGCTCACCGGTTACCTCGCCACTCAGCACGGCTGGGTCCAGTCCTACGGCACCCGCTACGTCCGCCCGCCGGTCCTGGCCGGCGACATCTCCCGCCCCGCCGCGATGACGGTGCGCTGGACCTCATACGCCCAGTCGCTCACCGACCGTCCGGTCAAGGGCATGCTGACCGGACCCGTCACCATGCTGGCCTGGTCCTTCGTCCGCGACGACCAGCCGCTCGGCGACACCGCCCGACAGGTCGCCCTCGCCCTGCGCGACGAGGTCGACGACCTGGAGAGCGCGGGGGCTTCAATCATCCAGGTCGACGAACCCGCCCTGCGCGAGACCCTGCCCCTGCGCGCGGCGGGCCACCCCGCGTACCTGGAATGGGCCACCGAGTCGTTCCGTCTCACCACCAGCGGCGTGCGACCGGATACCCAGATCCACACCCACATGTGCTACGCCGAGTTCGGCGACATCGTCCAGGCCATCGACGACCTCGACGCCGACGTCATCAGCCTGGAGGCCGCCCGCTCCCACATGCAGGTGGCCCGCGAACTCGCCGCTCACGGCTACCCGCGCGAAACGGGCCCCGGCCTGTACGACATCCACTCCCCCCGCGTGCCCGACGCGGACGAGGCTGCCGCACTCCTTCGCAAGGGGCTGAAGGCCATTCCCGCCGAACGGCTGTGGGTCAACCCCGACTGCGGCCTGAAGACCCGCGGCTGGCCCGAGACCAGGGCGTCCCTGGAGAACCTGGTCACCGCGGCCCGCACGGTCCGCGGTGAACTGCCCGCGTCCTGACCCGCAAGCGCCCGAAGGGCCGGGGCACCTGCGCGTGCCCCGGCCCCGGCGCGGGCCGGCCCGGCACTGCTCGGCCCGCCCGGTTGGCAACTCCACGCACAGGCACACCGCGCGCCTCCGCACAAGCTCCGGGAGACAGGCCGATCCACACCAGGGTTGTCATTATTTAGGTTAGGCTAAGCTAAGAAAATCTCGGCAGTCCGCACCCGTCGGTTCGTATGCCGTCGGGGAACGGCGGGCACGGTTCGTGAACGAGGCGGGGGCAGACGTGAGACCGGTCGTCACAGAGCGCGCGGAGGCGGATCCGTCCACCGGGTCACTTCCCCTGCCGGAAGAACTGCGGGACCGCGCGGTCGTCGTCAAGTTCGGTGGCAACGCCATGGTGGACGCGAGCCTGCAACGGACGTTCGCCCGGGACATCGTGGAGCTGTGGCACACCGGCCTGCGCCCGGTCGTCGTACACGGGGGCGGGCCGCAGATCAGCGCGATGCTCGACCGCCTCGGCCTGGAATCCCGCTTCGAGGCGGGCCTGCGGGTGACCACGCCGGAGACCATGGAGGTGGTGCGCATGGTGCTGAGCGGCCGGGTCCAGCGGGAGCTGGTCGGCCACATCAACGCCCATGGGCCCTTCGCCGTGGGCATGACGGGCGAGGACGCACACACCATGACGGCGGTGCGACGACCGGCCCTGGTGGACGGCCGACCGGTGGATATCGGCCTCGTGGGCGACATCGTGGACGTGAACCCGGGCATGGTGCGCACGCTCCTGGAGCAGGGGCACGTCCCGGTGGTCTCCCCCGTGGCACGCGGTGAGGACGGACAGATCTACAACGTCAACGCCGATCTCGCGGCGTCGGCCCTGGCCGTGGCCCTCGATGCCGAGCGGCTGGTGATGCTCACCGATGTGGAGGGGCTGTACGCGAACTGGCCGCAGAGCACCGAGGTGATCGAGCGCCTGACCGCCGATGCGCTGGGCAGGCTGCTGCCGGGGCTGGCGAGTGGGATGCTGCCGAAGATGGAAGGCTGCCTGCGGGCCGTCCGCGGCGGCGTGCGCAGGGCACACGTGCTCGACGGCCGCGTGCCGCACGCGGTGCTGCGAGGCGTCCTCGGCGAGACCGGCCCCGGCACCACCGTGGTTCCCGACAACAGCCCGGACCACAACGGGAGAAGCACGTGACCGCCGCGGACGGTGCGCCACTCACGCACCGCCGACGGGCACCTGCGGCGCCCCGCCCCTGACACCGATGCGGGGCGGGAGCCGCACGATGTGAGGCGATCTCGGGCGTACGTTCACGGACTGCACCTTCAGGATCGCCACCAACACGCTCGGCCGCCCCGCCGCGGCCGTCCACCGCCTCAGAGCCTGTCGGGTGACCTCTGATCGGGCGGTCACGCCCTGGCACGCACGCTTCCCGCGTTGCCGAAATGCCCAAGTAGCTCCGCTACAAGGACATCCCGGCGCCTTGGAATCGCACGCACCAGACCGCGTCCGCTACCCGATCGAAGGTCACCCGACAGGCTCTCAGCAGGCAGGACCCGGCGCACCCGCGCAGGCCGGCGGCCACAAGGCCCTGGCGAGGATCCGCGCGTCGCGCCGGGGGTCCAGGGACTCCGCCCAGGACGAAGGCGCCAGACGCGCGGTCGTGGGCGCGAACCCGTACCGAAGGAACAGGCCGCCACCGCCGGTCGTCGCCGTGAACAGGGCATCGAGCGACTGGGCGCGCGCCAAGGCCAGTACGGCGTGCAGGAGTCCGGCTCCCACCCCGCACCCCTGCTTGTGGGCGGCCACACAGAAGTTGTACAGCACGCCCACGGGTCCGCAGCCCTCCCCGGAACGGGCCGGGTACACACGCAGGCCGACGCAGCCTTCGAGGGAGCCTCCGGGTGCCTGCGTCACGAGGAAGTCGGCCGCGCGGGTGGCGTAGAGGGAGGCGGGCCGCTCCCGCAGCGCCCCCGAGTGCACGAAAGGCCGGGAGAGTTCGGCGAGTGCGGCAGCGTCCTCCTCGCGGGCGGAGCGCACGGAGGACGTCCATGCGGGGCGTGCATGCGACAGCGGGGCAGGACGCGGCGTAGCCGTGGTCAAGACTTTCCTTCCCGCCCCCTGGCGGGGCGGTTCGCCGTGCGCGGTCAGTCGGAGGATGCCGCGAGGGATCGGGGGCGCAGGTCGGTCCAGCGGGCCTCGACGAAGTCCAGGCATGCCTCCCGGGTGTTCTCACCGAGGACGACCGTCCATCCCCCCGGGACCTCGGCGAAGGACGGCCAGAGCGAGTGCTGTCCCTCGTGGTTCACCAGGACCAGGAAGCGGCCTTCGGGGTCGTCGAAAGGGTTGGTGCTCATGTTCAGTGTCTCCTGGAGTTCAACAGGCCTGCTACAGCGGCACGGTGAATATGCGTCAGATCGCTGGTGCAGATGGGGCGGTGGGCAGGTCACAACGGCGGGGGGATAGTTGATGGGGTCGGATAAGGGGACATCGTGGGCCCATTCGGGAAGCGAATCGGAGAGAGAAGGAGAGAATATATTAGGTTAGGCTCACCTAATACACGATGAGCCTAACCTCTCCCCTTCCCTCTCACAAGGAGATGTTCATGCGCCCGGCGATCGAACGGGTTCCCACCGAGGACGGCACGAACGCGCCCCCGGTCACGCGCTTCCAGGGGACGGTCAGCCCCCTCACCGGCCGGTCATGACCGGTCCCGGCTCCGGCCTCGCGGCCCACGAGGAGAACGTCTTCGCCGCGTTCGGGCTGCCCGGCGAACCCGGCACCGAAGCGTTCTGGGCGTCGGCGCGGACGCCCGCGTCGGCACCTGCCGGCAACGGTGACTGGCTGACCCTCTTCCTCTGGCGCGGGTCTCCGGCCCGTATCGGCTTCGAGAGCTGGTCACCGCCGATTCCCCTGCGCCGATGGGCCGACTCGGACTGTTGGTACGCCGAAGTGCGGATGCCCGCGCGACTGCGGGTGACCTACCAACTCCTCGTGGGCGACGCAGCCTACGCCGACCCGTTCAACCCGGCCGGTGCCGGCGGTGACCGGTCCATCGCCACGACTCCGGACGCCCCGGCCCAGCCGCACTGGCCCGCCCTCGGCGCCGACGACGTCCTGCCCCTTCCCCGCACCCGGCTCCGCTGGGCCGGTGAACGGCTCGGCGGACGGCGCACCGTGCGCATTCACCCGGCGGGCGGCGGCGGACCGGTGGTCCTGCTGCTCGACGGGGACGACTGGCTGCACCTGCACCCGGCCATGACCGCGTTCGACTCGGCCGTCGCCGCCGGTGAGATGCCTCCCGTCACCCTCGTCTTCCTGCCGGCCAAGGACCGGCAGGCCGAGTTCGGGTGCAGGCCCGAACTGTGGGAGGGCGTTCGGGACGAACTGCTGCCGCTGGTCGCGGAGTCCGGCGTGCCGGCCGACGTGGACCGGCTGGTGGTCGCCGGGCAGAGTCTGGGCGGGCTGAGCGCGATGTACGCGGCGCTGGAGTTCCCGGACCTGGTCTCGCGGGTCGCTCTCCAGTCGGCGTCGTTCTGGTGGGCACCCGGCGCCATGGACCTGGCGGACCCGCTGGGCGGCCCGGTCGGCGGCGCCATCGCCGCGCGCCTGCGCCGGAACCCCGACCTGTCCGGTCTGCGGTGCGCGTTCGACGTGGGGGAACACGAGACGCGGATGCTGCCCCACTGCGAGCTGGCCGAGGACCTGACCCAACAGGCCGGCGCGACGGTGCGGGTGTCCCGGTCTGCTTCGGACCACGACCGGGCAGGCTGGCGGCACGCCCTGCTCAGGGATGTCGCCTGGGCTCTCCACTGAGCGGTTCCGGGAACGTGTTCGGGCACGTTCCCGGAACCGCCCGGCGCTTCACCGGGCCACGGCCAGGCAGTAATCCGCGTCGCCGGCGAGGAGATTGCGGTGGGTGTCCTCGGCGGTGATGACGCCGTCGTCCAGCACGAGAACACGGTCGGCGGCGTCCAGGAGGGCCGGGCTGCTGGTGATCACGACCGTGGTGCGGCCGCGGCGCATCTTCGCGACGTTGCGCGCGACGAGTTGCTCGGTGACCGCGTCGACGGCTGTCGTCGGGTCGTGCAGGACCAGCACCTCGGTGTCCGCGGCCAGCGCGCGGGCCAGGGACAGCCGCTGCCGCTGCCCCCCGGAAAGGTTCGCCCCGCGGTCGCGGACCGCGTAGTCGAGCCCGTCGCGGTGGAGGGCGACGACATCGGTCAGCATGGACGCCTCGACGGCCTCGGGAATCATCCGGCTGGTGCCCAACGGGTCGATGTTCGTGCGGAGGGTGCCTGCGAAGATCTCCCCGTCGTACGGGTTCACCAGCATGTGCTCGCGGACCGCCTCGATCGACAGGTCCGCGATCGCCTGCCCGCCGACCCGCACCACTCCCTCGTACGCATCGGGCGCGACGTTCACCGCGAGGACCGACGCGAGATCGGCCGCCGCACGTGGCTGATAGGCGGCGATCGCCACGAACTCGCCGGCGGACACCTTGAACCTCAGGTTGCGCAGAGTCCCGTACCGGACGCTGCCGATGTCGAGAGCTCCGCCCGCTGCCGGACGCTGCGGCCCCGGGGTCATCACCGGCGGCGCGGAGAGCACCAGCGCCATCCGCTCGGCCGACGCGCGCGCCATCATCACGTACTTGGGCATCTCCGAGAACATCTTGAGCGGTTCGATGATGAACTGCGCGAGACCCACGGCCATGACCAGGTCCCCGATGGTGATCCGGCCGCCGAACGCCAGCCAGCCCGCCGTCAGGGACACCGCGGCGGCGAGGACCGCGTTGAGGGCCTGCGCGGTGCCCGCGTACGTGCCGTTCACTCTGGCCACGGTGATCGCCTGACGCTTCGCGTCCGTGCTGACCTTCCGGTAGGAGGCGAACGCCGCGTGGTTGCCGCCGAAGCCGTGCAGCGGGCGCAGGCCGGTGATCAGGTCGGCCACCTTCGCACCCGCGCGCGCCACCCGGGCCTGCTGTTCGCGGGTACTGGCGCCGATCCGCTTGGACATCACGGCCAGGACCGACAGGATCGCGACGGTCCCCACGATCACCAGCAGGCCGAGCCGGATGTCGGCCAGGCCCAGCGCGACCGCCGCGACCACCACCGCGACCAGGGAACTGATCAGCAGCGGCACCACCTCGATGATGTCGGCGGTCTGGTCGGCGTCCTCCGTGGCGATGGTCAGCACCTCGCCGGACTTCAGGTCGACGTCCCTGGCCACCGGCTGGAGCCCGCTGGCGGCCACCTGCACCCGCCAGCGGTGCGCCTCGGTCGTGTTGGCCTTCTGCAGGACGCGCATCCCGAACCGCCACGACAGCGACACCGTCGTGATGATCAGGGCCAGTGCACCGATCGACAGGCCGAGCGCGCCCGGACTCCGGTCCTGCATCGTGTGCTCGACGATCAGGCCGAGCGCGATCGGGAAGGCGGTCTCCCCCGCCTGGTACAGGCCCATGAGGGCGGTGCCCCGGATCATGGCGCCGACGTTCCGGCGCAGTGCGGTCCGCAGGATGTCCGCCCCCGGGCGGGGCCGCTGCGTGTCAGGAGTCTTCATCAAGGTGACGGGCAATCGCTTCCGGGGTTCGCAGGGTGAACAGATCACGGATCGTGATCACAGGACCGTACTCCCGGCGGAGCAGCCCGATCAGCCGCACCGCCAGCATGGAGTGCCCCCCGAGGGACACGAAGTCGCTCACCGCGCTCACCTCGTCGTCGTCCAGGTCCAGTGCCTCGGCGAAGAATTCGCACACCACGACCTCGGTCCCGGTCTCCGGGCCGCGTTCACCCGCCGTGGTCAGCGCCCCGAGCGGCTTGGCCTCCGGCAACGCCTTGGTATCGGCCTTCCCGTTCACGGTCAGCGGGATGCTGTCGACCTGGGCGAAATGCGTCGGGCGCAGGAAGTCCGGCAGCCCGGCGCCCACCTCACCGGCGATGTGCGCCACGTCGGAGCCCTCCAGCACGAGATAGGCGGCCAGCCGGTACGCGCCGTCGACCTGCGGGTCGGGCTGGGCGACCGCGGCAACGAATCGCACCGCGGGGTGCGCCGCGAACGCGGCCTCGACTTCGCCCAGTTCGACCCGGTGCCCGCGGATCTTGACCTGCTGGTCGGTGCGGCCCAGGTACGTCAGGTTCCCGTCGGGCCGGCGGACCACCAGGTCGCCGGTGCGGTACATGCGCTCGCCGGGTCCGCCGAACGGGCACGCGACGAAGCGGTGCGCGGTCTGGGCGCTCTGACCGAGATAGCCGCGCGCGATGCCGATGCCCGATACGTACAGCTCACCGGCGACTCCGTCGGGCAGGGGCCGCAGCCACGGGTCCAGCACGTACACCTCGGTGTTGTCGATCGCCACGCCCACCACCGGGTCCTGGCATTCGAAGGTGCCGACGCCGAGGGTGTTGATGGTGTACTCGGTGGGCCCGTACAGGTTGTAGCCGACCGTCCCCTCGGTCTCGGCGAGCCGCCGCCACAGCGTCGGGGTGACGGCCTCGCCGCCCAGCAGCACCAGCGCCGGCCGCTGCGCCGGGTCGTCGAGTAGGCCCTCGGCCACCAGTTGCTGCGCGTAGGTCGGGGTCACGTTGACGACGTCGATCCCGTGCTCACCGCAGTACTCGACCAGACGGGGGGCGTCACGGCGCAGTTCCTCGTCGCAGATGTGGACCTCGTGGCCGTCGGCGAGCCACAGCAGTTCCTCCCACGACATGTCGAACGCGAACGACACGGTGTGCGCGATCCTGAAGACCCGGTGGCCGTGCCGGGCCAGGACCGGCTCGAAGATCCGCCGCTGGTGGTTGATCAGCATGTTGGTGAGCCCGGCGTACTCGGTCACCACGCCCTTGGGCTTCCCGGTCGACCCGGAGGTGTAGATCGTGTACGCGGGGTGCCGCAGGCGGTCCGGGTCGTCGGGTGCGAACGTGACGTACGGGTCGGCCTCGGGCAGGGGCCGGTCCAGCTCGATCAGCTCGCCGCCGAGCCGGGGCGACACGGCGCTCACGGTGAGGATCACCTCGGGCCGGGCGTCCGCGACGATCGCCGCGAGCCGCTCGTCCGGGTGGTCCAGTTCCAGCGGTACGTACGCGGCGCCCACGCGCAGCACGGCGAACAGCGCCACGATCGAGTCGAGGGAGCGCGGGATCGCAAGGCCCACGGCCGTCCCGGGTCCGATGCCCCGGCGGGCGAGCACACCGGCCAACGCGCGGCTGCGGTCCCGGAGCCGGGCGAAGGTCATGGGCGAGCCGTGGGCGACGAGCGCGACCCGCTCGGGATCACGGTCCGCCGCCCGGTCGAAGCGGTCGACGACGGTGTCCGTGCCGATGTCGGTGCGCCCGGCGGGCTCGGGGGCCGGGGCGAGCCCCGGCAGCGCGCCCACCGGCCCCGTCGACCGGGCGAGGTCCTCCAGTACGCGGAGGTAGTCGTCGAGGAGACGGCGGGCGCCGTCGGGATCGTCGCCGCGGTGCTCCAGCTTGACCGTGAGCCGGTCTCCGGGTGTGACGACCCAGGTGAACGGGTAGTGCGTGGAGTCGTCGGCCTGCACCGAGGTGATGCCGTGCCGGGCGTTCATCTCGGCGAACGCGTCCAGGTCCAGGAAGTTCTGGAGCACGAACAGGTTGTCGAAGAGGGCGTCGTGGCCGACGGCCCGCTGGATCTCGCCGAGCCCCAGGTGCTCGTGCTCCATTGCCTCGACCCGGGCCGCCTGTACGGCCGACAGGTATGCGCCGATCGTGTCGTCGGGCCGGGCCCGCGTCCACATCGGCACCGTGTTGAGCAGCACGCCGACGATGCCGGAGTGGCCCTCGCCCTCCCGGCCCGAGACGGTCACACCGAACACGGCGTCGCTGCGGCCCGTGTACGCGCCGAGAAGAAGGCCGAACGCGCCGGTCAGCACCGAGTTCAGCGTGACGCCGTGCACCCTGGCCGCGTCCCGCAGCAGGTCCGACAGTTCTACGGACATCGTGTGCACGAGAGCGCGCGGCAGGTCGTCCGGGAGGGACGGGGCCGGTCCGGCGAGCAGCGTCGGGCCCGGGAGGCCGGCCAGGTGCTCCGCCCAGAAGCGGTTCGACACCGCGGGGTCCTCGGCGTCGAGCGTCCGGGCGTAGTCCTCGAAGCCCGGCACGGCCGGGACCGCGACCGGCGGCTCGCCCGCCACGACGGCCTCGTACGCGTCGAACAGGTCCCGCAGCACGATTTCGCGGGACCAGCCGTCGCAGAGCAGCAGGTGGTAGCTGAGCAGCAGGCCGTCCCGGCCGTCGGGCAGCCGCACCACGGTCAGCCGGATCAGCGGCGGCTCGCCCGGGTCGAATCCTGCCTCGCGGTCCCGGGTGCGCAGGGCCTCGACTTCCGCGTCGGTCCTCGGAGCGACCGTGCGGACGTCGACCCGCCGGCCCGCCTTGAGGACCTGGACCGGGTCTCCGTCGTCGCCGGTGGTGAAGCCCGCGCCCACCACCGGGTGCCGCGCGATCACGTACGCCATCGCCTCGGCCAGCGCGTCGGCGTCCAGGTGCCGGTCGAAGGTGAACCAGCTCTGCGCGACGTAGTGTCCGGCCGCGCCCGCCATCTGGGCCTGGAAGAACAGGCCCCGTTGGAGGGGGGTGACCGGTGCCGTGCGCTCGGCCGTCGCGGCGGCGCCCGCGAGGTGCTCCAGTGCGCTGCGCCAGTGCTCGGTGATCTCGTCGGGTATGCCCTCGGCGAGGGTGAAGGCCGCGTGCAGACTTCCGGTGGCCTCGTCGGTCCACGCGTTGACCTCGACGGCGTACGGGCTGCCGTGATCGCCGCCGGTGAGGTGCAGCGCCTGGGACTCGCTGCCCCGGCCGAGGTAGTTGAACAGCACCTGCGGTCGGGCGTGCAGCAGCGGGGCCGTCTGCGGGTTGAGGTATCTGAGCCGGCCGTAGGCGACGTGTCCGCACTCGTCCGGCTGGCGTTCGGCGACCTCGTGCGCCGCCGCGACGGGGTCGGTGTGCGCCGTGAGGCGCACCGGCGCGATCGCGGTGAACCAGCCGATGGTGCGGGTGTAGTCGTGGTGTTCGAGGGCCGGGACCCGGCCGTGCCGCTCCAGTTCGATCGCGAGGTCGGTGGGCGTGGGCTGAATGTGTGTCAGCGCGGTGCGCAGCGCGCCGCACAGCAATTCGGTGAGACCCACGCCGAATGCGGCGGGCGCGTCGCGCGTCACGCGGTCGCTCGCCTCGGGCGCGAGCACGACCGTGGTCTCGCGCAGACCCCGGACCGCGGGCAGCAGCGCGGGCGCCCGGAGCGTGGTGACCCAGTGTCCGAGGCCGTCGGCCGCCTGGGCGGAGCGCACCGCCAGTGCCTCGGCGTACTCGGCGTAGGACGTGGTCGGCGGTGGCAGGGCCGCACCGCTCAGGGCGGTGGCCAGGTCGTCGAGGAGGATCAGCCAGGACACCGCGTCGACGGCGAGGTGGTGCACGGTGATCACCAGGGTGCGGCTCGCCTCCAGCCAGGAGAAGGCGATGACGTCCCCGGACTCCGGATCGAGCCGCCCGGCGGCTTCGTTCGCCGCGGCCGTCGCGTCGGCGGCGTTCGTCCGGGCGACGGTGACCTCGCGGGCGGGTTCGGTGCGCAGGGCCCACACGCCGTGTTCGGCGCGCAGCCGCAGCCGGAGGACGGGGTGTGCGGCCACGACGGCGTTCGCGGCGCGCCGGACGTCGGCAAGGCCGGTGCCCTCGGCTGCCACCAGCGTCCTGGCCTGGGCGAACCGGGCGAGCGATCCGCCCAGTTCCCGCTGGCGCAGGATGATCGGTGTCGCCGGCAGCGGGCCGTCCTCGCGGTGGGACGGTGCGGATGCCACGGGCTGCGGGGTGTGCGCGGCCAGATGGCCGGCGAGCGCACGCGGTGTCTTCAGCAGGAACACGTCCCGGGGGGCGATCGGCAGGCCGAGCGCCCTGGCCCGGTTGATGACGGTGATGGCGACGATGCTGTCGCCTCCCGCGCCGAAGAAATCTGTGTCGGCATCCACCGCGACGCCGGGCAGCGTCCGGGCGAAGAGGTCGATCAGCGCGGTGAGTACGGAGTCGCTCGCGGCCACCGAAGTACCGTCCGGCGCGGTGAGCTCGGCGGACCCCGTGGCCGGCGGGGGGTCGTCCTGTGCGGCGCGCTCGGTCAGGGCCTTGCGGTCCAGCTTGCCGTTGACCGTCAGCGGCAGCACATCGGCCGGCAGCACCCGGCCCGGCACCATGTGCACGGGCAGCTTGGCGGACAGCAGGCCGGTGAAGTCACCGGGCACCCGGCCCACGACGTGGGCGACGAGGTGGTCGCCGCTGTCCGCCACGGTGACGGCCACGTCGACGACACCGTCGAGTTCCCTGACCGCGGACTCCACTTCGCCGAGCTCGATGCGGAAGCCCTTGAGCTGCACCTGGTCGTCGGCACGGCCGGCGAACTCCAGCTCGCCGTCGAGGGTGCGGCGGGCGAGGTCGCCCGTGTGGTACATGCGGGATCCGTCGGCCGCGAACGGGTTCGCCACGTACCGGCCCGCGGTGAGCCCCGGCCGGCCCAGGTAGCCGAGCGACACCTGGTCGCCGACGACGTAGATGGCGCCCACCCGGCCCGGCGGCACCGGCCGCAGCCGGTCGTCGAGCAGATGGACGGCCAGGCCGGGGATCGGACCGCCGATCGGGCTGACGTCGTCTCCGGGGCCGAAGTCCTGGTCGGTCAGCACCCGGTGGGTGACGTGGACGGTGGTCTCGGTGATGCCGTACATGTTGACCAGCTCGGGCGCGCCGGTGCCGTGCCGCTCGACCCAGCCGCGCAGCCGTCCGAGGTCCAGCGCCTCGCCGCCGAAGACGATCCGGCGCAGCGCCGTGACGGGTTCGGCGGCGAGCCGGTCGGCCTCGATGAACTGGTAGAACGCCGACGGGGTCTGGTTGAGCACGGTCACCCCGCGCTCGCGGACCAGCCGGTGGAAGTCGACCGGCGAGCGGGTCAGTCCGTACTCCGGCACCAGCAGTTCGCCGCCGTGCGCCAGGGCGCCCCACAGCTCCCAGACCGCGAAGTCGAAGGAGAAGGAGTGGAACTGGACCCATACGTCGCCCGGGCCGAAGTCCATGCCGGGCCGGGTGTTCGCGAGGAGCGCCACCACGGCGGAGTGCGGGACGGCTACGCCTTTGGGACGGCCGGTCGAACCGGAGGTGTAGATCACGTACGCGGGGTCGTGCGGGCCGGCCCCGGGCCCGGCAGTGGTGGCCTGCGCCGGCTCGTCGCCCTGGACGAGCACGCGGGCCTCCACGCCCGCTCGGGCCAGCAGGCGGGTGAGACGGTCCCGCTGTTCACGGTCCACCAGTACGACCTGCGGGGCGGCGTCGGCGAGGATGTACTCCAGCCGCTCGTCCGGGTACGCCAGGTCCAGCGGTACGTACGCGCCGCCCGCGGTGACGACCGCGACCAGGGCGACGACCTGCTCCAGGGAGCGCGGTACGGCGACGGCGACCCGCGTGCCCGGCCCGGCACCGGCCACGCGCAGGACCGAGGCCAACTCGTTCTTGGTGTCCGCCAGTTCACCGTAGGTCAGTGACCGTGTGGCGCCGTCCAGGGCGCACTGGGTGACGGCGGTGGCTGCCGGGTCGCGGTCCGCGGCGGCGTCGAACAGCTCGCCCAGGGTCGCCGGGGAGACCCGCGCCGGGCTCCGGCCGGGCTCGGGGGCCGGCTCGTCGACCGGGGCGTCCAGCCGGTCGAGCAGACCGGTGAGGGTCCGGGTGAAGGTGCCCAGGATCGCCTCGGCGCTCTCCCGGCGCAGCAGCTCCCCGTCGTAGATCAGGTTGAAACGCGGACGGCCGTCGGCGGCGCGTTCCACCACCAGCGTCAACGGGTAGTGCGGGGCGCCCTCGTTGACGATGTCGGTGATGCCCCATGCGTCGCCGGGTCCGCCCAGCGCGTCCACGTCGGTCGCCACGTCGAACACCACCAGGGTGTCGAACAGGGGGCCGGTGCCGGCCCGGCGGCCGATCCTGGCCAGCGAGACGTGCTGGTGCGCCAGCACCGTGCTCTGGTGTTCCTTCACCGCGGTGAGCAGCTCGCGCGCCGTGGTGGCGCCGTCCCAACGGGCCCGCACGGGGATCGTGTTGATGAACAGCCCGACCATGTCCCCGATGCCGGGCACCTCCGCGTCGCGCCCGGAGACCGTGGAGCCGAACACGACGTCCCTGCCGCGCAGGATGCCGCCCAGCGTCACCGCCCACGCGCTGTGCACGGCCACGCTCAGGGGCACACCGGCCGACCGGGCGGCGTCGTCGATGCCGACGGCGGGCACGGCCGCGGTGTCGGCGAACCGTTGGGAGGGTGTGTGCCCCTCGGCCACCAGGGAGGGGCCGGGCAGGCCGGCGAGCTCCTCGCGCCACACCCGGTCGCTCTCGTCGTGGTCGCGCTCGGCGAGCCAGGCCGCGTAGTCGCGGTAGCCGCCGACCGGGTACACGCTCCCCGGCGCGTGGTATTCGGCCAGCAGCGCGCGGAGCATCGGGGGCACCGACCAGCCGTCGGCGACGATGTGGTGGACGGTCTGCACCAGGACGTTGTGGCCGGAGCCCGCGCGGATGAGCGTGTACCGCATCAACGGCCCGGCGGCCAGGTCGAATCCGGCACGGCGGTCCCGCTCGGCGTGATCACGGATCTCGTCGTCGGTGAGGCCGGGGCGGTCCAGCGTGGTGAAGGGTGCTTCCGCGCCGCTCTCGACGACGGAGACGACCCGGCCGTCGGCCAGGGCCGTGAACCGGGCGGCCAGGTTGGGGTACAGCGTGAGCAGCCGGGTGGCCGCCGCCGCGAGCCGGTCGGCGTCCACCTTGCCGTCCAGCGTCAGCAGCTGCTGCTCGACGTAGGCGCCCGACGCGTCGTCGTCGAAGACCGAGTGGAAGTACAGGCCCTCCTGCAAGGGGGTCAGCGGCAGGATGTCGCGCAGCGCCGGGCCGTCCAGGTCGTCGACATCGGCCTGGGTGAGCCGCACCAGGGCGAAGTCGCTGGGGGTGTGGCCGCCTTCTTCGAGCACGGCGAGCGCGCACAGAGCGGCCCGGAAGTACTCGCCGAGGGTGGTGATGTCCTCGTCGGTGAACATCCCCTCGGGCCAGGAGATGGTGGTGACCAGCTCGTACGCGCCACTGGCGTCGGGTTCGGCGATCGCGTTGAATTCCAGGGCGCGCGGCAGCCGCATCCTCGGATCGCGCCTCTCGCCCAGCTGACCGGTGGTGCCCGTGAGCTGCCAGTCGCCGGAGGAACCGGCGTCGAAGCGGCCCAGGTAGTTGAACAGCACCTGCGGTGCGGGCGCGGTCAGCCCGGTGTCGCTCAGGTAGCGCAGGGCGCCGTAGGAGACGCCGTTGCCGGGCACGGCGGCGAGGTCCTCCTTGACCGCCTTGAGGGCGGCGGCCAGGTACGCGGGTGCGGTGAAGTCGGCTGTCGCGCCGGGGTCCACGGTCACCGGAAACAGGGTGGTGAACCAGCCCACGGTACGCGAGAGTTCCGGTTCAAAGCCGGCCGTGTCCGCCACATGGCGTCCCTCGCGGCCGTGCCCCTCCAGTTCGATGTGGGCGAACGTCTGGTCCTGTCCCCGGTCGCGGCGGAACCGGGCGAGAGTGACGGCGAGCGCGGTCAGCAGGACGTCGTTGATGCCCGCGTGGAACTTCGCGGGGATCGCGCCGAGCAGCGCGGCGGTGTCCTCGGGGCCCACGGAGACGGTCCGCGTCCGCTCCCGGGCGACGGTGTCGGCCTCGGTCGGGGCACGTCTGCCCAACGGTGCGTCCGCTCCCGGCAGGGGGCGCTGGAAGTGGGTACGGTCCGTGTCGAATGCCGCGCGTCCCAGCAACTGCGTCCAGCGCCTGAACGAGGTGCCCACGGGGGGCAGTTCGACCGGGCCGCCCGAGGCGAACCGGCGCCACGCCGTGGCCAGGTCGTCCATCAGGATCCGCCAGGACACTCCGTCGATCACGACGTGGTGGGCGACCAGGACCAGTTGCCGCGCCGCACGGCGCCACACGGCGCGCAGCATCACGCCGTTCTCCGGGTCGAGCCCGTCGGTGGCGAGCGCGACGCACTCCGTCAGCGGCCGGTCGCTCTCCTGCCACCCGGCCGCGGCCCGGCCGGCCTCGGGGATGTCGAAGCTCCAGCGGTCGCCGCGCACCAGCCTGGCGCGCAGCATGTCGTGCCGCCCGAGCACGGCGGCAAGGATCGCGTCGAGGGCGTCGGCGGTCAGGTCCGCCGGGGTGTTCAGTACGACCGACTGGACGAAGCCGTCGATCGCGTCCGTGGTCTCACCGAGCCACTGCACGATGGGCGATCCCACCACAGAACCGGTCGCGGCATCGCCGTGGTCCACGGTGGAGACGTCTTCGCGGCTCGCCACCGCGGCCAGTGCCCCGAGAACGCTGTGGGTGAAGATCTGCCGTGCGGTGACGTACAGGCCCGCGTCCCGCAGCGCGCTCAGCAGTGAGATCGCCAGAATGCTGTCTCCGCCGAGCCGGAAGAAGTCCTGGTCGACACCGGCCTTCTCCAGCCGCAGCACCGCCGCGACGGCCGCGCACACCACCCGTTCGTTGTCGGTGGCGGGCTCCACTGTGTCGCCTGTGCCGATCACGGGCTCCGGCAGGGCGCCCCGGTCGAGCTTGCCGTTCGCGGTGAGCGGGAACTCCCTCATCACGACGAGGTGGGCGGGCACCATGTACTCCACCATGTGCAGGGCCGCCCACGCCCCGACCTCGTCCGCCCGCAGCTCCTCGTGGCCGGCGGCCGGGATCACGTACCCCACCAGATAGGTGCCGCCCACCGCGTTCTTCTTCGCGACGACGCAGGTGTGCCGTACCCCGGGGTGTTCGGCGAGGCCGGCCTCGACGTCCTCGATCTCCAGCCGCATGCCGCGGATCTTGATCTGGTTGTCGGCGCGGCCGAGGAAGTCCAGCGACCCGTCCGGCGCGAACCGCGCCAGGTCACCGGTGCGGTACAGCCGGGACCCGTCATGGGCGAAGGGGTTCGCCACGAACCGGGACGCGGTCAGGCCGGGCGCGTTGACGTATCCGCGGCCCAGGAGGAGTCCTCCCGCGTACAGTTCGCCGCCGACCCCGACCGGGACCGGGCGCAGTTCGTCGTCCAGCACGTACAGCTGGGTATTGGGGTTGGCCCTGCCGATCGATGTCGACAGGCGTTCGGCCGCGCCCCGGTAGATGACGTGGGAGACACCGATGGTCGTCTCGGCCGGGCCGTAGCCGTGGTACAGGGGGATGTCGAGCCGGGTGCGGAACCGTTCGTACAGCTCCGGGGTCAGTACCTCGCCGCCGCACCACACGTGCCGCAGGCTGTCCAGGCGGCCGGAGTCGCCCGCGATCTCCAGCAGTACGTCCAGCATGGACGACACCAGGTAGGTGAAGGTGACGCGCTGCTCGGCGATCACGCTCAGCAGGTGGTGCGGGTCGCGTTCGCCGCCGGGCCGCAGGATCACCAGCCTGCCGCCGGACACCAGCGGCAGGAAGATCTCGTTGATGGAGATGTCGAAGGACAACGGCGCCTTGAACAGCGAGGCGTCGTCGTGGCCGAAGCCCAGGATCTCGCCGGCCTGCCACAGCAGGCGCTCGCTGATCGCCTCGTGCCGGATCATGGCACCCTTGGGACGTCCGGTCGAACCGGACGTGAAGATCACATAGGCCAGGGCCGCGCCGGGGACGGTTGCCTCGGGTCCCTCGGCCGAGTGGGCACCGAACCTCCAATTGCCGATGTCGACGGCTACGGCGTCCGGTTCACCCGCACCGTGCTCGCCGGAGTCGTTGAGCTGCAGCACGACCCGGGCGTCCTCGATGACGACGGCCCGGCGCGCGGCGGGCCACTGCGGATCGAGCGGCACGAACGCACACTTCGCCTGGAGCACGGCGAGGAGCCCGATGACCATGTCGGCCGAGCGGCCCAGCGAAATACCGACGACCTGCTCGGAGGTGAGGCCGCGTTCGATCAGATGATGGGCCAGCTGACCGGAGCGTTCGGCTGCCTCACGGTAGGTCAGCGACCGGTGCTCGTCGACGATGGCGACGGCGTCCGGCCTGGTGCGCGCCTGCTCACGGAACATCTCCATGATGGTCGGGCGGACCCGGTCGGCCCGGGTGTCGTTCCACTCGGCCAGGGCCTCCATCCTCGCCGCCGCGCTGGACGGGCCGATGGTGCCGATGGGCCGGTCCGGGAAGTCGGCCAGGTCGTCCAGCGCGAGCTGCGCGTCGGCCGGCGCGATGCCGTCGGGGACGGTGATGCTCCGGCCGTCCGCACCCGCCTGCCAACCGCCGCCCCCGGTACCGCCGTTGTCGACCCATCCGAGGACGTCGGCGAAGAGCGTGCCGGGAGTGAGGTCCAGGCCGTCGGGACCGAGGCCGGTCGCCCAGTACGACAGCCCGATGGCGCACGCCTCGGCGATGGTCCGGTCACCGTAGTCACCGGTTCGCCTGCGTACATCGGCCAGGCGGGTGGGAGAAAGCAGTACGCGAGGAGCGCTCGGTTCCATCATCGAAGACTCAGCATCCTTCCGAGGTATGCAGGCCAGCCTAACCTAACTAAGGTTTACCTAACTACCTTCTCGCCAGGCACGCCAGAGGCGCGCGTACTGGCCGCCCAGAGCCACCAACTCCCCGTGCGTCCCTTCCTCCACCACGCGTCCCGCGTCCAGTACGGCGATCCGGTCCGCCGCCATCGCCTGGGTCAGCCGGTGCGCCACGAACAGCGTGGTCCGGCCCGAGCAGGCGGCCAGCACGGCCCGCTCCAGCTCGGCGGCACCCTCGCTGCCCGCCTCCGCGGTCGACTCGTCGAGCACCACCACCGGTGAGCGGCTCAACACCAGCCGGGCCAGGGCGATCTGGGCGACCTTGGTGACGTCCAGGCGCTCACCGCCCTCGCCGACCAGGGTGTTCAGCCCGTCGGGCAGCAGCTCCAGCCACCCGTCTGCGCCGACCGTGCGCAACGCGTCCCTCAACTGGGCGTCGCTCGCCCCGGGCGCGGCGAGCCGCAGGTCGTCGGCGAGCGCACCCGAGAACACATACGTCTCCTGCGTCAGGATGCTCACCAGGGCCCGCGCCCCGGCCTCGTCCAGACCGGCGAGGTCGTGCGGCCCGATGCGCACCGACCCGGCCTGCGGCGTCCCGATGCCCGCGATCAGCGCGGCCAGGGTCGACTTGCCCGCACCCGTCGCCCCCACCAGAGCGAGCGAACCGCCGGCCGGAATGGACAGGTTCACGTCCCGCAGGACCGGCTCCTCGGTGTCGGGATAGCCGAAGGTCAGTCCCTCCACCGTCACCGGATGTGGCCCGGCGTCCGCCGGTGCGACGGACACGTCGCCCACCAACCGGTCCTCCGCGGGCTCCCCCGCCACCCCGACCAGGCGGGTGAGGCTCGCGCCCGACTTCTGCGCCTCGTCGAAGGTGAACATGATGGCGCCCAGCGGCGTGAACAGCCGGTGGAACATCAGCGGGGCCGCCGACACCTCACCCAGACTGGCGGCACCGTTCTCCAACAGGGCGTACCCCACCACAAGAATCAGGACCAGCCCGATGAACTCGGCGCGGTTCTCCCTGCCGACGAACCGGCCGAAGAACCGGAACACCTCGACGCCGAGATCACGCACCCGCCACGACTCGCGGGTGACCTGCTCACGGACGGCGCCCTCGAGGCGGTAGGCCCGGACCGTGTCGATCCCGTTCAGACCACTGATCAGCGCCTGCGCACGGTCGGCCTGGGCCACCCGCTGCTTCTGGTAGAGCGGTGCGGACCGGGGCAGATACCAGCGCAGGGCCAGCGCGTACGCGGGCAGCGCGCCGGCGCCGGCCAGGCCGAGCCGCCAGTCCAGTCCGAACATGCCGACGGTGGCGATGGCGACCAGCACTCCGGCCGAGAACACCGTGGGGATGGCCGTCCGGATGCCCTTGGACAGCACGGCCACATCGTCACCGACCCGGGACAGCACGTCACCCCGACCGACCTGCTCGATGCGTGCGCTCGGCATCCCCAGCACCGCACGGACGGCGCCTTCCCGCAGCCGTGCGAGCAGATCCGCTCCCAGCCGCCCGATCAGGTACGTCGACACCGCGGTGGCCGCCGCGCCGAGCAGCGCGGCGGCCCCCATCAACACCCCGACCGTCACCAGCACCGAACGCGACTCGCCCTTGACCACCTCGTCGACCACCCGGCCCAGCAGAAGGACCGGGAGCACCTGGAGCGCCGCCCCGGCCACTGTGGTGAGGACGGTGGAGAGCGTCAGCCACGGGGTCCGGCGGCAGTGCGCGGCGACCCATCCGGCGGCCTCGCCTCCGGTCGCCGTGCGGAGGGTCGCCGGGGCGCTGCGGGCGTCGGTGGCACTCACATCGAGACCAGATCTCGCCGGGGACGGGACAGTTCGATCGCCATCTCTAGCCGACCGACTTGACGAGTTCGTCGATCGCGTACGGCAAGGACAACAGGGTGCCCTGGGACATGGCCGCGCCGACCGCCGGGCCCTCGCTGTCCAGCAGGTACGACACCTTGCCGTTCTTGACGGCGGACAGGTTGTTGAACAGCTCGAACTTCTTCAGCGCTTCCGTGTCCGCCTTGTCGT
This sequence comes from Streptomyces sp. NPDC015032, assembly GCF_043080425.1. NCBI lineage: Bacteria > Bacillati > Actinomycetota > Actinomycetes > Kitasatosporales > Streptomycetaceae > Streptomyces > Streptomyces sp. NPDC015032. The sequence continues at coordinate 52,344 of NZ_JBIBVN010000017.1, read as the reverse complement.
TGATGACGAAGATGCGGTCGACGTCGACCAGGTCGATGCGCTCGGGGGACAGCACGGTGAAGAACTTGCCGTCCGCGATCTCGTCGATCTTCGTCGCACCCTTGTAGCCGATGCCCGTCACCAGTCGTCCGCGCACGTCGGTGGTGGTGAACGGGGCGAGCGAATCCTTGTACCAGGACAGCGCGACGGCGGTCTGGTTCGCGAACTCCGGGTGTGCCTTGCCGGCCGCGTCGAGCTTGTCCTGGATGCCCTGCACCAGCCCGGCACCCTCGTCCTCCTTGCCGAGTGCCTTGGCGATGTGCACCGCGTTGTCCTGCCACGGCGCGCTGAAGGGCTCCTTCTCATCCTTGGTGCGGCCCACCGTCGGGGCGATCCTGGAGAGCTTCTCGTAGGCGGCCCGGTCGATCTCGGAGTAGACCGCGATGATCAGGTCCGGCCGCAGGGAGGCGATCTTCTCGTAGTTGGGGCCCGAGTCGCCGTTCTTCATGATGACTTCGGGGCGGGTGTCGCCCCACTTGTCCTTCACCCAGGGCCACTGGGTGTTGATGTCGGGGGACTTGCCCGCCGGGTTCGGATACTGGTCGACCATGCCGACCGGCTTGATGCCGAGCGCCAGGATGGCCTGGTCGTCCGTGTAGCCCACGGAGACGACCCGCCGGGGAGCCTTGGTGATCTTCGTGGATCCGAATGCGTGCTCCACGGTGACCGGGAACGCACCGTCGGCGGCGGCCGGGGCGTCGCCGCTCTTCTTGTCCGCCGAGTCGGAACCGCATCCCGCCAGGAGGCCGACGCCGAGGGTCGCGGCGGACAGGATCGCCGCCAGCCGCCGCCACGGCTTCACAGGCGTCGTTCGATGGAGAAGCATTCGGAATCCCTTGTTTTCGCGCTGTCCACTGCGCCCCCGTGCCAGGGCGGCCAACCGTATCCTACGTAAGTAAGGTCAGCCTAGCCTAACTTATTGAACTTTCCCTCGCTGGGCACGAGTTGGCCTCGAACCCGCGCCCGCCCGGCGCATGCCCGGCAATCCGCCGCGGGTGTACGGGCACGGAATTCGACACCCGCCGTGGCCGGCCGGAAGAATTCGCGGAGCACCGTCGGCATCGCGCACGGCTGCCGCGCACCGAAGTCCGCCCGGACCCGGATCACTTCGAGAACCGCTCGGCCACCGGCCGGCATCACCTCGTCACCCCGGCCGCCACGGCCTACGGATCGAGCCGGACGTGCGTACGGCCGATCGGCACGATGAGCGGCCGATCGCCCACAGGGTCGTCGATCACCGTGGCGTGCAGCCCGAACGCCTCGTGCAGCAACTCGGCGGTGATCACGTCACGCGGGTGCCCCTGGGCCAGGATCGATCCCGCCCGCATCACGATGAGGTTGTCGCTGTAGCGCGTGGCCAGATTGAGGTCGTGCAGCACCATGACCACGGTGCATCCCGATTCGTGCAGGTCGTCCACCAGGTCGAGCACGTCGATCGCGTGCGCCAGGTCCAGGTAGGTGGTCGGCTCGTCCAGCAGCAGCAGGTCGGTGCCCTGGGCCAGGGTCATCGAGATCCAGACGCGCTGTCGCTGTCCACCGGACAGCGAGTCGACCGGCCGGTCGGCCAACTCGGACACCCCGGTCATGGCCAGTGCGCGCGCCACGACGCCGGCGTCGTCCGACGACCACTGCCGCAGCCAGCTCTGGTGCGGATGGCGCCCCCTGGCGACCAGGTCGGCCACCGTCAGCCCCTCCGGCGCGACCGGCGCCTGCGGCAGCAGACCGAGCTTCTTCGCCACGTCCCTGGTCCGGAGCCCGACGATGTCCTCGCCGTCCAGCACGACCGTCCCCCTGGCCGGCTTGAGCAGCCGCGTCAGGGTGCGCAACAGGGTTGATTTCCCACAGCCGTTGGGGCCGATGATCGTGGTGATCACCCCTGGGGGGATCACCACGTCGAGATCGTCGATCACTGTCCGGCCGCCGTACCCGACCGTGACTCCCCTGGCTGCCAACCGCGAGACGTCCTCGGTCCCGGATTCGGTCCCGGTGATGAACTGAGCGACCACAAGCCCCCCTTGTTTGGGTTTGCCTTACTTTTCTACCGTCTACCGGAGATTGGCCCGCACCAGCAGATAGACGAGGAACGGGCCGCCGATCGCGGCGGTGACCACACCGACCGGGAGAGTGATCGGCAGCGCCGTGCGCGCGACCAGGTCCGACCCGATCAACAGCAACGCTCCCACCAGGCCGGAGGCCACCATCGGCGGCGTCGGGTACTTCGCCAGACGCATCGCCACCTGCGGCGCCACCAGAGCGACGAACGGAACGGGGCCCGCCGCACTCACCGCCACAGCGGCCAGCAGGACCGCGCACAACAGCAGGATCGCCCGCACCCTCGAGTACCGGACGCCCAGGCCGGCGGCGACCTCGTCGCCGAGGTGCATCGGCTTGAACTGGAACGCGGCACCGGCCACGACGACGACGAGGACGAGCGTGCACCAGAACGCCACCCGGACCTCGTCCCACGACCGGCCGTCCAACGAACCCACCAGCCACACCTGCGCCCTGGCGACGTCCCTGATGTCGGCCGAGACCAGCAGCCATGTCGTGATCGCCTCCGTCAAGGCGCTCACCGAAATACCGATGAGGATGAGCCGGAAGCCGTCGATCCCGCGCCGCCATGCCAGGAGGTACACCAGCAGACCCGTACCGAGACCGCCCGCGAGCGCCGCCGCGGACAGGCCCACCGAGCCGACGACCGCCGCGGCCGCCCCGCCCGACACCGTCACCAGGAACACCGCGACCGCACCGGCTCCCCCGGTGATGCCCAGGATGTCCGGGCTGGCGAGCGGATTGCGTGCGACGGACTGCGTGATCGCCCCGGACATCCCCAGCGCGATCCCCACGACGAGACCGGCCAGGGCACGTGGCATCCGCAGATCCATGACCACGAACTCGTCGACCTGTTCGCCCCGGCCGAGGATCGTGGCGATCACCCGGGACAGGCCGATGGGGAAGTCCCCGACACCGATGGAGAGGCAGAACACCAGGAAGGTCGCCGCCAACAGCAGCAGCGTGACCAGGACGAGCCAGGGCCGCCATACGAACGACACGTGGCCGAGCCGCACGCCCGGCGCCACCGATGGGTTCACGTCTGTCCCGTTCATGTGTTCTTGAACTTTCCTCGCCACACCAGAACCGCGAAGAACGGGGCCCCGAGGAGGGCCACCACGACACCCGCGTCCAACTCGCCGGGCCGCACCACCAAACGCCCCACGATGTCGCAGACCAGCAGGACGACGGATCCGAGCAGACCTGCGTACGGCACCAGCCAGCGGTAGTCCGGTCCGGTCAGGTACCGGGCCACATGGGCCACCATGAGCCCGAGAAACGCGATGGGGCCGCACGCCGCCGTGGCCGCGCCCGCCAGCAGGGTGATGGCGACGATGCCCGTGGTCCGGGTCAGCGCGATGTTCACTCCCAGCCCCCGCGCCACGTCGTCGCCCAGGTTGAGCAGGTTGAGGGCCGGCAGGGTGATCAGCGCCGGCACCAGTCCGACCGCTATGAACGCGGTCACCGGCCAGATGACGTCGAATCCGACACCTGCCACGGAGCCCGCGTTCCAGAACCGCAGTGCGTTCAGCGACTTCTGGTCGGACAGCGCGACCGCCGTGGTCATCGCCGCGAGGAACACCGTGATCCCTTGCCCTGCCAGGGCGAGCGTCAACGGGTTGCCCGCACCCCGGCCGATGCTCGCCAGCCCGAAGACGACGACGCCGGCGACCGCCGCCCCCGCAAAGGCGAACCAGACGTACTGGAACGGGTCGGTGAACCCGAATACGGCGATCACCGACACCACGGCGAACGAGGCGCCGGAGTTCACCCCCAGCAGGCCCGCGTCGGCGATGGGGTTGCGTGTGTACCCCTGGATCAGCGCACCGCCGACCCCCAGAGCGATGCCCGCCACGATCGCGAGGACCGTCCGGGGCACCCGCACGGTCTGCACGATGAGCCTGATCTCTGTGAGCCGCTGGTCGGAGTCGGGCACCGCGAACAGCCCGTGCCAGACCTCGGCAGGGCTCAACGCCCGTGCGCCGACGGCCAGCGACACCGCCGCGGCGATCACGAGGACCACCACCAGCAGGCCCAGACCCACCAGACGCCGCGGCCGGGCCCCTGTGGTGCCCCCGGGCGCGGGGCGCTCAACTGCGGTCGTACACATGTCGACGTACGCCATCCCTCTGATCCACCGGGGACACATGGCCGGTGGGGCCTCACCCCCAGGACGGGGGTGCCCGCACCGTCGCTCGCGCCCTGGTCCCCTTGCAGAGCGCTGCGGAGCGGGTCCTCGCTCAGCTCGACCGGTGCCATGGCCGGGGCGCGCTGGGTGCCGAACCCGTGGACGGACTAGCGGACGGTGCTGCCGGTGCCGTCGGCGACCGGCCGGACCTCGTCGGAGGTGGGCCCGGCACCCCGGTCGAGCAGCGAGTCCAGGATCTCGCCGACCCGTATCGCGGTGTTGGACAGCAGGGCCGTCGTGATGCCGTGCGTGTGTTCCGTGCCGCCCTGCAGGTAGATTCCGCAGCGCAGACCGGGGTCCGTCGCCATGCGGTAGTCGCGCTCGACGCGGACGCGGCCCTCGTCGTCGCGCAGGCAGCGGTCGGCGACCTCGCCGAGGAGGCCGAGAGGATCGGCGGGGCTGTAGCCGGTGGCGAACACCACGACATCGGCGTCCACGTGCGTCTTCTCGCCCGTGACGAGGGACTTCACGGTGGCACGCACGCCGTCGGGCGTCTCCTCGACGTCGGTGACCCGGGACACGTTCAGGAAGCGCAGCCGTTCGGTGCCGAGGACCTTCTCCTGGTACATCTGCCGGTACAGGTCGTCGATCAAGTCGATGTCCACCACGGAGTAGTTGGTGTTTCCGTGATAGGCCATCAACCGGCTCTTGACGCTCTCGGGCGCCGCGAAGTAATCATCGACCGCCCCGGGGTCGAAGATCCGGTTGGCGAAGCTGCTGTCGTCGGCGGGGCTGTAGCCGTAGCGGGAGAAGACCGCGCAGACCTCGGCCCGGGGGAAGCGGCGGTGCAGGTAGGCAACGTTCTCCGCGGCACTCTGTCCGGCGCCCACGACGACGAACCGCGAGGGCGAAGTGCCCTCCAGTCCACCGACCTTGCGCAACAGATCGGAGTTGTGCCAGACACGGTCGCCGCGCTCCACGCCCTCCGGCATGAGGGGGCGCAGCCCGGTACCGATGACGAGGTTGCGGGCCCGGTGGACTTCGAGCCCCTCCCCCGACCGGACGGTCACGTCCAGGTACTCCACGGCACCGTCGTGGACGAAGGGCGTGACGGAGACGACCTCGTGGCCGTAGGAGACCATGTCGCCGACCTGGGCCGCCGCCCACTCGAAGTAGTCGTGGAATTCCACCCGCAGCGGGAAGAGGTTCTTGTGGTTGATGAAGTCGATCAGCCGGTCCTTGCTCTGCAAATAACAGAGGAAGCTGAACTCGCTGGCCGGGTTCCGGAGCGTCACCAGGTCCTTGAGGAAGGACACCTGCATGGTGGCGTCGTCGATCAGCATGCCGCGGTGCCAGCCGAAGCTCGGCTGCTGCTCGAAGAAGTGAGCGGTGACCGGCTCCTGCCTGCCGACGTGTGTGTTGTGCTCGCGGAGCGCGATCGCCATGGCCACATTGGAGGGGCCGAAGCCGATGCCAATGAGGTCGTGGACCAGTGGTGCGTCGCCAGGAAGACCCTGTGACATGTCACTCCCATCGTGCGGGAAAGCCGCCTGTCAGGCGTGGGGGAAGGTACGAAAGAGTGGGCACATCGACGGAGCCGCCCAATTTAACTTAGGCGAGCCTAAGCTAATCACTCGATGCTGTCGACCGGGCAAATCGGGCGCACGACTATTGACACCCCGTCAACCCAGGCCCGAAATCACTCTCTTGCAAACTAAGGTAAGCCTTGCTTTACTTGCCGTCGGTCTCACCCTGCCCTGAGGAGGAACCCCATGCGGGTCGTCATGTTCGGTTACCAGACCTGGGGGCACCGGACCCTGCAAGCCCTCCTGGACTCCGAGCACGACGTGGTACTGGTCGTGACGCACCCCAAGAGCGAGCACGCGTACGAGAAGATCTGGAGTGATTCCGTCGCCGACCTCGCCGAAGAGCACGGCGTCCCGGTTCTGATCCGCAACCGCCCCGACGACGACGAGCTGTTCGAACGCCTGGAGGAAGCGGCCCCGGACATCATCGTGGCCAACAACTGGCGGACGTGGATCCCCCCGCGAATCTTCGGCCTCCCGCGCCACGGCACGCTGAACGTCCACGACTCGCTGCTGCCGAAGTACGCCGGCTTCTCCCCGCTGATCTGGGCCCTGATCAACGGCGAGCCCGAAGTGGGCGTCACCGCGCACATGATGGACGACGAACTCGACGCCGGCGACATCGTCCGGCAGGAGGCGGTCCCGGTCGGACCGGCGGACACCGCCACCGACCTCTTCCACAAGACCGTCGGCCTCATCGCCCCGGTCACCATCGGCGCCCTCGACCTCATCGCCGCCGGGCGGACGGAGTTCACCAAGCAGGACCGCTCCCGGGCAAGCTTCTTCCACAAGCGGTCCACCGAGGACATCCGCATCGACTGGACCTGGCCGGCGGAAGACCTCGAACGTCTGGTCCGCGCCCAGTCCGAGCCGTACCCCAGTGCCTTCACCTTCCACAAGGGCAAGCGTCTCGAAGTCCTCGCCGCGGTCGTGTCCCAGAACCGTTACGGCGGTACGCCCGGCCGCATCTTCTACCGCGAGGGCGACGGCGTGGTGATCGTCGCCGGCGCCGACGCCCGCACCGGCCGCAACCACGGCCTGGCCCTCACACGTATACGAACCGAGGAAGGCCGGGAGATGCCCGCGACGGAGTACTTCACCTCCATGGGCGGCTACCTGACCGACCGCCCCTGACGCACCGGCACCACCGCGGTCCCGTGGTCCCCGTGCCCGTCCACCGACTCCGTGCAGCGGCCGGGCACCGGGAGGGAGAGGAAGGACGTGGGGCGCGGTGCGGGCCGGTGAGCGGCCCGCCGGCTTCCGGTCAGGGAGTCGCCGCGGATACCACGTAGACGACAGGGTTCATCGGATCGGTCATGTTCACGGTGATGTCCTGGGTGGGCCGCGGGTCCTTGTTGGTGTGTGTGGTGCCCGCCCACTCGACCCCGGGGTTGAAGCTCCAGCCCGAGACCTCCTGGTCACGGACGCCGATGGTGACCTTGCCCGTCTCCAGCTCGGCGCGGCCGCTGCCCAGCCGGCTCAGGAACCGGTCGAGCCCGGCGGACGTGGTGCGGAACTTGACGTACAGGCGGCTGGTCTTCCAGTTGTTGGTCTCGTAGTACTGCACGTCCAGGGAGTTGCCGGGCATCGGGAGCTCGAAGATCCGGCGCTGCAGCCGGGACGGCCAGCCCTCCCGGAGCCCCTGCACGGCGGCCTCGGCCTCCTTGTTCTGGCCGGAGCGGCGGCTCTGGCCCGCGGAGATCAGCAGGTAGCCGGCCGGAATGCCGATGAGCAGCACGATGATGGTCGCCGTGATCAGACGACGGCGGATCATCCGGCGCCGGTCCTGCGGCGGCCTGTCGTCGTCGGGCGGCGAGGACTGGCGCGGCAGGACGGGGTGCTCGGCTGCGGTCATGTCTGTGGAGGTCCCTAGGAGGTGCGAGTGTTGCGCGTGCTACGGATGGTGCTCGCGGCCTGGTCGTAGATCTGTGCGTACCGCTCGTACCGCTCGACGCGGCGACGGTTGGCACGGCGGAATCTGCGGGCCACCAGCCTGGCCAGGTCGGCGGCGCCGACCATACCTGCCTCCGGGCCGAGCTGTGCCTTCGCGATCCGGGCCTCGGGGCGGTAGCCGCGGCCGGTGAGGTGACGCCTGAAGGCGTCCCTGGCGGGGCCGATCAGCAGGTCGTCGGCGGCGCTGACGCCGCCTCCGATGACGAAGCAGGAGGGGTCGAGGGCGGCGGCCAGATTGGCGATGCCGACGCCGAGCCACTGGCCGATGTCCTGGAGGAGCTCGACGCACATCGCGTCGCCCTCGCGGGCCAGTTCGGTGATGAGCGGCCCGGTGATGTCGGGGATGTTCCCCTTGACCCGCTCGATGATGCCGTGCGCCACCGGGGAGTCGGCCGCGGCCAGCTCCTTGGCCTCGCGGACGAGGGCGTTGCCGGAGCTGTACTGCTCCCAGCAGCCGCGGTTCCCGCACGGGCAGCGGTGCCCGCCGGGCACCACCTGCATGTGGCCGAACTCACCTGCGACCCCGTACTTGCCGCGCTTGACCTGTCCGTCCTCCAGGATCGCGCCGCCGATGCCGGTGCCGAGCGTGATCATGACGAGGTGGTCCTCGCCGCGGCCCGCGCCGAAGCGCCACTCCGCCCAGGCGGCGGTGTTGGCGTCGTTGTCGACCATGACGGGGACGACGAGGCGGGAGGCGAGGGCGTCGCGCAGCGGTTCGTCGCGCCAGGCGAGGTGCGGGGCGAACAGCACCTTGGAGCGGTCCGCGTCGACCCAGCCGGCCGCCCCGATGCCGACGGCGTGCACATCGTGCCGGTCGGAGAGGTCCAGGACCAGCTCGACGATGGTGTCCTCGACGACCTTGGGGCTCTTGGACTTGTCCGGCGTCTCGGTGCGCAGCTGCTCCAGGATGTTGCCGTCGGCGTCGACGACACCCGCCATCACCTTCGTACCCCCGATGTCGATGCCGACGGTCGGCACCCGCGGCGCCGTGAGGTGCGAGCGCCGCTCCCGGGTGCCCACGGTCCGCAGGACGGTGGCGCGGGCGGAGCCGCGGTGGGTGAAGTCGCGGTACGTGCTCATCGTTCCTGCGGGGTCTGGGGGGCCGGGGCGGTGCTCCCGGCGGCGGACGGCGCCCGTCTGGCTCGATTCTGCCACTGCCGGGGCACCGCGGTCGGCGGACCCGTTGGCCGGGGCCCGCGCGGGCCCGGGGTCACCGCGGGTCGTCGTCGACCCGGCGGCCGCCCAGATGGGCCGGTCCCGGGGCCCGCTCCAGCTCGTGGCCGAGCTCCTCCAGCTCGCTGCCGCCCGCCATCTGGCGGGTCAGCTCGTCCAGGGTGACACCCGCCCGGGTGTGGCTGCCGGACATGGCGCCCCGCTTGAGCAGGACGAACCGGTCACCGACCAGATACGCGTGGTGCGGGTTGTGCGTGATGAGGACCACGCCGAGGCCGGCGTCACGGGCGGCCGCGACGTACTTGAGGACGACTCCGGACTGCTTGACGCCGAGCGCGGCGGTCGGCTCGTCCAGGACGAGGACCTTGGCGCCGAAGTAGACCGCCCGCGCGATGGCGACGCACTGGCGCTCGCCGCCGGAGAGCGTGCCGATCGGCTGGTCGACATCGCGCAGGTCGATGCCCATGCGCAGCAGCTCGGAGCGGGTCGTCTCGCGCATCAGCCGTACGTCGAGGCGCTTGAAGGGGCCCGCGCCGGTGGTCGGCTCGGAGCCGAGGAAGAAGTTCCGCCAGACCGGCATCAGGGGGACGACGGCAAGGTCCTGGTAGACGGTGGCGATGCCGCGGTCGAGGGCGTCGCGCGGGTTGACGAGGGTGGTCTCCTCGCCATCGATGAGCAAGCTGCCCGCGTCGTGCCGGTGCAGCCCGGCGATGATCTTGATGAGGGTGGACTTGCCGGCGCCGTTGTCGCCGAGGACACAGGAGATCTCCCCCGCGTGGACCTCCAGCGAGACGTCCTGGAGTGCCTTGATGTTGCCGTAGAACTTGCTGACGTGGTCGAGCTCGACGAGCGCCGGGTGGGACGCCTCCTGGTCGGCCGGTGCCTGGGGGGCCGTCATTTCGTCGCCTCCGCGCGCTTGCGTACCCATGCGTTGAGCAGGGTGGCCAGGAGCAGCATGGCTCCGAGGAAGAACTTGAACCAGTCCGGGTTCCACTCCGCGTACACGATGCCCTTGCTGGTCATGCCGAAGATGAAGGCACCGACCGCGGAGCCGATCGCGGAGCCGTAGCCGCCGGTGATCAGGCAGCCGCCGATGACGGCCGCGATGATGTAGATCAGCTCGTTGCCGACGCCCTCGCCGGACTGCACCACGTCGTACGAGAACAGCAGATGCTGCCCGGAGACCCAGGCGGCGAAGGCGACCCCGAGGTAGAGCCCGATCTTGGTACGGATCACCGGGACGCCGACCGCGCGGGCCGCGTCCGCCTCGCCGCCGACCGCGAAGATCCAGTTGCCGAAGCGGGTGCGCAGCAGGATCCAGGTGGCGACCGCCACGAGCACGGCCCACCACAGGATGGTGACCTTGAACTCGACGCCGCCGATGGTCCACTGCGAGGCGAAGACCCGGCGGGCCGAGTCGAAGCCCTCCATGTCGCCGATGGACTTCGTCGACACCGTCCCGCTGATCAGCTTGGTGAAGCCCAGGTTGAGGCCGGTCAGCATGAGGAACGTGCCGAGCGTGATGATGAAGCTCGGCAGTTTGGTCCGGGTCAGCATGAAACCGTTGAACGCCCCGACGGCGAGCGTGACCAGCAGCGACACGAAGACGCCGACCCAGACGTTGGCCGTCATCTGGTAGCTGAACATCGACGAGATCAGCGCGGAGCTGGTGACCAGCACACCGGCGGAGAGGTCGAACTCGCCGCCGATCATCAGCAGCGCCACCGGTGCGGCCATGATCCCGATGGTGGAGGCCGCGTAGAGCACCGTGCCGAGGCTGGAGGTGCGCAGGAAGCTGTCGGCGACGATCGAGAAGAAGAGGAATACGGCCGCCGCGCCGACCACCGAGCCGAGCTCGGGGCGGCCGAGCAGTCTGCGCAGCGGTGAGGTCCGCAGCAGCCGCTCATCGGCCGCGGCCACGGCGGGTGGGCCGGTGACGGTGCTCATCGGGTCCCCCGCTTCGTGTATTCCGCCAGCTCGGCGGCGTCCTTCGAAGTGATGATCTGCGGGCCGGTGAGGACCGGACGCCCGCCGCCGAGGACATTGCCGTTGTAGCGGTGGAGCCAGAGCAGGTCCACGGCCTCGTATCCCTGGAGGTAGGGCTGCTGGTCGACCGCGAAGCCGAGGGTCTCGTCCTGGAGGGCCGTGGCGACCTTGGCGTTCAGGTCGAAGGTGTCGACCTCGGCCTTGCTGCCCGCGGTCTGCTTCGCCTTGACGGCGGCGTCCGCGAACGGCGCGCCGAGCGTGACGACCGCGTCGATGTTCTTGTCGGCCTGGAGCTTGGCCTCGATGGACGCCTGGACATCGGGCATGTTGGTGCCTTCGACGTACAGGTTCTGCATCTGCCCGTCGAAGGTCTTCTTCGCCCCGGCGCAGCGCTGCTCGTGGCCGACGTTGCCCTGCTCGTGCAGGATGCACAGGGCCTTCTTGCGGCCGCGTGCGTTGAGCTCGTCGCCGACCGCCTCGCCCGCGATGGACTCGTCCTGGCCGATGTGGGTGAGCGCGCCGAACTGCTTGGACTCCGCGGAGCCCGAGTTCACCGTGATCACGGGGATGCCGGCCTTGGTGGCCTTGGCGACGACGTCCTTCATCGCGTCGGGCTTGGCGAGCGTGACGATCAGCCCGTCGACCTTCTGGTCGATGGCCGCCTGGACGAGCTGGGCCTGCTGCTGCGCCTCGTCGTTGTGCGAGTACAGGAACTTGATGTTGTCCTTGACGGCCGCCTGCTCGGCGCCCCGCTGGACGATGTCCCAGAAGGTGTCGCCGTCGCCCGAGTGGGTGACCATGGCAAAGGTCCATCGGGGCGTGTTCACCGCGGACCGGCCCTCGGCGGCAGCCCGGGCCGCGCGCTCCTCCGCCCGCTTGCCACCGGTGCTGCTGCAGCCCACGAGGGAGACCCCCAGCACCGCCGCAAGCACGGCGCCCATCGCACGTACCCCTGTCCGAACCCTTGCCACGACGCCGTGCCCTTCTTGTGCTGCTCGCTGGTGCTCTTTGGTGGGGCCGGGGACGATTCGCGCCCTGCCCGGCTGGCCAAGTATCCCCGAGTCGCCGACGGCGCCGCCCGGCAGGGGCGACGCACCCACATGGGCGCCGGGTGTCCACGGCGCCGCGCGCGACGGACGTCAGGTGCCGCGCGCGGTGTAATCCTCCGGCCGCGGTACGTCGTCGGCGGTGCCGATGGCCGGTGCCGTGAGCACCGGCTCTCCGCCGGCGACGACGTTTCCGTCGAGGGCGGGGCCGCTGCCGATGGCGGCCGTGGCGGTCAGGGCCGCCGTCCTGCGAGAGGTACGCATCCGTGGGTCCGCCTTCTCTCCGGCCGCCCGAGTGCGGCTGGGGGAGTTATAGGGGCGGACGTACGAGACGTCAACGGGTCCGTGCGGCCGTCGTCACCGCACGAGCAGCTGGAAATCGAAGGAGTAGCGCGAGGCCCGGTAGATGTGGGAGCCGAACTCGACCGCGCGCCCGGTGTCGTCGAAGGTGGTGCGCTCCATCGTCAGCAGGGCGGCCCCTTCCGTCTCGGCGAGTCCGGCCGCCTCCTCGGCGGTGGCTAGCCGGGCTCCGACGGTCTGACGGGCGCTGTGCAGGGCGATGCCCGCGCCGCGCATCATCCGGTACAGGCCGGTCGTCTCCAGCCGCCGGGTGTCCAGGTCGACGATCCCGAGGGGCAGCTGGTTGCGCAGCAGCGCCAGCGGCTCGTCGTGCGCGTACCGCAGCCGCTCGACGAGATGGACGTCGGTGCCCTCCGTGATGCCGAGGGCATCGGCGGCCTCGGCACCGGCGGGCTCGACGGTGTTGCGCAGCACACGGGTCGTGGGGTGCCCGCCCGCCGCCTCCAGGTCGTCGTACAGGCTGCTCAGTTCGAGCGGGCGGCGGACCCGGCTGTGCACCACCTGGGTGCCGACGCCGCGGCGGCGGACCATCAGGCCCTTGTCGACCAGTGACTGGATGGCCTGGCGGACGGTGGGCCGGGACAGGCCGAGCCGGGCCGCGAGCTCGATCTCGTTGCCCAGGAGGCTGCCGGGGGCGAGCCGGCCCTGTTCGATGGCCGCTTCCAGTTGCTGGGCCAGCTGGTAATAGAGGGGAACCGGGCTGGTGCGGTCCACACCGAGTTCGAGCGCGACGGGGTCGGTGGTGGGTTTGGGCACGCGTGGAGGGTATCCCTCACGTCGGATGCTCCGGTAGTCAGGTCGTTCTGTTGTCCGGACAGCATGACTACGGAACAAGCGGCACCTTGTCAGGACATATGGTTGACAGCGCAGCCGACGGACGGCACGTTGGGTCCATGCGCATCGGACTCATCGGCACCGGCCGGATCGGTTCCTTCCACGCGGCCGTGCTGGCCCGCCATCCCGAGGTGGACGATCTGGTGGTGGCGGACACCGACCGGGCGCGGGCGGCCGGGGTCGCCGGCCGCATCGGCGCGACGGCCGCGGACAGCGCCGCCGAGGTGTTCGGCTCGGGGGTGGACGCCGTGGTGATCGCCTCGGCCACGTCGGCGCACGCGGAGCTGATCGGGCGGGCCGCACGGGCGGGACTGCCCGCGTTCTGCGAGAAGCCGATCGCCCTGGACCTGCTGGGGACGCTGAGCGCGCTGCGCGAGGTCGAGCGGGCCGGAAGCGTCCTCCAGCTGGGCTTCATGCGCAGGTTCGACGCCGGGTACGGGGCGGCCCGCGCCGCCGTACGGGCGGGGGCGCTGGGCCGGCTGCACACCGTGCGGGCGATGACGATGGACCCGGCGCCGCCGCCCGCCGCGTATCTGCCGCTCTCCGGGGGGCTGTACCGGGACTGTCTCGTCCATGACTTCGACATGCTGCGCTGGGTGACGGGCCGTGAGGTGACCGAGGTGTACGCCACCGGATCGGATGCCGGGCCCGAGATGTTCCGGGCGGCCGGCGACGTCGACACGGCGGCGGCGCTGCTGACCCTCGACGACGGCACCCTGGCCACGGCGACGGCCACCCGCTGCAACGGCGCCGGCTACGACGTACGGATGGAACTGGCGGGCGAGCTCGGCCAGATCACGGTCGGCCTGGACGACCGTACGCCGGTCACCTCGGCCGAGCCACGGGGTCCCGCCGCACCGCGCAGCCCCTGGCCGGGCTTCCTGGAACGGTTCGCTCCGGCGTACGAGGCGGAACTGGACGCGTTCGTACGGGTGGTGCGGGGCGAGCTGCCCAATCCGTGCGACGGCCGGGAGGCGTGGTACGCGCTGCTGGTGGCGGAGGCGTGCGAGGTGTCCCGCCGGGAGCGGCGCCCCGTGGAGATCGCGGAGATCGCCGCAGGCGCCGCCCGTCCGGCGGAATCGGCCCGCACCGCCTCGTGACCGGCGGCGGGGCCGGACGGTTCAGGAGGAGGACGTGGCGGACAGTACGGTGCCCTGCGCGACCGCGCAGAGCGTCTTGGCTCCGTCCTCCCCCGCGGCGAACAGCTCGCAGCGGACCACGGCCTGGCGTCGGCCGGTGTGCACGACATCGGCGTGGGCGATGAGTGTGCGGCCGGTGGCGGGCCGCACGTACTGGATGGAGAAGCCACCGGTCAGAACGGCCGGGCCGAGCGTCGTCCCGGCGGCGAAGGTGATCGAGTTGTCGGCCGCATAGGCCAGGACTCCACCGTGCAGAAAGCCGTTCTGCTGCTGGAGTTCCTGCCGGATGTCCACTTCGAGGGTGGCCGCGCCGCCCCCGAAGGCGGTGATCCGCGCCCCGACGAGCCCGCTGAACGGCTGGCTGTCGAGGACCTTCTGCGCCATCTGCAAGTCAAGTCCGGTCATGACAAAGGTTTTTACCTCACCAGCGGACGGGCAGCCGGCGCACCCCCCGGATCAGCAGTCCCGGGATCCAGTCGAACTCGCCCTCGTCCGCGTCCAGTACGAGGCCGGGGCACCGCTCCAGCAGCGTACGGATCGCGATCCGGCCCTCCATCCGGGCCAGCGGGGCACCCATGCAGAAGTGGCTGCCGTGCCCGAAGGCCAGGTGTCCCTGGGCGTCGCGGCGGATGTCGAAGGTGTCCGGCCGGGGGTAACGGCCGTGGTCGTGGCCGGCCCCCGCCAGGGAGACCAGAACCGGCTCGCCCGCCGGGATGACCCGGTCCCCGATCTCGATCTCTTCGCGGGGGAATCGGAACGTGGCGGTCTCCACCGGGCCCTCGTAGCGCAGCATCTCCTCGACCGCGCCGTCCATCAGGCCGGGGTCGGCGCGGAGAGCGGCCAGTTGGTCCGGGTGTCCGAGCAGTGCGCGTACCCCGTTGGAGATCAGGTTGACCGTGGTCTCGTGGCCGGCGACGAGCAGCAGGAACGCCATGCCTACGAGTTCATCGGCCGACAGTCCGTCCCCCTCCTCGTCCCGCGTCCTGACCAGCGCGCTCATCAGGTCGTCCCCGGGTGAGCGCTGTTTGTCCTCGATGAGTTCGCCGAGATACCGGCCCATGGCGGCCACCGTCTCGGCCTCCTCCTGCGGTGTGGCCGGATAGATGACGCCGTTCGACAGCCGGCGGAACACATCACGGTCCAGGTCCGGCACACCGATCAGTTCGCAGATGACGGTCATGGGCAGGGGAAAGGCCAGCGCGTCGACGAGATCGGCGCGCCCCAACGGCACCATCGCGTCGAGGAGTTCGTCGGTGATCTGCTGGACACGCGGACGCAGGGCCTCGACCCGGCGGGCGGTGAACTCCCGGGCGACGAGTTTGCGCAGCCGGGTGTGGTGGGGCGCGTCGAGCTCCAGCATGTTGGCGAAGATCGGGGAACTCTCGACCGGCGCGCCGGGCAGCCCGCGCCAGTCCTTGCCGAGCCGCTGATCGGCGAGGGCCGCGCGGGCCTCGTCGTACCCGACCACGAGCCAGGCCCGCTCGATGTCGTCGGTGCGTACGGTGTGCACGGGACCCGCGGCCCGCAGCTTCGCGTAGTACGGATAGGGGTTCGCGGTGAAGTCCTCGACCCCGCGCAGATCGACATCGACACGGTCACTGGCATCGGACATGGGATCGCCCCTCCAGGTCTGAACGGCTCGGTCCTCTCGGGCCGACCGGCTCAGCCTATGCCGCCGGTTTCCGAACCGCCGTCGTCGAGCAGGCCCGCGTCATGCACCAACAGCGCGATCTGGACACGGTTGTTGAAGTCGAACTTGGCCAGGATCCGGGACACATGCGTCTTCACGGTCGCCACGCTGAGATAGAGCGCCGCGGCGATCTCGGCGTTGGAACAGCCCTGTGCGACGGCGACGGCGACATCGCGTTCCCGCTCGGCCAGTGCGGCGATCCGCCGTCGTGCCCGGCCGGCCCGCTCCTCGACGCCGTTCCCCGGACGGGTCCCCGCGGCGCGGGCCATGAGCTGGCGGGTCACCGCCGGCGAGAGCACCGGATCGCCGGCCGCCACCCGCCGCACCGAGTCGACGATATGCGCCGGAGGGGTGTCCTTCAGGACAAATCCGGCCGCTCCGGCGCGGATGGCCCGCACCACCTGCTCGTCGGCGTGGAAGGTCGTCAGGACGATGACCTCGGGAGCGTGGGGGCGGGCACGCAGGGCCTCGGTCGCGGTCAGCCCGTCCATGGTCGGCATCCGGATGTCCATCAGCACCACATCGGGGCGGAGCCGGTCGACGAGTTCCACCGCGTCGACGCCGTCGGCTCCCTCCCCCACGATGTCGATGTCGTCGGCGCCGCCGAGCATGAGCGCGAGCCCGGCCCGCACGAGCGGGTCGTCGTCGACGATGAGCAGTCGGACGGGCTGCGCCACGGGGTCCTTGGCGGTCGGGGTGGTCATGACGACCACCGTAACCAGGGCCGGAGACCCGGTGCGCCGGGGACCGTCGCGCCCGCCCGTGAACGCCCATCGGTCCCGGCGGACGGACCGGGACGGGCCGCGGATCCGTGGCGGGCCCGAGGACCGTGACGGGCCCGAAGACCGTGGCGCGCCCGAAGACCATGGCCGTCCGTGGCCGTCACAGTGGCCATGGCAGCCAGGCCCGGATGCCGAAACCGCCGCCCGGTTCCGCCCCGTGGTCGAGGCGGCCGCCCGCCAGAGTGGCGCGCTCGGTGAGGCCGATGAGCCCCTGGCCCGAGCCGGGAACCAGCTCGAACGGTTCGGTCGGCGCCGGATTGAGCACCTCGATGGTGAGGCCGTCGCCGGGTCTGCCGGCGACCTTGACCGTGACCTCGGCCCCGGGTGCGTGTTTACGGGCGTTGGTCAGCCCCTCCTGCGCAATGCGATAGACGGTGCGGCCGGTGGCCGCGGGGGCCTCGGCGGGATCGGCGATGCGGTTGTCGAGAGCGACTGCCATGCCGGCCAGCCGGGACTCGGCGATCAACGACTCCAGGGTGGCCAGAGTGGGCTGCGGCCGGTTGCCGTCGCTCTCACCTGGGCTGCGCAGGACTCCGATGATCTCCCGGAGGTCCTGGAGCGCCTCGTGTGCGCTGTCCCGGATGACCCCGGCGGCGCGCGCCACCTCGGCCGGGGGTGCGTCGGGGCGGAATTCGAGGGCGCCCGCGTGGACGCTGAGAAGGGTGAGCCGGTGGGCCAGCACGTCGTGCATCTCCCGGGCGATGGCCTCGCGGGCCAGCCGCTGGGCCTGCTCGGCCCGGAGCTCCGCCTCGGTCTCGGCCCGGCGGGCCCGCTCGCGCAGTGTGACGACGAGCTGGCGCCTGAACCGTACGACCATGCCCCAGCTGAGCACCAGCAGGGACAGCAGCGCACCGACGAACGTCGACCCGAGGAACGAGCCGTTCGGATCGGGGCGCAGATACGGCTGCACCGGCGCGGCGACCAGGGCGAGCGCCCCGATGGCCGCCGCCGGCCGGAACGGACGGTGCACGGCCACGCTGAACAGGCCCACGAGCATGGCTCCGGCAGCGACCGGCTCGATGGTGGAGAGCAGGATCAGACCCACCGCGACACCGACCGGCCAGCGCCGGCGCACCCACAGCGCGCAGCAGGCCGCGGCGCCCACCAGGCAGTCGACGAAGACGACGCCTTCGGGCGTGGTGTGGTCCGCGTCGATCGACGACGCGACGAGCAGGCCGGTTCCGGCCACGCAGAGGAAGGCGGTGAGGTCGACGACCCAGTCCCGCACGGTGCGTCGCGAGCGGCCGCCCTGGTCGCCGGGCAGCTCGGGGTCGGCCATCGCCGAGGGAAGCAGCCAGCGGTACTCCATACGCGTCATACGACAAAACTAGCCAGGTCGGGCAGTCGCCCCGGCCATCCGGGGCGCGGCGAGCGACCAAAGTCGCGCAACGCGAGACTTTCGGCCGAAGCTCTCAGTCCGGCGGCTGACGCGGTGGTGGGACGGCGCCCGCGAGGCTCTCGCCATGAGGACGCCGAGCACCGTCCACGGCGCGTGACCGGTGCCGGGCTCGGTGGCGAGCACCGCGAAGACGGCGACCGCGCTGCCGAGCCGGATCGCCGTCAGCGACAGCGAGTCCGCCCCCTGGACCGACTTGATGCGGGCCATCCGCAGCACACGCGCATCCGCGAACCCGGTCCGCGCGGCATCACGGTCAGCCTGGTCCAGCCCGGCCCCGTGGACACGGACCTCGACCCGGCCGACGGTCCGTTCGCCGCCGGACAGCGCTCCACGACCGCGCTGGACCGGTTCGGCACGCCGGAAGAAGTGGCTTCCCTGATCCGCCTGCCCGGCGAGTGACGAGGCGGCGTTCATCACGGGTACGGAGGTGGCGGTGGACGGCGGTCACACGGCCTGACCTGTTCCGCGAGCGTGAGTTCATCGGTGGTGGCATCTGCACGGCACGGCGCGGGCGTCAGAGCGAGCGCGGGGTGACCTCCGCCATCCGGGACCAGCCCTCGCCCGGTACCTCGACGTTGATGATCTGCGGGGTCTCGGCGACGAGATCCGCCATCAGGTCCATCGCCGCCGCGAAGTGCTCCGACTTCACATGGGCCTCGCCGGCCTCGGGGGAGGCGAAGGCCTCCAGCAGGACGAACTCGTCGGGGTTCTCGACGCTGTACGACCACTCGAAGAACACGTTGCCCGGCTCCTTCCGGGTCGCGAGCGTGAAGGGTTCGACGGCCGGCAGCCAGTTGTCACGCTCGGCGCTGCGAACGGTGAATTTGACGGCGATGAAGATCATGCGTCCAGGGTCCCACAAGCCCCGGACACGGACTCATCGGGCACACCCGGACGGTGCCGGACGGGTCGGGCACCGGCCCGGCCGGCACTCGGACGGGCGGGAAAGCTATCCGCCGAGCTCACGGTGGCGCGCGGCCAGTCGCGTGGCCCCCTCATCGGTCGGTGATCCGAACAGTCGCAGCCGCGAGATGCCGCCGTCCGGGAAGATGTCGATCCGGACGTGCGTGGCCCGCACGGCGTCCGGCAGGACGAAGCGGTGGTTCGTGTCGGGCTGCAGCCGGGTCCGGGGCAGCACCTCGTTCCAGTCGCCGCCGTCCCCGTCTCGGGCGGAAAGGCTTGCCCAGCCCGCCGAGTTGCCCTTCAGGTACGCGGTGTCGATCTCGACGGCCCGGATCTCCGCCTGTTCCACGAGGCGGTAGCGGATCCAGTCGTTTCCCTTGTCGCGTCGGCGCCGGGTCTCCCAGCCGTCGTCCATCTTGCGGGACCTGCCCGGCTGGATGGTGTTGGTGGCCGGGGAGTAGAAGCGGTCGGAGGCGTCCTCGACCATGCCGCCGTTCTCCAGGGCGACCAGATCGAAGGTGCCGAGCGCGGCAAGCCAGACCGGGTCGGGGGCGACCTCGCCATGCACCCGGAGCCGGGCCATCCCCCCGTCGGGGTGCTGGTTGACCCGCAGATGGGTGACGCGCTGTTCGACCGCGACGGCGAATCCATTGGCCGCATGTCCACCGACGGCCGTACGCGGTACCAGCGTCGTCCATGTCACCTCGGGCGCGAGGAGTTCCCCGGCCGAGGGGGAGCCGGGGACGCAGGCCGCCTCGACGGAGACCGCCTGCGGGTAGTTGCCGCGGAAGTGGGCGGTGTCGACGACGATGCCGCGTACGACTCCGGGTGCGCCGAGGCGAATCAGCGCCCAGTCGTGGTCCTCGTCCGCCGGGTGCGGCCGGTCGGCGCCCGCACCGCGACGGCGACGGGTCTCCCAGCCGTCCATGACCTTGCCCTTGTGGCCGAAGTGCCCGGGGTCGAACTCGGCGGGTCCCGGCCTCAGCAGGTTCTCGCGCTCGGCGAAGAACTCGTCGTTGGCGGCGATCACACCCGCGCCGAGGCGCCGGTCAGCGAGGTCGACGAGGTCGGTGAAAGAGAGATCGGCGGTGCGGTAGTCGGCGTACGGGTCGCCGCCGCCGTACGGGTTCGCATCGCCGGTGAAGCGGGCTGTCGCCGTCATGGTCGGTGGTTCCTTTCGAGGAGGCGGCCGGTGGGTTCACCGACGGCGCCGTCCGCCGCGATCCGCTGCCCGCGGAGCCAGGTCGACTTCACGACGCCGTACAGGGTCCGGCCGGCGTAGGCGGTGACCTGGTTGCGGTGGAAGAGTTCGGCGGGGTCGACGGTGAAGGTCTCGTCGGGGGCGAGGACGGCGAAGTCGGCGTCACGGCCGGCCTCGATGGCACCCTTGCGGGTCAGCCCGGCCAGTGCGGCGGGGGCGGCCGACATCCAGCGGACGACGTCGTCGAGCGAGTGGCCGCGCCTGCGGGCCTCGGTCCAGATGACGGAAAGGCCCAGCTGGAGGGAGGAGATGCCGCCCCAGGCGGTGGCGAAGTCCGGCGTCTTGAGGTCGGCGGTGCACGGCGAATGGTCGGAGACGATGCAGTCGATCGTCCCGTCGGCCAGGCCGTCCCACAGCGCGTCCTGGTTGGCGGCCTCCCGGATCGGCGGGCAGCACTTGAACTCCGTGGCGCCGTCCGGGACTTCCTCGGCGGTGAGGGTGAGGAAGTGCGGACAGGACTCGGCGGTGACCCGTACGCCCTCGCGCTTGGCGGCGGCGATCACCGGCAGCGCGTCGCCGGACGACAGGTGCAGCACATGGACCCGGGCGTTCAGCCGGCCGGCGTGCGCGATGAGCCCCTCGATCGCGGTGTTCTCGGCGTCCCGGGGCCGGGAGGCGAGGAAGTCGGCGTACGCGGGCCCGCGGCACTGGGGTGCGGAGGCCAGATGGCGCGGGTCCTCGGCATGCACGATCAGCAGCCCGCCGAAGCCGGCGATCTCGGCCATGGACCGGGCCAGTTGCTCCTGGTCGAGCTCCGGGAACTCGTCGACGCCGGAGGGCGAGAGGAAGCACTTGAAACCGAAGACCCCGGCCTCGTGCAGTGGGCGCAGATCCTGGACGTTGGACGGGATCGCCCCGCCCCAGAACCCGGTGTCGATGTGCGCCTCGGGGGCCGCCGCCCGCTGCTTGGTGCGCAGGTGGTCGACGGTGGTGGTCGGCGGCAGGGAGTTGAGCGGCATGTCGAGCAGGGTGGTGACGCCGCCTGCCGCCGCCGCGCGGGTGGCGGTGCGGAAGCCTTCCCACGCGGTGCGGCCGGGGTCGTTCACATGGACATGGGTGTCGACGAGTCCGGGCAGCAGGACGTCGTCACCGAAGTCCTCCAGCCGGGCGCCGGGCGGCACCTCAGTGCCGTACGGCAGGACCGCGTCGATTCTCCCGGCGGCGACCGCGACCGCTGCGGGGCGCGTCCCGTCCGGGGTGACGACACGCGTCGAACGCAGTAGCAGTTTCACGTCCGCACCGGACACCCGTGCTCCTCACGTCGCACTTTCGACCGCTGGCAAATTCAACGAACTGTTGAAGGAGTCTTCACTCGGGATTCGGGTCCGTCAAGACCCCACTCTCCTCGCCGGGCAGCCGCTGGACCACCCGCAACCGCGCCTGGATTTTTTCCACAAAGTAAAAGATCAATTCCGGTGAGCGGAACGTAACAGGGGACCAGTACGGCACCACGGAACCGGTCCGCCGACTGCTGGCACCGGGACAAAGGGGCTCTGACCGGCCAGGACGCCGCACCCTGAGCAGTGGGCCGATCGGGAAGCGCCCGGTACCCTGCTGACTTGCCCTTACGCCTCGAAAGGACCGTTGACGTGCCGCCGTCCCACGCCAGCACATCCGACTCCAAGCCCGCCGCCTCCAGCGGTGGTGTGCAGTCCCTTGAGCGCGCCTTCGATCTGCTGGAGCGGATGGCGGATGCCGGGGGCGAGGTCGGGCTGAGCGAACTCTCCGCGAGCAGCGGGCTTCCGCTGCCGACCATCCACCGGCTGATGCGCACGCTGGTGGTCTGCGGGTACGTACGCCAGCAGCCGAACCGCCGCTATGCGCTCGGCCCGCGGCTGATCCGGCTCGGCGAGTCCGCCTCCCGGCTGCTCGGCACCTGGGCCCGCCCGTACCTCGCGCGCCTGGTCGAGGAGACCGGCGAGACCGCGAACATGGCGCTGCTCGACGGCGACGAGGTCGTGTATGTGGCGCAGGTGCCGTCCAAGCACTCGATGCGCATGTTCACCGAGGTGGGCCGCCGGGTGCTCCCCCACTCCACGGGCGTCGGCAAGGCCCTGCTGGCGCACACGCCCCCGGAGGAGGTACGGGCACTGCTCGCCCGTACCGGAATGCCGGCCGCCACCGAGAAGACGATCACCACCCCGGACGACTTCCTCGACGCCCTGGAGCAGGTCCGCAGGGTCGGTTACGCGGTCGACGACAACGAGCAGGAGGTCGGGGTGCGCTGTCTGGCGGTCTCCGTACCCGACTCGCCCACCTCGGCCGCGATTTCGATCTCGGGCCCGGCGGGCCGGGTGACCGAGGCGGCGACGGAGCGGTTCGTACCGATCCTGCAGCAGGCCGCGAAGGATCTGTCCGACGCGCTGGCCGGCAGCGGTTCCGCCGGCTGAGCCGGCGTGGGCCCGTGTGAAGGGGCTCACGCCGGGGCAGGCTCTCAGGCCGGTGCGGTGACCGTCAGACGGCCGTCGTCCATCGTGACGGTGTGGTCCGTGCGGTCCAGATGGGCCCGGTCGTGCGTCACCATCACCGTCGCCGTCGACCGCTGCCGGGTCAGTGCGACCAGCAGGTCGAGGACGGCGGCCCCGCGCTCGTGGTCGAGTGCGCTGGTCGGTTCGTCGACGAGCAGCACCGCCGGATCACTCATCAGCGCCCGCGCGATGTTGACCCGCTGGCGTTGTCCGCCCGACAGCTGGTGGGGCCTGCGGTCGGCCTTGTCCGCGAGGCCGACCGCTTCCAGCAGCTCCAGCGCCCGGCCGCGGGCGCCGCGCACCGCACCGCCCGACAGATGGGTCATCACCTGAAGCTGTTCGGCCGCGGTGAGGGACGGCAGCAGGTTGGGCTGCTGGAAGACGATGCCGATGCGTTCTCGCCGCAGCTCGGCCTTCTCCGCGCGGCCGAGCCCCGCGATGTCCGTACCGGCGACGACGACCCGGCCCTCGTCGGGGGTGACCAGGGTCGCGGCCACCGCCAGCAGGCTGGACTTGCCGGAACCGGACGGCCCGACGACCGCGGTGAGCGAACCGGCGGGCACCTCCAGCGAGACCCGGTCCAGTGCGGTGAGCCGGCCGTCGCCGTCGGGATAGGTGAGGGTGATGTCGGCAAGGGTGAGGGTCATCGGGCACTCCCGAGTGCGGTGAGCGGATCGACGGCGGTGATCCGCCGGATGGACAGGGCCGCCCCGGCGGCGCCGAGAACGATCATCACGGCCGCCGGGACCAGGACGGTCGCCGCGTCGAGGACGAACGGCACGGCACTGCCGCTGATCAACGCACCGAGACCCGAGGCCAGCACGGTGCCCACCCCCGTACCGATGGCGAGCATCACGACGGCCTGCCCGAGTGCATCGCGCAGCAGATACGGGGTGGAGGCGCCGAGTGCCTTGAGGACGGCGACGTCGCCGCTGCGCTGGATCGTCCAGACGGTGAAGAACGCGCCGATGACCAGGGCCGAGATGGCGAAGAGGAAACCGCGCATCAGCTGGAGCGAGCCGTTCTCGGCCTGGTAGGAGCCGATCGCGGTGAGGGAGTCCGTGAGGGAGAGCGTGCTGGTGCCCGCCGCCCTGTCGCCCGCGGCGACGTCGACGCCGTCGGTGGTGGTCAGGGCGATCACCGTGGCGTGCCGCGCCGGGCCGCCGTCGGCCCCGAGGCGCTGCCAGTCGTCGAACGAGGTCCACACGACCGGCGTATGGCTGTACGAGGCGTCTCCCGCAACCGCGGCGACGGTGACCTCGGTGTCGCCGA
This sequence comes from Streptomyces sp. NPDC015032, assembly GCF_043080425.1. NCBI lineage: Bacteria > Bacillati > Actinomycetota > Actinomycetes > Kitasatosporales > Streptomycetaceae > Streptomyces > Streptomyces sp. NPDC015032. The sequence goes on along the minus strand of NZ_JBIBVN010000017.1, from coordinate 28,273 downwards.
GCCGCAGCCGGTCCCCCGCTCCGGCGCCCAGGTCGTCGGCGGCCTGCTCGGACAGCACCACCTTCCCCGTGGCGACCCGCGCGCCGCCGGCGGGGGCCAGGCGCCCGTCCGGCTGGACGCCGAACGCCGAGACCGCGGCCGTGTGCTTCCCCTCGACAGCGGCGGCGTTGAGCGTACGGATGCCGAGCGGCTCCGCGTCCCGCACTCCGGGCCGCTTCGCCCAGCTCCGCCAGGCACTCTCCTCGACGGTCGAATTGGTGAAGGACACCGACTGGCCGTCGGGCGGGGCGGCGAACGCGAGGTGGTCGGCGTTCAGCCCCGTGACGGCCGAGGTGTTCTCCCGGGCCAGACCGGCCGTAAGACCGGACAACAGGCCCACGAGCAGCGTGATCAGCACCACGACCGAGCCCATGAGCGCGAACCGGCCCTTGGCGAACCGGAGATCTCTCCATGCGACGAACATGCTTCCAGCCTGGGCCCTCGGGCCTGCGGAAACATCGCTCGGCGGTGGGGCCCGACATCAACCTTTCGATTGACCGGCAGCGGACGCCGTCCGTCTACGCTGGACGAATTATGGATTCCCGTGCCCATCCCCCGGTCGCCGCCGCGCTGCGGATCTGTCTGCACGCGCTGTTGGTGGGGCTGCTCGCGCTCACGGCGGTGCAGGCCGTCGGCGACGGCACCTCGCGCGCCACCGCCGTCGTCATCGCCACCTGTGTGATGGCGGGGGTGTACGCGGCGGGCGCGCTCGCCCCCGCCGTACAGCCGCACACCCGCGCCGCCGCCCTGTGGCTGGTGCTGCTGGGCACCGTCTGGCTGGTGCTGCTCGTCCTGTCGTCCGACGCCCTGTGGGTGGCCTTCCCGCTCTATTTCCTGCAACTGCATCTGCTGCCGACGCGCTGGGCCCTGCCGGCCGTCGCGGTCACCGCCGCCGTCGCCATCGCCGGCTTCGTGCTGCACGGCCAGGCCGTCACGCCCGGTGCCTTCATCGGCCCGCTGCTCGGCGCGGCGGTCTCGGTCGCGACGGTCCTCGGGTACGAGGCGCTGTTCCGGGAGAGCGAACGGCGCCGCGAGCTCATCGAGGAGCTGATGTCGACCCGGGCGGAGCTGGCCGAGGCGGAACGCACGGCCGGCACGCTCGCCGAACGTGAGCGGCTGGCCCGCGAGATCCACGACACCCTGGCACAGGGCCTGTCCAGCATCCACCTGCTGCTGCGCGCCGCCGAACGCACGCTGCCCGCCGACGCTCCCGCCACCGCGCACGTGCGCCGGGCCCGCGAGGCCGCGCAGGACAACCTCGCCGAGGCCCGTCGCTTCGTACGCGCCCTGTCCCCGCCCGACCTGGAGAACGGATCCCTGGCGGCCGCCCTGGAACGCCTCTCGGCCCGCACCACGGGGCCCGGCCTCACCGTGCGGTTCGCGGTCAGCGGCTCACCGATGGAGCTGCCCACCCCGTACGAGGTGGCGCTGCTGCGCATCGCCCAGTCGGCGCTGGCCAACACGGTGCGGCACGCGGAGGCGCGGCGAGCGGAGATCACACTCAGCTTCATGGACACGTCGGTGTCTCTGGACGTCGTCGACGACGGTCTCGGTTTCGCCCCGGGCGACGGCGGACCGGTCGCGGCGGACACCGGTACCGGTGGCTTCGGGCTGCCCGCGATGCGTTCCCGGGCCCGTTCGCTGGGCGGCACGCTCAGTGTCGAGTCCGCGCCCGGTCAGGGCACGGCCGTCGCCCTCACCCTCCCACTCCCCCTCCCCGACGGCCGGCCAGGACAGGACGCCGCATGACACCCCCCGACCCCACTCCGATCAGACTGCTGCTCGCCGACGACCACCCGGTGGTGCGGGCGGGGCTGCGGGCCGTTCTCGACGCCGAACCCGACTTCCGCGTGGTCGCCGAGGCGGCCACCGCCGAACGGGCCGTCGCGCTCGCCGCGACCGGCGAGTTCGACGTCGTCCTCATGGACCTGCAGTTCGGCGCGGGAATGCACGGCTCCCAGGCCACCGCGGCCATCACGGCAGAGGCGGGCGCGCCCCGTGTCCTGATCCTCACCACGTACGACTCGGACGCGGACATCCTGGCCGCGGTCGAAGCGGGCGCCGCCGGCTATCTGCTGAAGGACGCCCCGCCGGAAGAGCTGGCGGCGGCGGTCCGCACGGCCGCGACCGGCCGCTCGGCACTCGCCCCGGCCGTCGCGCACCGGCTGATGGACCGCATGCGGACCCCGGCGCAGGCCCTGACCAAGCGCGAGCTGGAAGTCCTGCAACTGGTCGGCGAGGGCCTGTCGAACCTGCAGATCAGCAAGAGGCTCTTTCTCAGCCAGGCGACGGTGAAGTCCCATCTGGTGCACATCTACGCGAAGCTGGGCGTGGACTCCCGTACCTCGGCGGTCGCGACGGCGACGGCCCGGCGGCTGATCCGCCGCTGATCCCCGGTCGTCCGTACGTCAGGGGCGCGGCGGCTCGCCGAAGAGATCCACGGCGACGCGTACGTCCCTGAGCGCGGAGGCCAGTGCGCTGACCGAGCCGATCGCCCCGGCGATCAGCAGCAGTGAACGGCGCAGCCGGGGAATCTCGGGTGCGCCGCTGACCGCCATCGCGTCCAGCGCGGCCAGCTCGTCCTCGGCGATCCCCCGGTCCGGGAATTTCCCGGGATGCCCCGCCAGCTCACGGCGGAGCCGGGAGACGGCCGTACGCAACTCCGCGACCCTCGGATCCTCATCGCTGCTGGTCGCCCGCGTCTGCCCCACGCTTCGCAACAAAGCACTCCCCCTCGCACGTCCTTGTGCCCGTGTTCCGACCGGATCCCCGACCGTGGTCAAGTGTCCGGGTATGCCCGCAAGTTAACGCCATGGCAGGTGTCGGGCGCCACTCCGCGGACGGAATTCGGGGGTCCCGTACGGGTGATGCGCAGGGGCGCTCAGTGGACGGGGTCACCCGCCCATCCGTGACCGCCTCACTACGGTCCGCTTGCGCGAAGCGGGTGCGCCCGGGGTATCCAGTCCGCATGACTCGGAAAACACGGACCCCGGTGGTCACCGGGCTGCTGCTCGCCGCGGGCGGCGGACGGCGGCTCGGAGGCCGGCCCAAGGCGCTGCTCGAACACCGCGGCCGGCCGCTGGTGGAGCACGCGGTACACGTCCTGCGGGAGGGCGGCTGCGACCGTGTGCATGTGGTCCTGGGCGCCGCGGCCGAGGAGGTACGCGCCCGCGCACGCCTCGCCGGCTGCACGGTGACCGTCAACCCCGGGTGGACCGAGGGCATGGGCTCGTCGCTGCGGGCGGGGCTGGGAGCGCTGACCGGTACGGGGGCGGACGCGGCGCTCGTCCTCCTCGTCGACCAGCCGGGCATCGGAGCGGACGCGGTGGCGAGGGTGCGCTCGGCGTACCGCTCCCGGACGAGCCTCGTGGCCGCCTCCTACCACGGTGAGCGCGGCCATCCGGTGCTGTTCGGGGCCGGACGGTGGGCGGACATCGCGGCCGGAGCCCTCGGCGACCAGGGCGCTCGGGCGTATCTGCGGGCGCATCGCGATGCGATCACGCTCGTCGAGTGTTCCGATGTCGCTCAGGCGTACGACATCGACACGGTGGAGGACCTGAAGCACCTCGAGTGAGTGGACCGGCACGCCGCGCCGACACCGTTCCGCTTATGTCGACCCGGGGAGTCCCGACATCAACAAACCATTGAACTTCCATCATGAGGAAACTACTATCCACTGGCCAGAAGTCTCTGCATCTCTGACGGTGACCACGGCCGTATCCCGGAGCCCTGGCACGCCGTGCCGTTTCAGGAGGCCCGGCGGCTGTGAGACGCCCGCCCGCACCGCCCGCTGAAGGAGTGACCGCTCATGTCCGCACCAGCGCCGTCCCCGCTGGCCATCGTCGCTGCCGAGCCCCTGCCCCGGCAGGACGAGGTCCTCAACCATGCGGCTCTCGCGTTCGTGGCCGAGATGCACCGGCAGTTCACGCCCCGCCGTGACGAGCTGCTCGCCCGCCGGGGCGAGCGCCGCGCCGAGATCGCCCGCACCTCCACGCTGGACTTCCTGCCCGAGACGGCGGCGATCCGCGCGGACGACTCCTGGCAGGTCGCACCGGCCCCGGCCGCACTGAACGACCGCCGGGTGGAGATCACCGGTCCGACCGACCGCAAGATGACCATCAACGCCCTGAACTCGGGTGCGAGGGTCTGGCTCGCCGACTTCGAGGACGCGTCCGCCCCCACGTGGGAGAACGTCGTCCTCGGCCAGCTCAATCTGATCGACGCGTACAGCCGCGCCATCGACTTCACGGACCCGCGGTCCGGCAAGTCGTACGCCCTGAAGCCGGCCGACGAACTCGCCACGGTCGTCACCCGTCCCCGCGGCTGGCACCTGAACGAGCGTCACCTCCAGCTCGACGGCGCTCCGGTGCCGGGCGCACTGGTCGACTTCGGCCTCTACTTCTTCCACAACGCCCAGCGCCTCATCGACCTCGGCAAGGGCCCGTACTTCTACCTCCCGAAGACGGAGTCGCACCTGGAGGCCCGCCTCTGGAACGACATCTTCGTCTTCGCCCAGGACTACGTCGGCATCCCGCAGGGCACAATCCGCGCGACCGTTCTCATCGAGACGATCACCGCCGCCTACGAGATGGAGGAGATCCTCTACGAGCTCCGCGACCACGCCTCCGGGCTGAACGCGGGCCGTTGGGACTACCTCTTCTCGATCGTCAAGAACTTCCGGGACGGCGGGACCAAGTTCGTCCTCCCGGACCGCAACGCGGTGACGATGACGGCCCCGTTCATGCGTGCGTACACCGAACTCCTCGTCCGCACCTGCCACAAGCGCGGTGCGCACGCCATCGGCGGCATGGCGGCCTTCATCCCGTCCCGCCGCGACGCCGAGGTCAACAAGGCCGCCTTCGAGAAGGTCAAGGCCGACAAGGACCGCGAGGCCCGCGACGGCTTCGACGGCTCCTGGGTCGCCCACCCGGACCTGGTCCCGGTCGCCATGGCCTCCTTCGACGCGGTCCTCGGTGAGAGGCCGAACCAGAAGGAACGCCTGCGCGAGGACGTCTCGGTGGCCGCGGGTGACCTGATCGCCATCGACACCCTCGACGCCAAGCCCACGTACGAGGGCCTGCTGGGCGCCGTCGCGGTCGGCATCCGCTACATCGAGGCGTGGCTGCGCGGCATGGGCGCGGTCGCCATCTTCAACCTGATGGAGGACGCGGCCACCGCGGAGATCTCGCGCTCGCAGATCTGGCAGTGGATCAACGCGGACGTGGTCTTCGAGAACGGCGAACACGCCACGGCGGACCTGGCCCGTAAGGTCGCCGCCGAGGAACTCGCCGCGATTCGCGCCGAGATCGGCGACGAGGCGTTCGCGTCCGGCAGGTGGCAGCAGGCCCACGACCTCCTGCTCCAGGTCTCCCTGGACCAGGACTACGCGGACTTCCTGACCCTGCCGGCGTACGAGCAGCTGGGCTGAGCCCTGTACCGCTCGGGCCCGAGCGCCGCCGCGAGCGTGGCGTTGGCCCGGTGACCGGCCCAGATCCACCAGCGCACCTGCCCGCCGGAAGCGCGAGTGGTAAGTGTGCCGCCCGGGTGGACTGCGCTCTTGCCTATCCGCAGCGGCACCCTTCGGCGAGCACCGTCGGGGCGAGTTCCCGCATGGCCGCCTGCTCGGCCTCCGAGATGCACGGCAGCTGACGTGCGAGTACGTCGAAGTGCTGGTGTCCACGCCATGCTTCGTGGTCACCCACGACGAACAGCCGCCGACGAGCGCGACTCACCGCGACGTTCAGCAGGTTCGGGGCGGAGGCCGCCCAGGCTCGCGGGCCTGCTTTGTCCCCGCCCGCGCCGAGGACCAGCAGCACCACATCGGCTTCCTTCCCCTGGGTCGTATGGACGGTGCCCACCCTGTCGCGGGGGACGACCCGGCACAGGCTGCGCCGGAGTCCGGCCACGACATCCCGGAACGGGCTGATGACGAAGAGCTCGCGCTCGGGGTCCAGGCCCTGGTCGACCAGCCGGTGCACGATGACATTCGCGCAATCCCCCTCGTCCGGCGACCACTTGCCCTGCGGTGCGCGCCCTCCGCTCACCGGCCACCACACGCCGCGCCGGGCCACCGCGTAGTCGTCGTCCCGGTGCACCCCGTGCACCATGAGCCCGTCGTAGGCGATCTCGTTGCTGATCGTGAACATCGGGTCGTCGCAGCGCCGGTGGACGCGCAGCGGCGACCCCACCCAGACCCGGTCGTCCTCGGAACCCTGGGGGGCTGGAAGCCATGTGCCGTAGCTGTTCAACCGGTCCGCGACGCGCTGCGCCGAGGTGCGGGACGGTTCCCACTCCTCAGCCACACCGAAGGTACGGCGAAGTGCCTGCTGCCCCGTGTGCGGCAGCGTGACCACCGGCTCCAGCTGCAGCGGGTCACCCACGATGACGCCTCTGCGCGCCCGCCACAGCGCACCCACCGGCATCTGCGCGGTCGCCTGGCCGGCCTCGTCGATCAGCATCCAGCCCAGCGACCGGGGCCCCAGCCCCGTGAACATCCGGTCCAGCGAGGCGAAGGTGGTGGAGACGACCGGCAGAGCGAGGAAGAGGCTCTGCCAGGCCGCCAGCACCACTTCCGGCTTCAGGGTCTTGGGAGCGTCGCCGCACAGGACGTCCATCGCGGCGTCGAGATTCTTGCGCATCCGGTCGGCCGCGCCTTCGATGAACGCACGGTGCAGATCCATCGCGGCGAGAAAGAGTTGCGTGCGGGCCCGGGTGAACTCCGGGTCGGACCAGGGCGAGGAGAGCTCCCTCGCATCCTCCTCCGTTCTCTCGCCGCGCTCTTCCTGGCCCGGAATGCAGGTGCCCCAGCGCTCAAGGGCTGCCTCCAGGGTTGCCAGGAGTTGTGCATGGTGTCCTTGCGCCGCATCGAGCGCGCGCCCGGCTTCATCCAGGGCACCTCTGCCGGCCGCCTCGGCCCGGTCGTACGCGGCGGCCGCCTGCGTGTGTGCCTCGTACGCGGCCCGAGCTGTCTGCTCCACCTCAGCCAGCAGCTGGTCCTCCGCCTGCCAGTCGCGCTGCGCCGCGCCGAGGGTGAAGATGCCCGCGGTCAGGCCGGGACGGTGCCGGCGGTGCTCCGCCCTTCGGCCCGCAGGGCCTGCGAGGTCCCGCTGCGCCCTGCCACGAGCCGCACGGGCCTCCGCGGCCGGTTGCCGAAGTGCTTCCAGGTCCTGCTCGGCGCCGAGAACCGCCTCCTGGGCGGTGGTGACGGCCGCGTGCGAACCGTTGAAGTCCAGGAGTGCCTCATACGCTCGCTGTCGCTCGTCCTGCAGGGCCTGCACCGTCTGCCGTGCGTCCCGGAAGCGAGCTGCGCACTCCCGCCACGACATCAGGTCGCTGCCGCGCGAAGCAGCCGCCTTCAGGAGGTCCCGCATGCCTTCGCCACGCTCGGCCCGCTCCTCGCGCGGCGGGCCGAACCAGTACTTGTTGCGGAAGTCCGAACGGTTCCCCTTGTTGCCGAGCTTTGCGGCGAGGGTTCCCCACGCCGGTACGCCGTCGAGGAGAAGCCGTCCCTGTTCCGGGAAGAAGGACGCTTCCTCCCGCCACTCCGCTGCGACGGATTCGAGCGCGGGGATCTCGTTGGAGACGTTCTCGACGGCGCCGTTGTTGGCGGACGCGATCACCATCTCGTAACCCGTCAGCTCTGGTTCGAGCGATGCCACGGACCGCTGGTAGGTGCCGGTGCTCCAGCGGTGCGCCTGGCCGGTGAACGCGTCCTCGGGCCGCCGTAGTTCGGACAGTCGCTCTGCCCGCATGACCAGGACGGCGGCGATGAGGTCCCGCAACTGTGTGGTCTTGCCCGTACCGGGCGGGCCGTTCACCGCGTACAGGCCGTCGGTTTCGGCGAGCTGCTTCACGATCCGGTTCACGGCGAACTGCTGGCTCAGCACCAGCGGGTGCTCGGTCTTCGCAGGCCAACGCCCGAGCGGGAAATGGGACGGCTGAACGCCGTCGAGTACCGCTCCGGGTTCGTGCTTGAGGTCGATGCGCGTACGGCCGCGCAGCGCGGTCGAGGCGGTCAGGTAGTCCCGTAGCGCGGGCCCCGGCTCGTCCTTGCCGAGGCTGCCCGCGACGAAGCCGAGGTCCGCCGCGATGAAGCTGTTGAGGAAGTCCGACCCGCCCGACCGGCCGGCCTTCCGCCGGGACACGGATCTGCACTGGACCCGAATCGTCTCCGGCCGCAGATCGTCGGTGACGCCGAACTGTTCTGCGACCCACCGGGTAACGGCCGAAAGGTCCCGTACGGTCAGCGGCTTCTCGCCGAGCTGCGGCGGAGCATCGTCGCCGTCCGCCGTATCAGCTGCGTTGCCCTCGTCCAACGGGCTGTCGTCCAGCGACGCGTCGTCCTCGCGCCTGGCGGAGCGCGCGGCGGAGCGCCTGGCACCGCTGTCGGCCACTGCGTCGACGGCGCCGGAGAGGGCACCGACCGCCAGGTCACCGAGCACCGGTCCGAGCGCGGCGTCCAAGGCACCGCCGACCGCGCCGACCGTGATCTCGCACAGCAACCCCGCGAAAGGCCGCTGCCGCCGCCCTGGAGCCGTGTCCGCGATCGTCACCTTGCCGTCGCCGACACCCAGCACAACGCCTTCGCACGCGTCGGCTTCCGCCTCGAAACCGTCGAGCCAGCCCTGAGCCCCGGGGCCGGGTTTACGGCTGCGCCCCGTCGCCCAGGCGCATGCGGAGAAGGTGAGGGAGTCCTGGACCAACAACCCCTCGTCCGTGACCTCGAAGGCCAGCAGGGCACTGTCACCGTCCACGCGGCCGTCGTGGTCCTCCTCGCTGCCGCCGAAGACATCGAGCAGGACATCGCGGACGGACGCGACCGGGTACACGCCGCAGTAGACGGTGTGCTGTCTGACCATGTTCCGGCCCGGGTTCCGCCGCCGTACGGGATGCCCCTCTTCCCACGGCAGCGGGCTCCCGGATTCCACGGGGTACATGCCTTTCGGCGGCGAGGTCTTCTCCACCTTCTGCGGGCTGAACATCTCCACCGCCCGCCAGTAGCGCACGATGTCCGCCCTGCGCCTTCGCTCACTGCTCGCCGCCATACGGCCCGCCCCCTCGTTCCGGTCCGCCAGGAACGATCACCCTAGCCAGCTCCGTGCGCGGTGCGGAGTGCGCGTTGGCGCATATGCGACCTCAGGTCGGTGTCCGCTGTGCCGCCGGCGGCGAACGGGGAGCCGGACGACCGTCAGGAATCGAGCCGGACCAAGCATTGCCTCGAGTCGTCGGGGCCGCTGTCCGAACGGGCAAAGCGCCCTGGATGGCCCGGATTACATGCTCGTCGAGGGACAAGTCGCGCGATGCGTACTTCACCTTCCTCACCGGTCGGCTGCGGGCTGCGCACGCCTGGGGGAACTGCTCGGTTCGTCCAGTAAACGATCTCGGCGCGTGCATACCGTTGACCAGGAGAGACGGGCCGACGGATCCCAGTCCCGCTCGGCAACCGCGACGAGTTCCACGTGACGAACCAGACCGACGCATACGTGCTCGAGTACCAGAACACCAACTGCACCGGACCGGTCATCGAGGCGATCCCGCCCGGCGGCAGGTCCAGCGGGGTGACCGCCTACCTCGGCCGCGCCGTCTACATCAACTGACACACAGCCACACCCTGCACCTTCCGACTGGTCGGGGTAGTGCTACAGCCCCGGCTGGGATGTGTCCGCGAAATGGGCGCATCGGATGAGTAATCGTCTGGTGCGCCGGTGGCTGGGACGGCCTCGGGGTCCGGTCACCGCCGCCGCACAGCAGATCCTGGGCTCCTGACACGGTGAGAAGCCCACTCGGGCCGCCCAGACGGCCCGTCACCAGGAACCGCACGACGGGCAACTGGCAAGAACGGCGGTCACACCTTCGCCCAGTGCTGGGTCGACTTCGACGGCTCGCAGGACGCCAGGACCGGCCAGCTGGAACTCTCATCGAGACACCGGCTGCCGGACAGGTTCACGACGGTGCTGCTGGTGCCCGTGCGCCAGCTCTGGTCGGTGGAGCCGCAGTCGGCCATGTACAGCTGGTTGTAGTTGACAGCCAGGCACTTGCCGACGGACTCGTTGTACAGCGTGTAGGAACCGCTCGAACCGGCCTTTGCGGTCCAGTTGGTCGCCGGGCTGTCCGCGCAGGTGGCGAACACGACGCCGCCGAAGTTCACGGCCAGGCACTTTCCATAGCCGACGTTCCTGAGCTGGAAGTGGCCACTGGGCGCGGGCGGTTTCGGCGGGGTCGCGCCGGATACCCCACCGGAACCGCTGGAACTGTTGCTTCCGCCGGAGCCGCCCGCGTCACCCGACCCGCCGCTGGTCTTGCTGCCGGTGGTGTTGCCGCCCGACGCACTCCCGGATGAGCCGCCGGACGAGCCGCCGGAGGTGTCGTTGCCGGATGAGCCGCCGTCTGCGCCACCGCTCGATGAGTTGCCGCCATGCGCGGGTCCGCCCCCGGCCACGGGGGGCGCTGTGGGAGTTCCAGCTGAAGTGGTGCCGCTGGGACGGCTCGCGGCGGAGCCGTCCGCTGAGGCCGCGGGGACCGGGCCCGGGCTTGTTCCTGCGGTGTCCTTGGGGCCGCTGTGATCGCCATGCGGCTGGGTGCCGACGTGGGCAGCGAGGGAGACAACCAGGACCCCGGCAGCGATCAGGGCCAGCACGAGTCCCCGCCGCTTGGTGCCATGGCCAGAGGGCGGGGCCGGCCTCACGAACGGCTCGAGTTCGGGAGCTTCCTTCAGCAGCGTTCTCACCCGCAGGATGAATGCCTGTTGAGCCTCGCGCACCGGCTGCGCCGCCACCATCATCCCGACGGCGGCACCCAGTTCGTTGTCCCAGACAGGACTTCCACTGAAGCCTCCCTTGACATACACGGCCTCACCGTTGGCACGCGAGAGCTGGATCCAGCCCTGGCGCGTGGGCCCACGGAACCTGCCGCTCTGCCAGATTCCATCCGGGTGGTCGTCGGTGAAGCCCACCGCACGCGCGTCGTGGTCCCATACACCGCGCTGCGGGTCGATCATGGGAAGCGGACGGGCTCCGGGAATCCGGTTCCGTAATCGCAGCACAGCGATATCACCGGTCTGATCGGGCCTGATCGGGATCCAGCGCTGGACCTCGGCACCGTGGTCGCCCCCGTCGACGCCGTCGGCGTTCCCGGCCAGCGGCACGTCGACCGTTACCTCGGTGCCGGCCTCAACCGTGGCGTCCCGGAGCCGGTCCAGCGCGTCCGACACCACATGTGCGCAGGTCAGCACCAGGTCTGGAGCGATGAGGAAGCCTGCGCCGCCGATCGCACCGTCCGGTCCCTTGACTCGGACAACCGCCGAGACCAGTGCCGGCTCCGCCTCCTCGGCGTCCCGCTCCTGAATCCCCGTCACCGTGACCTCCGCGCTGTCGAGTCCCCGTTGCGTGTCCTGGCCGAACCAACCGCCCTGCAACGTGTCTCCGTTGAAGTCTCCCGCATCCCCCCTGTTCCAGGTCAGGCTTACGGAGAAATTGGCGGCTGTCGCCTGCTGGCAATCACCACGTCCGCCTCAGCCGACAACGACATCCCGTACTCCAGCGTGATCTCGTCCGGCGCGTTCGCAAGCCCTGGAACCGCCCCACAAAGCTCCCCGCCACGGGGCGTACGGCGTCCAACATCTGCCCGAACGACCGTTCGACCCTCGCTACGGCGCGGCCTGCCCGGCCCACGCGGACGAGTGACTCGTCCACCTCCCGGATCTGAACACGCACCGACCGACGTCGCCACCAAGGGCCTCATCACGCTCATCGGCCTGCTCATCTTCGCCGGCGGCGGCACAACCGAACAGAACACGCCCAGGGCTCACCGTCCTGTCTCTTGATCCGGACGACCGACGAGACCAACGCCTCGTCAGGTTCCTGCGGTTCCGTCCCCGCCCCCGTCATATGGCCTCCGTCTCACCACGGCCCACCCATCCCGACCAGCTCAACTTCTCACGGGTTACTGACCGTTGTCTCAGGATCGTCACTCCTGTTCCATGTGAGGGTCACAGAGAAGTTCGCCGCAGTGGCGGTGCTCGCGATGACCACATCGGCCTCGGCCGACAGCGACACCCCGAACTCCAGAGTGATCTCATCAGGCGCGTTGGCCAGTCCCCGGAACCGTCCGACGAAGCTCTCCGCGACGGGCCGTACCGTGTCCAGCATCTCGCCGAACGATCGCTGGGCCCGCGCCATGGAACGGCCACCGCGACCCACCCGCACCAGGGATTCGTCCACTTCGCGGATCTGTACCCGTATGGTCTCTTCGCCACCGTCACGCAGGGGCACCTCAACCGTGTGGACAGTGCGTTCACTCACTGCGTCCTCCAGCACTCGAAAGCTTGAGAGCGTAACGGATCCCGCGCACGGTTCGCCTTGCGGAACTCGGCGAGCAGCAGGGTCAGGTTGCCCTTGTCGTTCGGCGAGTAGTGGTTGCCGGGGTGTCCGGTGCCGGTGGTGCTCGAACATGGTTCTCCCTTGAGGCAGGGACCGGTGAGGCGGTCCTGAGGGGAAGCGGGATTCCGTGGCGCCATGGAACACAGGGGAAACCAAATGGTCTGGACCAACTCGTCGCGAGGTACAGACCATTCCTCAATAACGGCACTGGTGTGCGAATTTGATGCTGTTGCGGCTAGGATCCCCCATGGCAAGGCTGTAGCGCAGAGGTCGTCGCGCCCTAGCATCAAGCTGGAGGACGTCGGTTCGAATCCGACCGGTCTTGCCACCTTTTCATGGAAGAGAGTCGATGGCGTCGGTTCGTCCCGAGCGGGCGGAGGACGCGGTCGCCCTCTGCCGGCCGGGTACCGGCGGGGGACCTGGGGAGTAGTGATGTTGCAGCCGATGCCCGTGCGCTGTCCCGCGATCGAGCACCCGGACATTCCGCTCGCCGACGCGGCCCTGCTGGATCCGCTGCTGGAGCGGCTGGCAGCGCCACATCCCGTCGAGACCGACGAGACCTTCGCGCTCGGCGCGCTACGGGCGGACGGTCGGGTCGATCTCTGCAAGCAGGGGCTCGGGGCAGCGGGCGCGGCCCGGGTGATGCCCGCCGCCGCCCGCTCCCCGCACGCCACACATGTACTGCTCGGCACCAACTCGCTGGGCGACGAGGGGGCGCGGGCCGTCGCCGAGGCACTGGGCCGGGGCGACCACGGACTGCGGACGGTCTATCTCGGCTGCAATCGCATCGGAGCCGGCGGAGTCACCGCGCTCGCCGGAGCGCTGAGCGAGGACGACACCGTCAGGGCGCTGTGGCTGAAACGCAATCCCGTGGGTGACGCCGGTGTCCGGGCGCTCGTCCCGATGCTCCGTCACAACACCGTGCTGCGCACCCTCGATCTGGTGAACACCGGGCTCACCACCGACGGACTCGGCGCACTGCTGGCCGTGCTCGCCGAGCGGCCCCGGCCCGTAGAGCGGCTGTTCCTCGGAGGCAACGGCCTCGGCGCCGAGGCCGCCCCCCTGCTGGCCGCACTGATCCGGGAGGCGGGAGTGCGGGAGCTGTACCTTCCGTCCAACCACCTCGGTGACGCGGGGGCCGCCGTGCTCGCGGCAGCCGCCGACCCCGCCCGTCCGGTCCGGCTCGGCCTCGGCGGCAACGGGATCGGGCCCGCCGGGGCGCGCGCCCTGGCCGACGCGCTCGACGGGATCGAAGGGCTCGATCTCGGCCGGCCGCCCTCGGAGCGCAGCCTCGGGGCCCCGTCCAATGCCACCGGTGACATCGGGGCCCAAGCACTGGCCGGTGCGCTGCGCGGCAGTCCGCTGCGCCGGCTGGAGCTGCGCCACACCGGGCTCACCGGACGGGGCGCGAAGACCCTGCTCGCCGCTGTCGACGCCGACTCGCCCCTGGAGTACATGGGGCTGGGCCCCGGACTCCCCCGCAAGGTGAAGCGGTCCTTCGCGGCGCGACTGCGCCCGGACCGCGGCACCCACGCGGACCTGCGTGCGGTCAGGAGCGTCTACCGGTGAGCCCGGACGTAGTGGCGGGGTTCCTCGATCCGGAGGAGAGGGCGAGCCGACGGCAGGTCCACCGTTACGCGGTGCCCCGGTGGATGATCGAGACGTCCGCCGAACGGCGCGCGGCCGGGGACTGGCGGGGTGCCTGCGCGGCAGCCCGGTTCGATGTGGCGTTCGACCTGTCGGAGGTCTCCGCGCGATACGGGCGGGACGTGGCCCGAGCGCTGGAGTCCGACCTCCGCCATCTGGTGCCCGACCTGGTGCGCTGGCATCTGCCGCGTGTACTGGGCGGGCGCTCGACGCTCGCCACCGACCTGTCCGTGGTCCTGGCCGGCTACGGCGTCGCCGCGGACGTGTCCGGGGACACGGCCCCGTATCTCTACCTGCGTACTCCGCCCATGGTCGACGGACCGCAGCGGATCTCGCTCCGGTTCGGGGCGGTGCGACGCGGCGCGGCACCCGGCACCTTCCATCTGGGCGTCACGGACTGGCGGGTCTGCCGGTACCTGTGGGACGCGCGCCGTACCGACGAACTGCGCGCACGCGTCGGCGGTGCGGACCGGCTGCCGTTCCTCCGCGCCGACGGCACCCCGCTCGGTTCGGACGAACTGCCCGGCACGGACCCGGGCGACGGTGACCCGGTGACCCGTGCCGAGTGGGTGACCCTGCTGTACGAGCGGGGTCAGGTGGCCCAGTCCCTGGCCGCGGTCGGCATCGACCTCGCTGCGAACTCACCGAGAACACCGTCGTGGTACCGGGCGACGCCGGAGTCGATTCTGGCCCGGCTGGCGCTCGATGTTCCCCGGCTGAAGTCGGAGGCCGGGCGGTTCGCGGAGCTGTACGGTGCATCGCACGTCCAGATCGGCGACGACTGGCGGGCCTGCGTCCTGCTGGAGTTCACGGACAGCGGCGGCGGGCTGCGGATCGGACTCGTCGAGCGGGAGGCGGCCGCGGCCGCTCCCCTCCTTCCCCGGTCGCTCCGGCAGCGGCTGCCGGACCTCGATCTGCTGCGGACCGGCGCCGTGTCTCCCGCGCACCTGCATCCGCTGGTCGCCGGGGCCCTCTTCCCCGGCCTCGGCGCGGCGGCGGGTCCGCCGGGAGTGACACCACCCGCGCCGGTACGGGTCAGGTGCCGTGGTGAATGGCACGAGGTCGTCTTCCGCGACGGGAGGCTCGACTCCCCGCACAGCCCGGAGGAACGACAGCGCGAGCACGCCCTGCGGGCGTTCGGCGGCGCGGTCACCGGCTGCTTCGCCGTGGAACACTCCAGCACCACCGGCACCGGCCGGCTGCCCAAGGCCCTGCGGGCGCAGCAGCGGGATCTGTTTCTGCGCGCCCAGCACGGGGACACACCGGGGGTCCTGGAACTCCTGGACGCGGGCGTCGACCCCCGGATAAGGGACGGCGGGCGGCGCAGCCTGCTCCATGTGCTGCACCTCCTCGACCACGAGCCCCTGCTGCCCCGGCTCCTGGCGGCCGGTCTCGATCTGGAGGCCCTGGACCACCGGGAGCGCACCCCGCTCGGTGTGGCGGTCGGCGACGGCGGTTCGGCGGAACTTGTGACGGCGCTGCTCGACGCCGGGGCGCGGATCGATGTCCTCGACCCGATGGAACTCTCGCTGGGCCAGGTGATCCGCAGGTACCGGCGGACGGACCTGGACTTCCTCAGGGAACGGGTGGAGAAGGAGCATCCGGACATCGGGGCCGAGTGGTGGGACGAGTGGGAACAGGAAAGAGACGACGAGTACCACGAATACCACGAGTACGAGGAGGATGAGGACGGGTGAGCACCATCGCCCCCGGCACACCGGGACGGGCGCCCGCGCCGCAGCCTCCCGCCGTACCGGGACAGCCTCCCGTACCCCCGCCGCCGGCAGCCGTACCGGGACCGCTGCACGCCGCCGACGAGCTGAACCGCAGGCTGCGGACATCGCGGACCGAAGCTGCCGCCAACCCTCAACTGGAGGCTCTGGCACTGGCGGTGACGGCGAATCAGCCGGTGCTGCTCTGGGGTGAGCCGGGCATCGGCAAGTCGGCCGGCATGGAGCAGCTCGCCGCCGGGCTCGGCCTCGGTCTGGAAACGGTCATCGCCAGCGTGCACGAGCCCTCCGACTTCGCGGGGCTGCCGGTCGTCGGTGACGACCCGGCCGTGACCGGGGTGCCGATGGCCCCGCCGGACTGGGCGGTCCGGCTCGCGCGCACCGGCCAGGGGCTGTTGTTCTTCGACGAGTTGTCCTCCGCTCCCCCGGCCGTGCAGGCGGCGCTGTTGCGCGTCGTGCTCGAACGCCGCGTGGGCAGCCTGACGTTGCCGGAGTCCGTACGCATCGTGGCGGCGGCGAATCCGCCGTCGAGCGCGGCGGACGGCTGGCACCTCAGCCCACCGCTCGCCAACCGGTTCGTGCACCTCCAGTGGACGCACGATCCGCGTACCGTCGCGCGCGGCATGGCCGGTACGTGGCCCGAGGTTGCCGTGCCGGTCGTCGACGCCGCCAGGGTTCCGGGGGCGGCGGCGCGGGCCCGCGGTGCGGTCTCCGGCTTTCTGACCGCGCGGCCGGGGCTCGTCCACCACATTCCGGCCGACGCGGAGAGCCGGGGCCGGGCCTGGCCGTCCCCGCGGACCTGGGACATGGCGCTGCGGCTGCTCGCCACCGGGTACGCGACGGGCGCCGGACGGGAGGCGGTGGCCGCCGCGCTGACCGGGGCCGTGGGGGACGGCGCGGGCATCGAGCTGCTCTCGTACCTGGAGAACCTCGACCTGCCCGACCCCGACCGGGTACTGGCGAACCCCGATGCGTTCGCCCTGCCCGAACGCGGCGACCGGCAACTGGCCTTCCTCATCGCGGTCGTCGCGGCCGTCCAGGGCGATCTCACCAGGCGTCGCTGGGAGGCGGGCTGGGCGGTGCTGGCGAAGGCCGTCGACGCGGGCGTGCCGGACGTGGCGGCCAGGGCGGCGGTGGATCTGGCGACGATGCGGGATACCGACTGGCCGGTGCCGGAGGGCATCGACGCCTTTGTGGAACTGCTGCAGCTGTCCGGCGCCCTTGCGCAGAGCGGCTGAGGCGGGCACGTCGGTGCCGGAACCGGAAACCGCCCCGAAGCGGCCCCAGTTGGACATGACCAAGCTGCTCGCCGCCCGCTACCGGGCGGCGACCGACCGGCCCTATCTGGCCTCGGCCCTGTACGCGCTGTCGGTGGTGGCCGGCACCGAGGTGCCGACGATGGGTGTGGACCGGCGCTGGCGCTGCTACGTGTCGCCCGCCTTCGTCGATGCGACCCCGGTCGCGGAACTCGCGGGGGTCTGGGTGCACGAGGTCGCGCATCTGCTGCGCGACCACCACGGGCGCGCCGAACGGCTGCCCGCCGCCGACCAGCGCGACCCGCACCGTGTCAATGTCGCGCAGGACTGCGAGATCAACGACGACCTCATCGCCGACGGTCTGCCGCTGCCGGCCGGACGGATGGAACCACGGCTCTTCGGCCTGCCGACCGGGCAGCTCTTCGAGGCGTACCTTCCCGGTGTGCCGCCGGGCCCTCCCCCGCACGACTGCGGCTCCGGCGCCCATGGACAACCGATGCCCTGGGAGCTGACCGGATCGGACGGGCCGGGCAGCCTGGGCCCGGTGGAGGCCGAGGCGCTGCGGCGCCACACCGCGGAGGCCATGCATGCGCACCGGCGCAGCCGGGGCACCCTCCCTGCGGGCTGGGCACGCTGGGCGGATCAGGTCCTGGAGCCCACGGTCGACTGGCGGCAGGCGCTCGCGGGCGCGGTCCGTGAGGCCGCCGCCTGGGCCGCCGGTGCAATCGACTACACCTACCGTCGCCCGTCCCGCCGCAGCGCGGCGCTCCGGGGCGTCGTGCTGCCCAGCCTGCGCCGTCCGCTGCCGCGGGTCGCCGTCGTCATCGACACCTCGGGATCGATGGGCGACGACGAGCTCGCCTCGGCACTGGCTGAGGTCACCGGGGTGCTGCGGGAGGTGGGCATCCGCGGCAACCGCGTCACCGTGCTGGCCTGCGACGCCGATGTGCAGAGCGTGTCCCGGGTGACGGCCGCCGGGCAGATCACCCTCGGCGGAGGCGGTGGCACGGACATGCGGGTGGGCATCGCCGCCGCCCTCGCGGCCCGGGACCGTCCGAACATCGTCGTCGTTCTCACCGACGGCTATACGCCCTGGCCGGACGAGGCCCCCTCGTGCCGGCTGGTCGCGGCGCTCATCGGCCCGGACGCCCCGCAGCCCCCGAGCTGGGTGGAGACCGTACGCGTCACCGGCTGAGCCCGTCCGGAACGTCGCGCCGGTACCGCTCCCTTCCCCGGTGCCGATGGCCCGCGCGTGGGCTCAGAGCCTGCCGGGTGGCCTCTGATCGGGCGGCCAGGCCCTGGCGCGCACGCTTCCCGATCGTGCCTTCCATCCAGCGGACAATGGTCCAGACTTGTATCGCATGGCGCGGGGGCCGGCGACAAGGGGGTGGAGCGGAACCTTCCGCAATGTGCCGGTGTGCGCAGCCGACCGGACTTGGGTGATCCGTCGGTGTGTGGTGCGCAAGGTGACGTACGGTCGGCTGATGCTGTGCATACGTGGGGTCGTACTGCCGGAGCGCGAGGAGCGGTTGTTCTGGATCGACGGCGAGGTGCTCCGCGCGGGCCCTCCGCCGGGCGGGCTCGCGGGCCGGGACGCGGAGACGATCATCGACGGCGGCTGGCTGCTGCCCGGACTCGTCGACGTGCATACGCACCCCGGTGCGCCGGAGCCCGGCACGCCCTTCGACGAGGAGCTGCTGCGCAGGCAGTTGGGCGAGCACCGGGACGCCGGGGTGCTCGCGGTGCGCACCCCGGGGACCTCGCAGCGGATGCCCGCGTGGGTGGAGAAGGATCCCGGGCTGCCGCGCGTGACCTCGGCAGGGCGCTGGCTGGCCACGCCCGGCCGGTTCTTCCCCGGCTTCGGGCGGGACGTGACCGAGGCCGAGCTGGTGCGGGCGGCCGTGGAGGAGGCGGCCGCTTCGTCCGGGTGGTGCAAGGTCATCGGCGACTGGGCCGCCGACGAACCCGCCGTACCGCTCGCCCTGCTGACCTCGGTGGTGGAAGCGGTGCACGCGGCCGGCGGCAAGGTCGCGGTGCACTGCCAGACCGCCGAGGGCACCCGCAATGCCGTACTGGCGGGCGCCGACAGTCTGGAGCACGGTATGCATCTGGACCCCGCACTGGTGGACCGGATGGCGGCGCAGGGCACGGCGTTCGTCCCGACGCTGAGCGTCTTCGGCGCGACGGCGGACGCGATGCGGGCGCGGGAGCCGGGCGTGCGCCGCGACCTCTGGCTGGCCGGCTGGGACACCATGTTCGGCAATGTGCGCGCGGCCCACGAAGCGGGGGTGACGGTGCTCGCGGGGACGGACTCCTTCCCGTGCGGGACGGTCGCGGGCGAGATGACCTGGCTCGTACGGGCCGGTCTGCCGGCCGAGGCGGCACTCGGCGCTGCTTCCTGGACGGCGAGGGCCTGGCTGGGGCTGCCGGGCCTCGTGGACGGCGCACCCGCCGACGTCGTCGCGTACGCCGCCGACCCGACCCTGGACCCTGCCGTGCTGGATCGTCCGAGCCGGATCGTGCTCCGGGGGCGCGTCGTGCGATGAGCGATGAGTTCGGGGCGCCGGAGCAGTCTGCACTGCATGAACAAGCACACGGAGACGACCCCGACGATTCCCGCAGTCGACCTGGAGCCCGCGGCCCGGCAGATCGCCGGCCTGCTTCCCGGCATCCATGAGCAGCAGCTGGCCGGCCCGACGCCCTGTCCCGACTACACGGTACGGGAGCTGCTCGCCCATGTGGTCGGGCTGACCACAGCCTTCCGCGACGCGGCACGCAAGGATTTCGGGCCGACGACCGACACCGCCCCGGACGCCGCGCTTCCGGTCCTCGCCGAGGGCTGGCGCGAGGCGTTGCCGACGCTGCTGGACGAACTGGTGACGGCCTGGCGCGCCCCCGCCGCCCGGCAGGGGATGACCAGGGCGGGCGGCGTCGATCTGCCGGGCGAGGTGGCCGCGGTGGTCGTGCTGGACGAGTTGGTGATCCACGGCTGGGATCTGGCCCGGTCCACCGGCCAGAAGTACGAGCCGGACGAGGGGAGCCTTCGTGTATCGCTGGCCATGCTGACCCCCAGCGACGCCGTCCCCCGGTCCGAGAGCATCTTCGGTCCGCCGGTTCCGGTGGCGGCAGACGCCCCGCTGGTCGACCGGGCCGTCGCCATGAGCGGCCGCCGCCCGGACTGGCAGCCGGGCGACTGACGGGCGGGCGGCAGAGGCCGGCCGCCGAGGCCGACGGGCCGCCGCGCCGCCGGGGGCGCGTCCGAGGCCGGGGACCCGGGGGCGGTGGCTCTGACGCGGCGGCCGGGCGCGGCCCGGCCGACGGCGGAGGACCCACACGACGGCGCCCGGCCGCCGCGGCCCGTCAGCTGGTGAAGAACTCCGTGATCTGCTGGACCACCTGGTCGGGGTGGACCTCGTGCACCCGATGACCGCCCGCGATCGTGATCAGCCGGCAGTCGGGGATCAGCGAGGCCATGTCCTGCAGACGTCCCTGGGGCATGCTGGACTCCGGGCCGCCGGCGATCATCAGCGTCGGCGCGACGATCTCGCCGAGTCCCGCCGCCCACTCCGGATCGGGGTCGGCCACCTGGGCCCGGACGGGGGCGACGACGGCCCAGTCGTAGTCCACCGGCCCCTCCGGCTCGGCGGCCGGCTTCGGCTCGCTCGGGAACGGCGGCGGGGTCTCCACCAGGACCAGCCGCTCCACCCGGTCCGCGTGCTCCTGGGCGAGCAGATGGGCGACGACGCCGCCCATCGAGTGGCCGACCAGGCCCACCCGGTCGAGTTCACACTCGTCGAGGAAGCCGAGTACGTCGTCCCGCATCAGCTCGAAGGAGTACTCGTCCGGCCAGTCGCTCTCACCGTGGCCCCGCAGGTCGAGGGCGTACACCCGCCACTCCTCGCCGAGCAGCCTCCCGGCCGCCTCCCAGCTCGCGGCTGAGCCGCCGAGGCCGTGCAGCAGGACCACCGGCGAACCGAAGGGGTCGCCCCAGGTCCGATACGCCAGCCGCACATCCCCGACATCCACAACAGACTGATCTTCCATACCCATGACGCTACAGCCGAATCGGTGAGGACCATTCCGCGCGGCCTGGCAGGGTTGAGGCATGAAGATCGTTCCGCGCCCGCTGCCCGTCGCCTTCACCGCCGCGGTCGCCGCCGCCGTCATGGCTGTATCCGTGCTCTCCGGATGTTCGGCGGGCGGGTCCGCAGACGGGGGATCGGACGTCGGACTCGACGATCCGGCGAAGAAGGAGATCGCCATGCAGTTGGTCTCCAGCGCCGAGAACTCCTCCCTCGACTGGAAGTCCCAGTACAAGTACATCGAGGACATCGACGACGACCGCGGCTACACCGCGGGCATCATCGGCTTCTGCTCCGGCACCGGCGACCTGCTGAAGGTCGTCGAACGGTACGTGAAGGCACGTCCGGGCAACCCGCTGGCACGGTTCGTGCCCGCCCTGCGGGCCGTGCGGGGCAGTGACGCGCACGACGGTCTCGGCCGCCCGTTCACCGAGGCCTGGGCCGAGGCCGCCACCGACCCCGCCTTCCGGTCGGCACAGGACGCCGAGCGCGACCGGTCGTACTTCGACCCCGCGGTCGCCCGCGCCGAGGCGGACGGACTCGGCGCCCTGGGGCAGTTCGTCTACTACGACGCGTATGTGATGCACGGGTACGGCGACTCGGACGGCCTGGCCGGCTTCCGCACGATCCGGCGCCAGGCGCTCTCCGCGGCTGCTTCCCCGGCGCGCGGCGGGGACGAGACGGCCTATCTGAACGCCTTTCTCGACGCCCGTGTCGCGGCGATGCGGAAGGAGGCCGCACACTCCGACACCAGCCGTGTCGAGACGGCCCAGCGGGCGTTCGTGAAGGAGGGCAGGCTCGGGCTGGAGACGCCGCTGCGATGGCGGGTGTACGGCGACAGCTACCGGATCGACGCCCGTTAAACCTGTGATCGACAGGCGCGGGAGGCGTATGTGCCGTTGACTGCGCACGCCGGTGCGTACGCGGCATGACCTGCGCTTTCACTCCTGCGCAGAGGGTGATCCGGACCCGTGACCCGGTGGTCGGCAGCGCCGTTGAGGCCGACGAACGGCACACAAGGATGTGGGCCGGAAAACGGAGGAGAGAACCGCATGATGAAGAAGATGATGCCGGCCGCGTTGGTGCTGATTGCCGGTATCGGGCTGGCCGTGAGCCCCGCCGCCCAGGCCGTGCAGAGCCCCGCGGCCGCACCGGCCGCGAAGGCACCGGCCGCAGTCTGCACCGTCAACGACAACGGGGTGAACTTCCGCGGCGGACCGGGCAACGAATACCCGGTCCTCGGCCAGGTGAACAAGGGTCAGAACCTCAACAACCGTGGCAAGCAGGGCAACTGGGTCATGGGTGACCTGTGGGGCGGTCCCACGGGCGTCTGGATCCACGTGGCGTACCTGAACTGCTGAGACCCGGACATCTCGCCCCGCACCACGCCTGCCGCGCGGTGCGGGGCCCTCCCGCGTTCCGACGGAATGTTCTCAACTCCCCTGTGCCGTAGGGGTGTACGCCGCCCGCTCCACCTGATAGGAAAGCTTCCTAACAGATGATGGAACTGACGAACTCCCTTTGGAGGACTGGTGCACACCCCCCATAAGCGCACCGCACGTCGCAACACCCGCTCCGTGCGCATCGCGGTCATCACGGTCGGACTGGCCCTCACGGCGATACCCGTCAGCGCCTACGCCGGTGCCCCCTCGCACCAGGCGGTACCCCAGCGGACGGCGGTCGCCCAGCAGGCCGCCGCCGCGACCGGGCTCGACGATCCGGCCAAGAAGGAGATCGCCATGCAGTTGGTCTCCAGCGCCGAGAACTCCTCCCTCAACTGGAAGTCCCAGTACAAGTACATCGAGGACATCGACGACGACCGCGGCTACACCGCGGGCATCATCGGTTTCTGCTCCGGCACCGGCGACATGCTCGACCTCGTCGAGCTGTACACCGAGCGCAAGCCCGGCAACGTCCTCGCGAAGTACCTCCCCGCGCTGCGGAAGGTCAACGGCACCCCCTCGCACAGCGGTCTCGACCCGAACTTCACCAAGGACTGGGGGAAGGCCGCGTCCGACCCTGCGTTCCAGCAGGCGCAGAACGACGAGCGGGACCGGGTGTACTTCGACCCGGCCGTCAAGCAGGGCAAGGCCGACGGCATCGGCACGCTGGGCCAGTTCGCGTACTACGACGCCATCGTCATGCACGGTGACGGCGGCGACAGCACCAGCTTCAGCTCCATCCGCAAGAGGGCCCTCACCAAGGCGAAGCCCCCGTCGCAGGGCGGCAACGAGGTCACGTATCTCAACGCCTTCCTCGATGCCCGGGTCTGGGCGATGCAGCAGGAGGAGGCCCACTCCGACACCAGCCGGGTGGACACCGCCCAGCGGGTCTTCCTGAAGAAGGGCAATCTGAACCTGAATCCGCCGCTCGACTGGAAGGTGTACGGCGACAGCTACCACATCGGCTGACGCATCCCTGGTTCACGGCTGTGGCGCGTACGGCAGCACCCGCGAGGGGCGTCGTACGCGCCCCCGCCCCGGTTGCCGCGGACCCCGTTCGGGTCCACGGCGGCCGGCCGAGGGCCGTCCCCCTCGGCCAGCCGGTATCGGCGGTGTCCCGGAGCGTCAGGCTCCGGCGGCGATCCGCGCGAGGCGGCGGGCCTCGTCGCGGGTGACGCGGGCGATGGTGTCCTCGTCCGCGGTGATGAGGTGGCTGTCCTCGACGACCGGCTCGCCGTTGACGAGGGAGAGGGTGACGGGGGCCGCGGCGCCGAAGACGAGTGCGGTCACCGGGTCGGCGATGGAGGCATGGGCGAGGGTGTCCAGCTTCCAGAGCACCAGGTCGGCGAGTTTGCCGGGCTCCAGGGAGCCGATCTGGTCGGCCCGGCCGAGCACCTGTGCGCCGCCGTACGTGCCCAGACGCAGGGCCTGACGGGCATTCAGGGCCTTTTCGCGGTGGGCGCCGAGGCGGTTGATGAGGAGGGCGTTGCGGAGTTCGGTGTGGAGTTCGCCGGACTCGTTGGAGGCGGTGCCGTCGACGCCGAGGCCGACCGGGACGCCCGCGGCGAGCATGTCGGGCACCCGGGCGATGCCCGCGGCGAGCCGGGCATTGGAGGAGGGGCAGTGCGCGACGCCCGTTCCGGTACGGGCGAAGGCCGCGATGTCGGAGTCGTTCATATGGACGCAGTGCGCCATCCACACATCGTCGCCGAGCCAGCCGGTCGACTCGAAGTAGTCGGTCGGGCCCATCCCGAACAGCTCGTGGCAGAACTTCTCCTCCTCGACGGTCTCCGAGCCATGGGTGTGCATGCGCACTCCCTTGCGGCGGGCCAACTGAGCACCCTGCCTCAGGAGTTCGTTGGAGATGGAGAACGGGGAGCAGGGCGCGGCGGCGACCTGGGTCATCGAGTCGAAGGAGGCGTCGTGGTGTGCGTCGATGGTCGCCTCGGTGCCGGCGAGTGCGCCGTCGAGGGTCTCCACGGCGAAGTCCGGCGGCAGCCCGCCGTCCTTCGCGCTGCGGTCCATGGAACCGCGGGCGAGGGTGAACCGTACGCCCATGTCGCGGGCGGCTCCGATGATCGCACCGGACAGGTCGCCGGATCCCCGCGGGTAGACGTAGTGGTGGTCCATGGCGGTGGTGACGCCGCCGCGGGCCATCATGGCGAGGGAGCCCTGTGCGGCGGCTCGGACCATCGGCTCGTCGATGCGCGCCCAGGTCGGGTACAGCGCGACCAGCCAGTCGAACAGGTTGTGGTCGGTGGCGAGGCCCCGGGTGATCCATTGGTAGAAGTGGTGGTGCGTGTTGATCAGGCCGGGGGTGGCCAGATGCCCGGTGCCGTCGATGCGGCGTACGACGTTCTCCAGGCCCCGGCGTGCCCGGCCGGCACCGACGGATTCGATGCGATTGCCCGCGACGACGACATGCCCCGAGGCGTACTCGGTGTCGTCGGCGTCGACGGTCGCGATCGAGCAGTTCTCGATGACGATGCGTTCCACGTACTCAGGAGCTGCCGATGCTGCCATGGTGCGTCCTCTTCCTTTCCGGTGATGCGGGCACGGCAGGGCCCTGGGAGGATTTGAGTGCCACAGCCGGGCCGCCGTGGGTGCCGAGATGAGGGAAGAACAGGTTGAGCAGGACCGCTACGAGCGCTCCGGCCCTGATGCCGGAGCCCGGCACGGCGTCAGAGGTTGGTCATGTCGACCGGGATCTGCGGCTCGACACCGTCCCGTATCACGGTGGCCTCGATCAGGCCGTACGGTCGGTCCGCCGCGAAGTAGACAGCGCCGTCATCGGTGTCGTTCTTGAGACCGAACGGCTCCAGGTCCACCAGGAAGTGATGCTTGTTCGGCAGCGAGAAGCGGATCTCGTCGATCTCGCTTCGGCTGTTGATGATGCGCGAACCCATCTGGTAAAGGGTCTGCTGCAGGGACAGGGAGTACGTCTCGGCGAAGGCATGGAGCATGTGCTTGCGTGCCTGCCCGTAGGACTTCTCCCAGTTCGGCATCCGCGCGTCGTCGCTGGTCCAGTTGTACCGCCACTTGGCGGAGACCTCGGTCGCGAGGATGCGGTCGTACGTCTCCTTGAGCGTCGTGTACTCGTCCTTGACATAGCCCCGGAACTCGGAGTTGGTGGAGTTCATCACCACGAGGTCCTTGAGCCCCGAGATGATCTGCCACTTCTCGCCGTCGAAGGTGATCTGGGTGGTACGCGTCTCCTGGCCCTTGCGCACGAAGGAGTGCTTGACCTCGTCGGCGCCGGTGAACTGCGAGTCGGCGTCCGAGGTGGCAATGCGCTCCCAGGCGTACTCCTCGATCCGGATCCGGGCCGTCCTGATCGCCTCCTGCGATGTCACGAAGTGGCGGGCGAGGTGGATGCCGAACTGTTCGGCCGACTCGATACCGTATTCCTTGGCGAACGCGTACACCGTGTTCTTGGTCGTGTCGGTCGGCAGGACATGGGCGTTGGAGCCGGAGTAGTGGACGTCGTCCATGTCGCCGGAAAGGGCGACCGAGACGTTCAGATCCTTGATGTGGTGGGTGTCGCCGTCCCGGGTGATCCTGACGACGCGGTTCTCCGCCTTGCCGTACTGGTTCTGGCCGAGGATCACAGGGCGGGCCTGGTGGGAATGGACGGTCATTGTCTGCTAGCTCCCTCGGTAAACGGAGTAGCCGAACGGGTTGAGCAGCAGCGGTACGTGGTAGTGCTCGCCCGGGGTGACGGCGAACGCGACCGCCACCTCCGGGAAGAACGCGCCGCTGTCCCTTGCGCGGGGGGCGTCCTGCTGCGCCTCGGCTTGCTTCTGGCTGGTGAAGTACGACTCGGTGTCGAAGACGAGCCGCACGTGGGTGGTGCCTTCCGGCAGGGCCGGCAGATCTTTGCAGCGCCCGTCCGCGTCGGTCACGGATCCGCCGAGCATCACATACTGCGCGTCGCCGTCGCCGCGGGCGGCCAGGGAGACGGTGACGGCTGCGGCGGGGCGGCCGGTACTGGTGTCCAGGATGTGAGTGGACACCGATGCGGTGGTGTCGGTGCTCAAGACCGTCACGCTCCTTGTTCTCATAGGTCCTGTACGAGGCGGGTGAGCCGGATTCGATTGATCTTGCCCAGTTCGGTGCGCACGATCCCGCACTCCTGCTCGGGCGAGTTCCCGATCCGGGACTTCACCGCGTCGCGCATCTGCTCACCGGTGGCCCCGGTGGCGCAGATCAGGAAGACGTGCCCGAACCGCTCCTGGTAGGCCAGGTTCAGTTCGAGCATCTCGGCCTTGAGTTCCCCGGAGGCGTCGGCCATCCCCAGCTGTTCGCGGGAGGAGGCCGGGTCGCCGGGCTCCGGACGGCCGATCGGCGGGTGACCGGCCATCGCGTCGGCCAGGTCCTCCGGGGTCAGCGCGGCCGTGGCGGCGTCACCGGCGCAGAGGAGTGCCTCCGCGGTGGCGTACGGGCGTCGGGAGAGGATCGCTCTTCCCCATGCCGCACTGGCACACACCTCGTGCAACGCGGCGGTGGCCTCGTCGTCCGCCAGGGTGTTGAACCGGGCCAGGCCCGGCGTGGAGCTCGAAGTCACGGGAGCCTCCGTGGCTGTTTTCGCTGGGCGTCGCCGCGCCGCGCGTCGGTCGGGCTGCGGACAGCTAACGCCCTCCACCACACCACGTCAACACTTTGTTGAAATTACGCGAAGACAAAAGGCCGTCGCCCGATGCCCGGGACGACGGCCTTGCGCGGCCCTCCACGGCCTTGGCTCACCGGGCCCGCCGATCTTACGAATGACCGGCTCGGACCCACGCTTGGAAGGCAGGACAAGCTGAGAGGCTGTTCCGCCCGTTCCGCTCCTGCGCCCGACCCGGTTCGCGCGAGGTCGGTCACCCCTGTCCGGTGGGTGATTGCAGTGTGTGATGGGGTGCCGGTTGGTTCCGGTCACACTGGGCGGGTGAGCGGCCATGAGATCAGGAGGAGTTCGGGATGGGTGAGGGGTTCACGCGTCGTACGCAGAGCCGGTGGGGCGAGGGCGCTGCGTTGAAGGAGGAGATCGTCCGGGCTGCGGCGCGGATGCTGATGGAGTCGGGCCGGGAGCGGGATCTGTCGCTGCGTGCGGTGGCGCGGGAGGTCGGGATCTCGGCGCCCAGCGTCTACCTGCACTTCAAGGACCGTGCGGAGTTGGTGGCGATGGTGACGCAGCGGGCGTACACGCGGCTGGCCGCCGAGTTGAGGGAAGCCTGGGCGGGCGAGCGGGAGGCCGGAGCGCATGCCGCCCTGCGGGCACTGGCGCAGCGGTACTGCGGCTTCGCACTGGACAACCCCCGGGTGTACCGGCTGCTGTTCGGGATCGAGCGGATCGAGGTGTCGCGGGACGAGGCGGCATCGCATCCGCTGTGGACGGTGCATGCCGTGTGGGCCGATGCGGTGGCGGCCTGCCACGACGAGCGCGGGGGAACGACCGGCCCCGAGCGAGTGACCGTCCTGCTGTGGGCGTCGGTGCACGGGCTGGCCGCGATGGCGATGGCGGTGCCGTTCGCGGCGGACCGGGAGCGGATCGAGGGAATGGTGGACGACCTCCTCGATCTGGTGGTGGCCAAATAGAACACAACGGCCGGTCACCCTCCGCGATTTAGCCTCGCACTTTCGCGACTGCGAGTGTCCGACGCTTGATCAAATAAGCGAGGAGCGCATCTGACCTGGGACGATGGGACTTGTCTAGGGTCC